>NZ_CP127407.1:985384-1293076 GCF_030291075.1 Stenotrophomonas sp. 57
TTCGGCCACCAGGCGGTGACCGGCCACGGCCACGAACAGGGTCTGCACGTCCTCGGGCACTACGTGGCCGCGGCCCAGCAGAAGTGCATGCGCCCTGGCCGCGCGCAGCAGCGCAAGGCCTGCACGCGGTGACAGGCCCACGCGCACGCCGGCGTGCTGACGGCTGCGGGTCAGCAGGGCCTGCACGTAATCGACCAGTGCATCGCTGGCATGGACCTGGCCGACGGCTTCACGCAGCGCGCGTACCTGGGTGTCGTCCAGTTTCGGCACAGCACGTGCGATCAGGTCACGACGGTCGGTGCCGCGCAGCAGTTCGCGTTCGGCCTGCGCGCTGGGGTAGCCCATTGCCAGTCGCAGCAGGAAACGGTCCAGCTGCGAATCCGGCAGCGGGAACGTACCGGAGAGGTCCACCGGGTTCTGCGTAGCGATCACGAAGAACGGATCGGGCAGGGGATGGGTCTGCCCATCCAGCGTGACCTGCTGTTCAGCCATCGCCTCCAGCAGCGCACTCTGCGTGCGCGGCGGCGCACGGTTGATCTCATCGGCCAACAGCACGTGAGTGAACACCGGGCCCGGATGGAACTGGAACTGCCGGCTTCCGGCCTCGTACACCGAGACGCCGAGTACATCGGCAGGCAGCAGGTCGGACGTGAACTGCACGCGCTGGAAGCTGAGCCCCAGGCTGCTGGCCAACGCATGCGCCAGCGTGGTCTTGCCCAGGCCAGGCAGATCCTCGATCAGCAGATGGCCACCGGAAAGCAGGGCGACAAAGGCCAGCCTGACTTCCGGCACCTTGCCCAGCACCAGTGCATTGACCTGATCCTGTGCCTCCCGCAGGGCCTGGCGCAGTTGATCGGTTAGCATGCTGGGATTGGGGGACGAGGCTGGCATGATCGTCTCAGGTCTGGAATCCATTCGATTATCCATAGAGCAATGCAAGGCGAACAGCGCGCGCGGACAATATTTCTCTGGTTATGGACGCTGGTCACAGCGGCCAAGCTGGTGGTGGCTGCGCGCCTGCCACTGTTCGTTGACGAGGCGTTCTACTGGCAGGAAGGCCAGCATCTGGCCGCTGCATATTCGGACCTTCCCGGACTGACCGCATGGCTGGCGCGCCTGGGTGTGGAGATCGGTGGCCACCATGTGCTCGCGTTGCGCCTGCCGTTCCTGGCCATCGGTGCGCTGTTGCCGCTGCTGGTGGTGCGCACGGCCACGCGCTGGTTCGGCAACGTGGCCGGTTGGCAGGCGGGCAGCCTCACGCTGTTGATGCCGTTGTCGGCGACGCTGGGCCTGCTGGCGGTGCCGGATGTGCCCATGGCGCTGGCGGCGGTGATCTGCCTGCACGCCGGTGCACGGCTGCTGCACAACGTTGATGCATCCTCGGCGATGAAGCTGGCGCTGGGTCTGGCGATCGGTGCGCTCAGCCACTACCGCTTCATCGGTGTCATCGGTGTTGGCTTCATCGCGCTGCTGGCGCTGCCGCAGGGGCGACGCATGCTGGCCGATCCGCGCGTATGGGTCGCGCTGGCCGTGGGCGTGATGGCGTGGCTGCCATTGCTGGCATGGAACGCGGACAACCACGATGCGGGCCTGAAATTCCAGGTGGTTGAGCGCCATCCGTGGACGTTCGAATGGAACGGGCTGTGGTTCCTGGTGATCCAGCCGATGCTGGTCACCCCGATCCTGTGCATGGCGATGTGGAAGGTGGCGCTGGCCGGTACCCGCAGGGGCGGCGGCGCACGCGCGCAGTGGCGTTACTTCGGCCTGGTCGGTGGCGTATCCACGCTGGGCATCTTCGTGCTCGGCTTCTTCACCGATGTCGAACGCATCAGTTTCCATTGGCCGCTGCCGGGCTACCTGGCCCTGCTGGTGGCGGTGCCGGTGGTGCTCAACGGCTGGCCGCGCTGGTTGCGGCGCACCGGCTGGTGGCTGGCGGGCGCTGGCATGGTGCTGGCGTTCGGCTTTTACCTGATGGCGTCCACGCCTGCGCTGCGCGAGCAGCTGGTGGGCAGCAAGTATTACCCGCGCAATTTCGCCGGCTGGCAGCCGTTGGCGGTGGCCGTGCGCGAAGAACTCCAGCAGATGCCTGCAGGCACGCAGGTGCTGGCGGGGAACTTCAAGGTGGGGGCCGAGCTGGGCTTCCAGTTGGGCAACGGGAACATTGAAGTGCTGCCGCACCCGCTGAACGACAAGCATGGGCGCACCGCGCAGCTGGTGCAGTGGGGTCTGCTGCATGAGGGCGAGCGCTCCGCACCGAAGCTGCTGGTGCTGTCGCCCAGCGATCAGCGCTACCGCGATCTGCTGGCGCGCTATCACGCCATCTGCGAACAGGTGGGGCCGTTGCCGGCGCCGCGGGTGGTCAGCAATGACCATGGATTCCAGCGATTCCTGCTGTTCCGGCTGCCGGCGCAGCGCGCACCGGGTCCATGCGTGACTCCGGCGATGGCGTGGCTGGATGCGCCGTCCAATGGCGAGAACGTGTCCGGTACGCTGGCCATCAAGGGATGGGCATTCAAGGACGGTGTCGGCCTGGCACGGGTTGAAGTGCTGGTTGATGGCCGCTCGGTCGGCGACGCGCGCTATGGACGTGCATTCGACGTGCGCCAGACCTGGCCGGACAGCACCGACCCGCAGCATCCGGCGGTCGGCTTCGATGCCGCGTTCGACACGGCCACGTTGGCGCCCGGGCGGCATTGGCTGGGCCTGCGCCTGTACGGCCGCGATGGCAGCGTGGAGGAATGGCAGGAGCAGCCGTTCGAGGTGCGCAGGCGCTGAGACGGCGCGCGGTCCAGGTCGGTGGCGCGCCAGGTTGGTCGCGTACTCCGGGTTGGTTGCGCGTGCCAGGTTGGTCGCATGCTCCAGGTTGGTCGGGTGCTCCGCGTTGGTAGAGTCGACTGTTGGTCGACTGCTCTTCTAGTCGACTGCTCTTCCGGCCGCCGGCAAAACCCCGCGCTGCGCGCGATAGTCGACTGACAGTCGGCTCTACCCGGTCTGGGTCCTGCCCGGTCCAGGCCCGGCCTGTTTCCGCAATCGGTGCCGGCAATCAGTGTGCCGCCCTCACGGCAGGGCGAAGCCGGCCCTGCGCAGCAGCCCGCACAGCGCGATCAACGGCAGGCCGATCAGCGCGGTGGGGTCGCGGTTGTCGATCGCTTCGAACAGGCTGATGCCCAGGCCCTCACATTTGAAGCTGCCGGCGCAGTCCAGCGGCTGTTCGGCGGCCACGTAGCGGGCGATCTCCTCCTGGCCCAGCGTGCGGAAACGGACCTCGGTGAGATCCACGGCGCTGAATGATTCTCCGTCGCGCATGAGACTGATGGCGGTATGAAAGCGCACCGTCTGCCCGGACATCGCCGCCAGCTGCGCACAGGCGGTCTCGGCCGTGCCCGGCTTGCCCAGCGGCTGCCCGTTCAGGTTCGCCACCTGGTCCGAGCCGATCACCCAGGCGCCCGGGTAGCGGGCCGCTACCTCGGCCGCCTTGGCCGTGGCCAGGCGCGTGGCCACGGCCAGCGGGGCCTCGCCGTTCAAAGGGGTTTCATCCACCTCCGGGCGTGCGCAGTCGAAGGGCAGGCCCAGCCGCTGCAGCAGCTCGCGGCGATAGCGGGAGGTGGAGGCCAGTACCAGTGACATGCGACAATTCCGGGGCAGGGCGCGGCAGTCTGGCCCGTGCGCAGCGCCAGCGGCAAGTCCTGTATGGCGGGCATTTGACAGCCGCCGCCCCGATCCTTAGTATTCAGCGGCTTATGTCCGCGAACGTGCCCGAATCGCTGGATGCTTGGCGAATGGTCGTAGCGCGTAGGCGCTTCGACGGCCAGGTTTCCCTGGCTGAATTGACCCGCCTGCAGGGGCTGGTCGCAGATACCGACGGCGAGTGTTCCTACTCGCTTGAATTCGGTCGCGACGAAGTCCTGCGGGTATCCTATGTGGAACTGACCATCGACACCGCGTTGCCGCTGACCTGTCAGCGCAGCATGCAGCGATTCCTGTTGCCGGTGAAGGTGACCCAGAGGCTTGGCCTGATCCGCGACGAGGACGAGGAATCGTCCCTGCCGGAGGAGTACGAGGCGTTGCTGGTGCCGGAAGATGGCCAGCTGAAGCCGCTGGATCTGGTCGAGGACGAATTGGTGCTGGCGGTGCCGGTGGTACCGCTGTCGCCCGACGGTGAAGCAGTCGACAAGGACTGGGCGCCAAGCGAAGAAGAAACAAAGAAAGCCAATCCGTTCGCGGCGTTGGCGGCATTGAAGAAACAATAGCAGCCGGATTGTCGTCGGCGGCTGCGGCGAAAGCGAAAGTGTGCTGGGCGCTGGCGTCCTGCGCGACGATACGACGAAGCAAAACGAACCGAGTTTGGAGCAATCCCATGGCTGTGCAGAAATCCCGTGTTACCCCGTCCCGCCGCGGCCAGCGCCGTTCGCATGACGCCCTGAGCGCCAAGCAGCTGTCGACCGACCCGACCACCGGCGAAGTGCACCTGCGTCACCACATCACTGCTGACGGTTTCTACCGCGGCAAGAAGGTCATCCAGACCAAGACCTCGGCTGTCGAAGAAGATTGATGTGCCGGGAAGGCCGCTGCCCCCGGGCAGCGGCCTTTGCCTTCTTTCCCGGGCGTGCCGGTGATCGGCGGCCCGCGCAACAGGAAACATGATGAGCAAGCGGATCTATTCGAGGATCGCGGGCACCGGTAGCTATTTGCCGGAAAAAGTCCTGACCAACGCCGACCTGGAAAAAATGGTCGAAACCTCGGATGAGTGGATCCAGTCGCGCACCGGAATTCGTGAACGGCACATTGCAGCCGAAGGCGAAACCACCAGCGACCTCGGCTACCAGGCCGCGCTGCGTGCACTTGAAGCGGCCGGTATCGACGCTTCCCAGCTCGACATGATCGTGGTCGGCACGACCACGCCTGACCTCATTTTCCCCTCCACTGCGTGCCTGATCCAGGCCAAGCTCGGTGTTGCGGGGTGCCCTGCCTTTGACGTCAACGCCGCCTGCTCGGGCTTCGTGTTCGCGTTGGGCGTGGCCGACAAGTTCATCCGTTCCGGCGACTGCAAGCACGTTCTGGTGATCGGCACCGAAACGCTGACCCGCATGGTCGACTGGAACGATCGCACCACCTGCGTGCTGTTCGGCGATGGCGCCGGCGCCGTCGTGCTCAAGGCCGACGAAGAAACCGGCATCCTCAGCACCCACCTGCATGCCGACGGCAGCAAGAAGGAGCTGCTGTGGAACCCGGTGGGCGTCTCGACCGGTTTCAAGGACGGTGCCAACGGTGGCGGCACCATCAACATGAAGGGCAACGACGTGTTCAAGTACGCCGTCAAGGCGCTGGACTCGGTCGTGGACGAGACCCTGGCCGCCAACGGCCTGGACAAGTCCGACCTGGATTGGCTGATTCCGCACCAGGCCAACCTGCGCATCATCGAAGCCACCGCCAAGCGCCTGGAGATGTCGATGGACCAGGTGGTGGTGACTGTCGACAAGCATGGCAATACTTCGTCCGGCTCGGTGCCGCTGGCGCTGGATGCCGCCGTGCGTTCGGGCCGCGTGGAGCGCGGCCAGTTGCTGCTGTTGGAAGCCTTCGGCGGCGGCTTCACGTGGGGTTCTGCCCTGCTGCGCTATTGATAGCGCAAGTTACGACAATGTGAAGCTTGTCGTTACGGCCCCTCTGGGGCCGTAACGCGTTTATAGGAGTACCCGTCATGGTTGAGCCCATCGTCATCGAAGGGCAGCGCGCCTGGCTGAAGCAGTACGGCAAGGGAAGCCGCGCATTGGCCCTGGGCCTGCTCAATTTTGTTGCCCGCCGATTCCATCTCGACGCCCTGCGTCCGCCACCGCACCGTGGCGGTGACGCCGCCCGCGAAACCGAAGCCCGTCGCCTGGGAGAACTGCAGGCGCAGGGCGTGAACGTGCCCGACGTGCTCGGCAGCGGCCATGCTGCGCTGGTGATCGGCGACAACGGCAGCTCATTCAATACCTGCCTGCGTGAGGCGGATGATGCCGGCCGCGATCGGCTGGTGATGGCCGCGATGCAGGCCATCGCCGAAGCGCACGCTCATGGGGCCTATTTCGGCCAGCCGTTGCCGCGCAACCTCACCTGGGACGGGCAGAAGGTGGGCTTCATCGATTTCGAGGAAGATCCGCTGGAAGTGATGGATCTGTCCGAAGCGCAGGCCCGCGACTGGCTGATGTTCGGCTACGGCGTGGCCAAGTACTACGCCGACCGCCCCGAGCAGCTTCAGGCGATGATGGCCGAGGCGATGGGCGACGCCCAGGCGCCGGTGCGCGAGCACGTGCATGCGGTGAGCGGCCGCCTGCGCAGTCTCGCTCGGGTGTGCATGAAGCTGGGCCGTTCAGCGCGCGCGCTGGCGCATTCGATCTTCATCACCCATGGCGCCAGCACCGCGGGTGTACTGATGCTGGTGGGCCTGTGCGTGGACTTCCTCGCCGACGGCGATCTGGACGTCCTGCAGCTGTTCTGCTGATGGCTGATAGGGTCGGAGCCCTTTTCCTGCGGAAAAGGGATCTGACCCCGTCGCGCTTGCCCGGCCGCGCTCCATACGCCTGCATACGCGCACGTACAGACGACACGGCGGATTCGCCCTTATCATGGCCCGCTTCGATTGCAACAAGCGGATGACCGCGTGACCGTATCCACCCTCGCTTTTGTCTTCCCCGGCCAGGGCTCGCAGTCTGTGGGCATGGTGGCCGAGCTGGCCGAACTGCACCCGCAGGTGCGTGAAGCCTTCACCGAGGCATCCGATGGTGCCGGCGTCGACCTGTGGGCGCTGTCCCAGGGTGGCCCGGAGGAAATGCTCAACCGTACCGAATACACCCAGCCGGCCCTGCTGGCCGCCAGCATCGGCGTGTGGCGCGCCTGGAACGCCGTGGGCGGTCCGCGCCCGTCGGTGCTGGCCGGTCACAGCCTGGGCGAGTACACCGCCCTGGTCGCCGCTGGCGCGCTGAGCCTGCATGACGGCGCGCACCTGGTGCGCCTGCGCGGCCAGCTGATGCAGGAAGCCGCACCGGCCGGTGTCGGCGCCATGGCTGCCGTGCTCGGCGCCGAAGACCAGCTGGTGCTGGACGTCTGCGCTGAAGCGGCAGGCAGTCAGGTGGTGGTGCCGGCCAACTTCAATTCGCCGGGCCAGATCGTGATCGGCGGCGACGCCGACGCGGTCGACCGTGCGCTGGCGCTGCTGGCCGAGAAGGGCGTGCGCAAGGCGGTCAAGCTGGCCGTGAGCGTGCCCTCGCACACCCCGCTGATGCGCGAAGCTGCCAACCGCCTGGCCGAAGTAATGGCTGGCCTGTCCTGGCGGGCGCCGCAGCTGCCGGTGGTGCAGAACGTCGATGCCCAGGTGCATGACGGTATCGACGCCATCCGTACCGCGCTGGTGCAGCAGCTGTACCAGCCGGTGCAGTGGACCGGGTGCGTGCAGGCGCTGGCCGGCCGTGGCATCACCCAGATCGCCGAGTGTGGCCCGGGCAAGGTGCTGACCGGCCTGGTCAAGCGTATCGACAAGGCCATCGACGGCCGTTCGCTGGCCACCCCGGGCGATTTCGAAACCGCCCGCGAGGCATGGTCGGCCTGATCCCCCTTGTTCCTGCCGATCGTACCGGTGGCCGCTGCACGCGGCGCGGGTGCGGCGGCCGCCCCAGCCTGAGGAAAACATCATGAGCAAGCCCCTGCAGGGTGAAATCGCACTGGTCACCGGTGCCAGCCGTGGCATTGGTGCCGCCATCGCCGATCTGCTGGCCGCCCAGGGCGCCACCGTCATCGGCACCGCCACCACCGAATCCGGTTCCGCCGCCATCGGCGAGCGCCTGGCTGTCCACGGCGGCCACGGCCGCGCGCTGAACGTCACCGACGCTGCCGCGCTGGACAGCGTGCTGGACGGGGTCGCCAAGGAGTTCGGCCCGATCTCGATCCTGGTCAACAATGCCGGCATCACCCGCGACAACCTGCTGATGCGCATGAAGGACGAGGACTGGGCGTCGATCATCGACACCAACCTGACCAGCGTGTTCCGCACCAGCAAGGCGGTCATGCGCGGCATGATGAAGGCGCGCAAGGGCCGCATCATCAACATCGCCTCGGTGGTGGGCGTCACCGGCAATGCCGGCCAGGCCAACTACGCGGCCGCCAAGGCCGGCATCATCGGCTTCAGCAAGTCGCTGGCCAAGGAAATCGGTTCGCGCGGTGTCACCGTCAATGTGGTCGCGCCCGGCTTCATCGATACCGACATGACCAAGGCGTTGCCGGAAGAAGCGCGCACCGCGCTGATCAACGACATCGCCCTCGAACGCCTGGGTTCGCCGGAGGACATCGCCCATGCGGTGGCCTTCCTGGCCAGCCCGGCTGCCGGTTACATCACCGGCGAAACCCTCCATGTGAACGGCGGCATGTACATGCCGTAAGCAAGGGGCGCAGGGATTGCGCCGCAAGTGGTTGATCTGCTGAGGTTTTTGCTGCGATGCAAGGCCGCGCCGGTTTCCACTACACTATCCCACGGCCATCGCCTTTGATGGCGACCACTTTTGAACCACAACTCCATCTGGAGCGAGATCCCATGAGCACCATCGAAGAACGCGTCAAGAAAATCGTCGTCGAACAGCTTGGCGTCAAGGAAGAAGAAGTCACCAACAGCGCATCGTTCGTCGATGACCTGGGCGCTGACTCGCTGGACACCGTCGAGCTGGTGATGGCCCTGGAAGAAGAATTCGAGTGCGAGATCCCGGACGAAGAAGCCGAGAAGATCAGCACCGTGCAGGCCGCCATCGACTACGTCAAGGCCCACGTCAAGGCCTGATGTCAGACGGCAGTGCGCGTGCGAACTCATCCTCGCCGCGCACCGCACCCCATGGGGCCGCAGTTGCGGCCCCGTGTGTTTGGGCATCACATCGAAGCAAACCGAGTTACCCGTAGAAACCATCCGGGTCAGGAGAAACAGCAATGAAACGTCGCGTCGTCGTAACCGGCCTGGGTATCGTCTCGCCGTTGGGCAATGATCTGGCCAGCAGCTGGGAAGGCATCACCCACGGCCGTTCGGGCATCGGTCCGCTGACCAACGTTGCTGATGCCTACGTGGATCGGTTCACCACCAAGATTGCAGGTGAGGTCAAGGGATTCGACATCACCGCCGACAACGAACTGTTCGGCAAGTATCGGGTCAGCGGCAAGGATGCCAAGAAGATGGACCCGTTCATCCATTACGGCCTCGGTGCCTCGTTCATGGCCCTGCACGACTCGGGCCTGGAGATCACCGACGCCAATGCCGAGCGCATCGGTGCCATCGTCGGCGCCGGCATCGGCGGCCTGCTCGGCATCGAAGAGCAGACCATCGAGTTCCACGAGGGCAAGAAGATCTCGCCCTTCTACGTGCCCAAGACCATCATCAACATGCTGCCGGGCCAGCTGAGCATCATCACCGGCCTGAAGGGCCCGTCGTTCTCGGCGGTGTCGGCGTGCGCGACCTCGAACCACTCGATCGGCACCGCAATGCGCATGATCCAGTACGGCGATGCCGACGTGATGGTGGTTGGTGGTGCAGAGCGTGGCTCGTCGCCGACCGCGCTGGGCGGCTTCTGCGCGATGAAGGCCATGAGCACCCGCAACGACGCCCCGGAACAGGCCTCGCGCCCGTGGGACAAGGACCGTGACGGCTTCGTGCTGGGCGACGGCGCCGGCATCCTGATCCTGGAGGAGTACGAGCACGCCAAGGCACGCGGCGCGAAGATCTACTGCGAACTGGCGGGCTTCGGTGCCAGCTCCGACGCGTACCACATGACCGCCCCGAGCGAGAACGGCGAAGGTGCCGCGCGCTGCATGGTCATGGCCATGAAGGATGCCGGCGTGACCCCCGAACAGGTGGGTTACCTCAACGCGCACGGCACCTCCACGCCGCTGGGCGACCTGGGCGAGACCATGGCGATGAAGACCGCCTTCGGCGACCACGCCTACAGGATGATGGTCAGCTCCACGAAGTCGATGACCGGCCACCTGCTGGGTGCCGCGGGCGGCGTGGAAGCGATCTTCTCGGTGATGGCGCTGCAGGACAACATCATTCCGCCGACCATCAACCTGGAACAGCCGGGCGAAGGCTGCGACCTGGACTACGTGCCCAACGAAGCACGCCAAGCCAAGGTGGACGTGGTGATGTCCAATGGCTTCGGCTTCGGCGGCACCAACGGCACGCTGATCTTCAAGCGCGTCTGACCGGTGCGGTAGGTTGTAGAGTCGACTGTTAGTCGACTGCTCTTCGCGGGAAGCCAAATTCCCGCGCTGCGCGCGATAGTCGACTAACAGTCGACTCTACCGTTCGGCGTCCGCAGAATCGGATCAACGCCGTGCACCACGGAGCCGCCGCAAGGCGGCTTCCGTGCATCTGAACCCCTGAACTGGCCACCATGACCCACGCACCGCTGATCCACCCGCTGCCGCACCCGATCGACCTGCTGGCGCTGCAGCAGCACGATCCGGCGCGCTTCCCGCTGCTGATGGAATCCACCGCCTCGGGCACTGCCCAGGGCCGCTGGAGCCTGCTGCTGGCCGCACAGGGCGAGGGCCTGCGGCTGGACGCCGACGGCCAGGTGCGCGACCTGCATGGCACCGTGCAGCCTGGCAGCTTCCTGCAGGCGCTGGATCGCGCCTGGCAGGCCGAGCGCCTGTCGCACGACGGCAGCCACAGCCTGCCGTTCCGCGGCGGCTGGGCGCTGATGCTGGACTATGAAGTGGCCAGCCAGATCGAGCCGGTGCTGCCGGCGCGTGCGCGCGATGACGGCCGCCCGACCGCGCTGGCGCTGCGCTGCCCGGCTGCAGTGCTGCACGACCACCAGAACGACGCCAGCTTCGTCATCGCCGAAGCCGGTGAGCAGGTATTGCTGGATGCGCTGGTGGCACTGGCCTCGGCGGCGTTGCCCGAAGCAGGGCAGGGCTGGCAGCCGCCGCAGTCGGTGGGCGAGGACGCGCCGCAGCGCTTCACCGACGGCGTGCGCCGGGTGATCGAGTACCTGCGCGCCGGCGACGTGTTCCAGGTGAACCTGTCGCGGCGCTGGAGCGCGCAGTTCGCCGCGCCGGTCAGCCCGCAGGCGCTGTATGCACAGCTGCGCCGCGCCAACCCGGCGCCGTTCGCCGGCCTGTTCAGCGCGCACGGCCGTCATGTGGTCAGCTCCTCGCCGGAGCGGCTGGTGTCGGTGCATGCCGGTCATGCGCAGACCCGTCCGATCGCAGGTACGCGGCCACGCTTCGAGGGTGACGATGATGCCGCGCGCATCCAGGAACTGGTCGGCCATCCCAAGGAGCGTGCCGAGCACGTGATGCTGATCGATCTGGAGCGCAACGACCTGGGCCGCATCTGCCTGCCCGGTACCGTGGTGGTGGATGAACTGATGACCGTGGAGAGCTACGCGCACGTGCACCACATCGTCAGCAACGTCAGCGGCCACCTGCGCCCGGAGGTCACGCCCGGCGAGGTGATCGCCGCCACCTTCCCGGGCGGCACCATCACCGGCTGCCCCAAGGTGCGCTGCATGCAGATCATCAGCGAACTGGAGCAGGTGCCGCGCGGTGCCTATACCGGCGCGTTCGGCTGGCTGAACCGCGATGGCGACCTGGACCTGAACATCCTGATCCGCACCGCCGAAGTGGATGGCCACGAGGTGAGCTTCCGTACCGGCGCCGGCATCGTGGTGGATTCGGACCCCGACAAGGAACTGGACGAGACCCGCGCCAAGGCGCGCGGCCTGCTGCGGGCGCTGGGCGAGCAGGGCTGAGCTGCCGGCCGGTCAAGGCCTCTGGTGGGTGCCGACCGTTGGTCGGCACGGAGACGCCACCCCGGTCATGACCCCACACCAGCGGCACGGTATCCTGCACGACGGAATCGAGTTCAGAGGTAGTCCATGGCGGGAGCCAAGCGCGGGTGTCTGTTCGTGGTAACGCTGGTGGTGGTGCTGGCCGCCGTCGTGGCCGGCGTGGGCGCGTGGTTCTTCTATCAGCAGACCCGCTTCGCCGATGCCCCGATCACCCCCACCGCCGAAAGCGTGGTCATCGCCAGCGGCGACGGCATGAACAGCGTGCTGCGCAAGCTGCGCGACGCAGGCGTGGACGAGGGCCAGGACACCCAGTGGCAGCTGCTGGCGCGCCAGCTCGATGCCGCCGGCAAGCTGAAGGTGGGCGAGTACGCGCTCAGTGGCGAACTGACCCCGCGCGAGCTGCTGCTGCGCATGCGTGCCGGCAAGGTGCTGCAGCACCGCGTCACCATCGTCGAGGGGTGGAACATCCGCCAGCTGCGTGCCGCGCTCAAGCGCGCCGAGCCGCTGCTGCACACCACCGACAATCTGGATGACGCCGCGCTGATGCAGCGACTCGGCTTCGGTGGCCAGCATCCGGAAGGCCGCTTCCTGCCGGAGACCTACGTCTACCAGCGCGGCGACAGCGACCTGGACGTGCTCAAGCGTGCCCATGCCGCGATGGAGAAGGCGCTGGACGAGGCCTGGGAAAGCCGTGCGCCAGACCTGCCGATCAACACGCCCTACGAACTGTTGACGATGGCCTCGATCATCGAGAAGGAAACCGCGCTGGCCAGCGAGCGCCCGCAGATTGCCGGCGTGTTCATGCGCCGCCTGAAGATCGGCATGCGCCTGCAGACCGATCCGACCGTGATCTACGGTATCGGTGCGGCCTACGACGGCAACATCCGCCGCCGCGACCTGACCACCGATACGCCCTACAACACCTATACCCGTGCCGGCCTGACCCCGACGCCGATCGCCATGCCCAGCCGCGATGCGCTGATGGCTGCGGCACAGCCGGCCGCCGGCGATGCGCTGTACTTCGTCGCCGTCGGCGATGGCAGTGGAGCGCACGTGTTCTCGCCCAGCCTGGACCAGCACAACGCCGCAGTGGCCCGCTACCTGCAGCAGCTGCGCCAGCAACGTACCCAGGAGACCCCGGCGCAATGAGTTCCGCGCTGCTTCGCCACCCGCGTTTCGTCAGCCTGGAAGGCGGCGAGGGCGCGGGCAAGACCACCGCCATCAATGCCATCCGTGACTGCCTGCGCAGCCACGGCCACGAGGTGGTGCTGACCCGCGAACCGGGCGGTACACCGCTGGCCGAGCGCATCCGCGGCCTGGTACTGAAGCCCGATGCCGAGATCGCCGCCGAACCGCTCAGTGCCGAAGCCGAACTGCTGCTGGTGTTCGCCGCGCGGGCGCAGCATGTGCGCCAGGTGATCCAGCCGGCGCTGCAGCGCGGTGCCTATGTGCTGAGTGATCGTTTCACCGATTCCAGCTATGCCTACCAGGGCGGTGGTCGCGGGCTCGATCCGCAGTGGATTGCCGATCTGGAGCGCCGCGCGGTGGGCCTGCTTCCCGGCCTGACGCTGTTGCTGGACGTGGATGTGGCAGTGGGCCGCGCGCGCGCCAACGGCCGCGACCTGTGGCCGGATCGCATCGAGAGTGAGCAGGACGATTTCTTCCAGCGCGTGCGCGAAGTGTTCCGCGGCCGTGCGCAGCAGGACCCGAAGCGCTTCGCGTTGATTGATGCGGGCCAGGAGCAGGCGCGCGTGGCCGCCGATGTGGTCGCGCGTGTCGAGCGCTGGCTGCGGGACGGGGAGGGCGCATGAGCACGTTTTCGCCCTGGCAGCAGCGCGCGTTCGATCAGACCGTGGCCGCGCTCGACGCCGGTCGCCTCGGTCATGGCCTGCTGATCTGCGGCCCGGCCGGGCTGGGCAAGCACGAGGTCGCGCTGGCGCTTGCCGACCACGTGCTGGCGCAGGGCGATGCAGCCCACGCCACGCGCACGCGCCAGCTGATCGCAGCGGGCACACACCCGGACCTGCAGCTGGTCAGCTTCATTCCGAACAAGAGCGGCGACAAGCTGCGCACCGAGATCGTCATCGAACAGGTGCGCGAGATCACCGACAAGCTGGCGTTGACCCCGCAGTACGGCGTGGCGCAGGTGGTGATCGTCGACCCGGCCGATGCGATCAACCGTTCGGCCGCAAACGCACTGCTTAAGACTCTGGAAGAGCCGCAGCCCGGCCGTTACCTGTGGTTGATCAGCAGCGACCCGGCACGCCTGCCGCAGACCATCCGCAGTCGCTGCCAGCGCTTGGAATTCAAGCTGCCGCCGCAGCACGAAGCGCTGGCCTGGCTGCAGCAGCAGGGCCATGGCGAGGCCTCGGCGCGTGAAGCGCTGGAGGCTGCACGCGGGCATCCCGGCCAGGCCGACAACTGGCTGCGCGAAGACGGCCTGAGCCTGCGCCGCGAGGTCGGCCGCGAGCTGGAACAGCTGGCCGCCGGCAGGACCGGTGCGGTGGAGCTGGCGCAGAAGTGGTGCGGCGACGACAACGCGGCGTTGCGCCTGCGCTTTGCCGCCGACCTGGCGCTGGCCCAGGCCAGCACCGATGCCTTGACCACGCCGGAGCGATTGCACAAGCTTGCAGCCTGGTTCGATGCGGCCAACCGCACCCGCGACCTGCTGCGCACCACGGTGCGTGCAGACCTTGCGGTGGTCGAGTTGCTGCTGGCCTGGAACAAGGTGAACGAGCGGCCTGCCGCAAGGGGAAATCGATGAGTGCCAGCAACGCTCGCCAGGGCATCCTGTCCCTGGCTGTGAAGGACAAAGCCGCGCTGTACAGCGCGTACATGCCGTTCGTGAAGAATGGGGGCATCTTCGTGCCCACGCCCAAGCGCTACTTCCTGGGCGACGAGGTGTTCCTGCTGCTGACCCTGCCCGATTCCAGCGAGCGCCTGCCGGTGGCCGGCAAGGTGATCTGGGTGACCCCGGCCGGCGCGCAGGGCAACCGCACCGCCGGCATCGGTGTGCAGCTGGCCGAGGGGGTCGAGGGCGAGGGCGTGCGGCACAAGATCGAGACCCTGCTGGCCGGCCTGACCAGCTCGGACAAGCCGACCCATACGATGTGATTCCGGTGGCGCCGGGCGATGGCGGGCGGAACAATCGAAACACCCGTGACCTGCTGTTCTGTAGAGCCGAGCCATGCTCGGCTGCACATCCCGACACACCCGCGAATACAAATGTGAAAAAGTGTTGACGGCCTCTGAAAAGCCCCTATAATGAGCGGCTCAGCAACACACCGGGCGGTTAGCTCAGCGGTAGAGCATTGCCTTCACACGGCAAGGGTCACAGGTTCGATCCCTGTACCGCCCACCATGTTGCAGAACGAAAGAAGCCTCCAGAAATGGGGGCTTTTTTGTTGCCTTCGCATCGACGCGGCTTTCCTGCAGCAGGCAGCGTCCGGCGCCATCGTTGATGGCGCGATTCACCGGATTCCGTAATCCGCGCAAAGCATTGTTCTGCGGTTCCCGGCGGGCGTACTCTCGGGCCATTGCCGTGCCCACCCGTTCCGGAGTGCCACCATGCCGCTTGCCCGCATCGATCTTCGTAAAGGCAGATCCGCCGACTACCTGCAACGCGTCGGTGAAACCATCTACCAGGCCATGCGCGCAGTAGGCGTGCCGGAAAACGATCGCTTCCAGATCTTCCAGCAGCACGAGCCCGGCACGCTGATCTACGATCCCGGTTACCTGGGCGTGGCCCGCACCGACGGTTTCATCTGTATCCAGATCACCTGGAACGAAGGGCGCACGCTGGAGCAGAAGAAGGCGCTGTATGCCGACATTGCTGATGGCCTGCACGCGGCGGTGGGCATCCGCCGCGAGGATGTGTTCATCAACCTGGTGGAAGTGAAGAGGGAAAACTGGTCGTTCGGCAATGGGGTGGCGCAGTACGCGAGTTGATGGGCGAGGTGAATCCACGCAAGGCGTGGATCTACAGAGCGCTGGGGCAGGGCGTGCCCATCGAGCTGGCCGGCAGCACAGGCCTGCGTCACCGTGTCGCAGGGGGTAAACCCTGAACATGGTCCAAGGTTGGTTGAGGGCCCGTAGAATGGCGGGGTGCGTCGTTCTGTCCTCCACCGCCGGTTACAGGCCCTGGCATGGCTAGCCATGCTGCTGGTGCTGCTTGCCCCGCTGGTGAGCCGCGGGCTGGCGCAGGGGCACGTTGCAGTGGCTGTGCCGGTGGCGGCGATGGATCATTCCCAGCATGCGCAGCATGCGATGGAAGGCCATCACGACCATCATGCGATGGCGATGCAGCATGGCGACGCGGCATCGAGGCCTGCTGTCGATCCACACGCCGATCATGAAATGGGCGTGGACTGCGACTACTGCCTGATCGCCGCACGGCTGATCACCCTGCTGGTGGCGGCATTGCTGCTGCTGGCACCGGTGGTATCGATATGCCATGCGTTGCAGGGTGCGGTGCAGGCGTTGCCGCAGCGGGTCAGCGGCACATTGGGAGCGCGCGGGCCACCGGCCTTCATGGCTGCCTGAGCCACACGCGCGGTGCATTGATCGTGCTTCCATGAGGTTGCCGGCTACGGCCGGCGCCCGCACGCGCGTGCTTGTCCCTTTCTGATTGCTGCCCTGCCATTGCGGGGTGGCCTTGCATGCCGTGAAAAAATGAAAACGAACCCCAACCCCGCGCGCCTGCGCCGGGCGACGCTGCCTGTCCTGTGCGCGCTGCTCCTGCATGCCGCGCCCCTGCTTGCCGCCGACGCGGCACCACCGACCACGCTGGATACCGTACGCGTGGTCGATACCCGCAGCGGCGAGCTGTCCTCCACCACCAGTGCAGGCTCTGCGTTGGGCCTGAGCGTTCTGCAGACGCCGGCCAGCCTGACGGTGATTTCGCGCGAGCAACTGGAGCAGCGCGGCGATAGCAACCTCAACGATGCGATCAGCCGCGCCGGTGCGATCAGTGCGATGCCGCACCCGGGCAACGGTCTGAGTGCGCTGTCCAGCCGTGGCTTCACCGATGGCGCGTCAGTGATGCGCCTGTACGACGGGCTGCGCCAGTACGGCGGCGTGGGCATCACGTTCCCGTTCGATACCTGGTCCATCGAGCGCATCGAAGTGCTGCGCGGTCCGGCCTCGGTCATTCATGGCGATGGCGCCATTGGCGGGGTGATCAACATCGTGCCGAAGAAGCCTTCGCGCGGTGCCATCGAGAACGAGATCAGCGTGACCGTGGGCAGCGAGGACACCGCGCGCCTTGGCTTCGGCAGCGGTGGCGCGCTGACGCCGGAGCTGGCCTATCGAGTCGACGTGAGCGGCAACTACAGCGGTGGCTGGGTTGATCGCGGGCGCAGCAGTGATGCCACCTTCTCCGGCGCACTGTTGTGGCAGCCACGCACGGACCTGAAGCTGACCCTGACCCATGCGCAGGGCCACCAGAAACCGATGCGCTACTTCGGTACGCCGTTGGTGGATGGGCGTCAATTGGACGCGCTGCGTCACCGCAATTACAACGTGGAGGACAGCGAGATCCGCTACCGCGACCGCTGGACCCAGCTGGATGCGCTGTGGACGCCGACCTCGAACGTGGAATGGCGCACACGCGTCTACCAGATCGACAGCCAGCGCGACTGGCGCAATGCCGAGACCTATGTCTACAACCCGCGAACCGGGTTGATCGACCGCTCGGGCAATACCCAGATCACCCACAACCAGGACCAGACCGGGCTGAACTCGACGCTGCGCGTGCGGGGCAGCGTGGGTGGCGTGCAGAACAGCTTTGCCGTGGGCCTGGACGCCAACCGTGCGCACTTCAAGCACACCAACAATACCTATGCCGGCAGCTCCGGCCCGGTCGATCCGGTCCATCCGGCGCCGGGCCAGTTCGCCAGCGATGCGCCGAATCTGCCGCGCTATCGCAACGGTGCCGAGCAGTACGCGCTGTTCGTGGAAGACCACCTGACGCTGAGCGAGCGTTGGTCGGTGCTGGGTGGGTTGCGGCATGACCGCGCGCACATCGACCGCACCGATCTGATCAGCGGCCAGAGCGCATTCTCGAAGACCTACAGCAGCACCGGCTGGCGTGCAGGCACCGTATTCGTGCTGCAGCCGACGCTGAGCCTCTATGCGCAGTACTCACAGGCGGCGGACCCGGTCAGCGGCCTGCTGATGATCAGCCCAGCCAACGGTGCCTTCGACTTGGCCAAGGGGCGGCAGGTCGAGGTGGGCCTCAAGCAGGCGTTTGACGGTGGCGAGTGGACCCTGGCGGCCTATCGCATCCGCAAGACCGGCTTGCTCAGCCGCGATCCGCTGGTACCGGATCGCCGGGTACAGGTGGGCGCGCAGACCTCGCGCGGTATCGAGGCATCGTTGAACTGGGCCTTCGCGCCGCGGTGGTCGCTTGATGCCAATGCCACGGTGCTGAAGGCCGGGTTCGAGGACTTCCTGGAAACCACCGGTTCGCCACCGGTACTGGTCTCGCGCGATGGCAACGTGCCGCCGAACGTGGCCGAGCGTCTGGCCAATGTCTGGCTGAGCTGGCAGTTTCTGCCAGACTGGAGCGCGGCTGGGGGCGTGCGTTACGTCGGCAAGCGCTACGCCGACAATGCCAACACCCTGGAGCTGCCCGGTTACAGCACCACGGACCTGGCACTGACCTGGCAGGCGGCGCCGCGCACGCGCGTGTCCGCGCGCCTGTTCAACGTGTTCGACAGGGCGTACTACGCCACGGCGTACTACACCAGTACCCAATGGCTGCTGGGACCGGATCGGCGCGTCGAGTTCACCGTCGACCATCGGTTCTGAGGGCACTGGCCATGTCGTTGCGATCCACTGCCAAGCGCTGGACCTATCTGGTGCACCGCTGGCTGGGCATCGGCGGATGCCTGTTGATGCTGCTGTGGTTCGTCAGCGGCATGGTGATGCTGTTCATTGGTTACCCGAAGTTGACGCCCGGCGAGCGCCTGGCGGCGTTGCCGGTCCTGGGCGACGCACACGGGCTGCTTGGATTGTCGGCATTGCCGGCGACGGTGCAGGCTGAGCCGGAAAGCGTGGCGCTGACGACGCTGCGTGGAGAGCCCGCTTATGTAGTGCGTAGTGGTCGCCACGGGGGCGCATGGTCGGCGCAGAACGGGCAAGCCCTGCTGCCGGTTTCCGCGCAGCGTGCCGAAGCGTCGGCCGCGCAGTTCGCCGGTGGGCAGGCCTTCGTTGGCGCGATGCGCGTGGATGAGGACCGCTGGACCCATTCGCGCGCGCTGGATGCGCATCGGCCGCTTTACCGGGTCGAGGTGGGGGGTGCGCAGCCAGGGGATGTGTATGTGTCCTCGCACACGGGTGAAGTGGTGCTGGACGCACCACGCGTGCAGCAGCGCTGGAACTACGTGGGCGCATGGCTGCACTGGCTGTACTTCCTGCGCATGCAGTCGGTCGACCCGGTGTGGACGTGGCTGGTGATCGTGCTGTCCGCCCTGTGCACGATGGCTGCCGTCAGCGGCATCGTGGTGGGCGTGTGGCGCTGGCGCTTCCGCGGGCACTACCGCACTGGCGCGAAGACGCCGTATGTGGAGTCGTGGATGCGCTGGCACCACCTTATCGGCTTGATGGCAGCGGCCTTTGTGTTCACCTGGATCTTCAGCGGGCTGATGTCGATGAATCCGCTGGGTGTGTTCAGCAGTGCACGCGG
The DNA here is from genome assembly GCF_030291075.1 of Stenotrophomonas sp. 57. Classification (NCBI taxonomy): domain Bacteria; kingdom Pseudomonadati; phylum Pseudomonadota; class Gammaproteobacteria; order Lysobacterales; family Lysobacteraceae; genus Stenotrophomonas; species Stenotrophomonas sp. 57. The sequence continues at coordinate 1,004,876 of NZ_CP127407.1, forward strand.
GGCGATCGACGTGGCGCGTTATCGCGGCGATGTGGTGGCGCTGGATGGCGCGCTGGCTGAGCCGGCGGCATTGCTGTCTGCAGTCGACGATGCGCGGTTCACGCCGGTGGAGATCCAGTGGCGACGCATCGGCGGTGAGCTGTTCGCCGTGTTGCTGGATGGGAAGGGCGAATCCCGCATCGTGTCCAGCGCGGAAGGCGGGTTGCGGGTGTTGCAGTATCTGCCTGCGGGCTGGCTGCAGCAGAAGGCGCGCGCCATGTCTGATGCGCCGATGCGGGCGTTCGCGGTCCAGCATGCTGCGGATGCGTACTTCTACCCGCGTGCACCGGAAGCCATGAACGGTGCAGCCGTACGCCGCTTCCCGGTGGCGGTGGCGGACTTCGGTGATGCCGAGGCGACGCGCGTCTATCTCGACCTGGCCACCGGCGACCCGCTGCTGACGATGGGACATCGCGAGCGTGTCGGGCGCTGGCTGTTTTACTTCCTGCACAGCTGGGATCTGCCGGCGATGCTGCGCTTCAACGCCGCCCGGTTGGCTTTTCTGCTGTTGTTGAGCATTGCGGGTACGGCGTTGTGTGCGACGGCCGCGGTGATCGGCTACCGCCGGTTGCGGATGAAGCTGCGGCGCAGGCGACGTTGACGCACCGGATCAGACCCGCAGCCAGCGCGTGGACACCGCCACCAACAGCAAGGCCACGGCCACGCCGATGAACGCAGCGATCAGACCGAAGTGGTTGGCGGCGAAACCGATCAGTGCCGGCCCAGCGAGAATGCCGGCAAAGCCCAGTGTGGAAACGGCGGTGATCGCCAGCGCGCCCGGCATGTGGTGCTGGTGGCCGGCCAGCGAGAACAGCGCCGGCGCGACGTTGGCGCAGCCGAGGCCGACCAGCACGTATCCGGCCAACGATATCTGCCACGGCGTGACCAGGGTCAGCACCAGTACGCCGCTGGCAGCGAGCAGTGCACCGAACACGATCGCGCGTTGGCGTCCCACGCGCGAGACCAGTGCATCGCCGAACAGACGGGCGACGGTCATGGTCAGGGTGAAGGTCACATAGCCGATGCCTGCCAGGCTGGCATCGACGCGACGTACATCGGTAAGGAACACCGCGCTCCAGTCCAGCATCGCGCCTTCACCCAGGAAGGCGACGAAGGCCAGTACGCCAATGAACAGCACGATGCCGTGTGGCATCGCCAGCATCGGGGTGTCATGGGACATGCGTTCGCTGTGCCAGTACGACGCCGACAGCAGCATCACCAGCAGCATGGCGGCAACACCGATCAGTACCGATGCCAGCGGTGGCAGCTGCGCGGACATCAGCACGGTCATTGTGGCCGCGCCGAGGAAGCCGCCGATGCTGAAGAAGGCATGGAAGCCGGACATCATCACGCGCCGTGCCTCGCGCTCGACGATCACCGCCTGTACGTTCATCGTGCAGTCCATCGCACCCACGGCGGCACCAAACACGAACAGCACCAGGCCCAGCGCCCACGCCGAGCTGGCCAATACCAGGCCGGGCACCGTCAGGCAGATCAGCAGGCTGCTGGCCACCATCACCCGGCGGCAGCCCAGGCGCGCGGCCAGCACGCCCGACAACGGCATGGCCAGCAGCGAACCCGCTCCGAGGCAGAGCAGCACCAGGCCCAACGTGGCGTCGTTGATGTCGGTGCGCGCCTTGGCGAACGGCACCAGCGTGGCCCACAGCGCGGTGGCGAAGCCGGGAATGAAGAACGCAGCGCGGGTCGCGTGCTGTTCGGCACGCGCGCGGTGGGGGAGGGACATTGAAAGTGTGCTCACGGCGGAGTGGGGTGTACCGCGATACCGGCGGCGCGGAAGCGGGCGGCCAGTGCCGGTGGTGCCGATGTGGTCAGCACCAGGTCGTCGATTTCGTCCAGGCTGGCGATCTGCCAGTGGCCGCGGGCACCCAGTTTTTCCGTGGTGGCGGCGACGATGATGCGGCTGCTGCAGGCCACCATCGCGCGCTTCAGCGTGGCTTCTTCGGCATCCATCGCCCACACTCCGGTGTCACCGTCCACCGCGCAGGGGCCGGGCAGGTACACGTCGGCACGCAGGCGCTGCACCTGGGCCAACGCCTCGGCGCCGACCGCACCGCCACCGCTGGCCAGGCGCCCGCCGATCAGCTGCACCGAGGTGCCTTCGAGCATGCTGGCGGCGGTGGCGATCTGCGGGGCGTTGGTGATCACCGTCAGGCCAAGGGCGGCCGGCAATTGCTGGGCGATAGCCAGGTTGGTTGAACCGGCATCGAGCAGTACGACCTGGCCGGGGTGCAGCAGCGCGCAGACGCGGGCGGCCAGCTCGGCCTTGTCGCTGCGGTCGCGGGTCAGGCGCTCGCGCAGCGGGCGTTCCTTCGGTGGCGGCAGCACGGCGCCGCCGTAGACACGCTGGCACAGGCCCTGCGCAGCCAGCTCGCGCAGGTCGCGGCGGATCGAATCTTCGGAGACGGCATAGCGGCGCGCCAGTTCGGCGGCGACCACGCGGCCGAACTGGCGCAGTTCCTCGAGGATCTGCCGGGTGCGCTGGGCGGGGAGGGGGCTGGGATCGGAGCTCATGCCGCAAGTCTGCGCGTTCGTGCATAAACGTGCAACAACATGCACATGGCCGTGGGCGACACAGGTCGGCTGGACTGCCGGTGAATCCGCCCGCGCCTACGTCTATGGATCGCTCTCCCAGCCCGGCATCATGGCGGGGCACCTGGCATGGAATCCCTGATGTCCCCCACCGTTCACCGCAATCTGCGCATCGGCGCGAACCAATACACCGGCCAGAAAGTGGTCGACCAGCAGTTCCACGAATGCGATTTTTCCGGTGCCGACCTGACCGCCACCGAGTTCATCAACTGCAGCTTCTACGATGCCGACAGCCGCGCCGGCTGCCGCTTCAACGGCGCCATGCTGAAGGAAGCCAGTTTCCGCAGCTGCGACATCAGCATGTGTCACTTCAATTTCATCAAGGCGTTGGGCCTGGAGATCAGCGAGTGCCGCGCGCAGGGCGCGGATTTCAGCAACGCCAGCTTCATGAACCAGATCACCGCGCGCAGCGGGTTCTGCAGTGCGTTCATCAAGAAGTCGAACCTGCGCTATGCCAACTTTTCGCGGGTGACGCTGGAGAAGTGCGAGCTGTGGGAGAACCGTTGGGACGGTGCGAACGTGAGCGGCGCCAGCTTCGCCGGTTCGGACCTGTCCGGAGGCCAGTTCGAGGGCATCGACTGGAACAGCGCGAACTTCACCGACTGCGACCTGACCAACTCGGAGCTGGGCGAGCTGGACCTGCGCAGCACCAATCTGCGCGGCGCCACGCTGGATGTGCAGCAGGTGGCGCTGTTGATGCAGCGCATCGGCATCACGGTGGTGCCGTAGGCATCACCCTGCGTACGCCACCCAGCCCCTGAAGCTGAAGCCTGCGTAGAACAGCTCCACATCGTCGAAGCCGGCCTCCTGCAGCAGGGCGACCTCCTGCTCGGGCGCCAGCAGCGGCAGCCGCTCGGCAATGGCTTCGACCGCGCGCCGTGCATCGGCGTGTGCCACGCCGGATGCTTCAGCGAACGCCGCGTAGCGCTGCAGCCAGCGCAGCTTGCCGGCCGGATCCTGCGGCACGCTGTGATGCGCCGCGGCGCGCAAGTGGCATTGCGTGCCGCTGCCGCATCGTCGCGGCCAGTTGCCGGGCGTGCGCGTGGTGGCGGATGCGATGGTCCCGCATTGCCAGCTCAACGCAGCGCGCGCGCCAGCACCTGCCAGATCCTCGGGTCCTGGCACTGCGAAACGTTGAAGCGCAGATAGTCGGCCGCGCGCTGCGATTGGCTGAAGGCGTTGCCCGGGGCCAGCACGATGCCTTCGCGCAGGCATTGCCGTGCCAGCGCAGCGGCGTCGCGGCCATCGGGAAGCTGGCACCAGAGGAACAGGCCGGCTTCCGGTTGCAGCCACGGCGTGATGCCCAGCGTGTGCAGTTTCCGCAGTGTGTGCCGGCGCGCATCAGCCAGGCGCGAGCGCACCGATTGCATGTGGCGACGATAGCCGCTGTCGGTCAGCGCGATGCGCATCAGCTGCATCGCCAGATGGCCACCGCCGAAGCTGGTGGCCAGCTTCAGGTCGGTCAGCGCTTCGATCCAGTCGTGGCGTGCAGCGATGTAGCCACAGCGCGAAGCGGCCGACAGGGTCTTGGAGAAACTTCCGACGTGGATCACTCGCGACAGCCCATCGAGCGCGGCCAGTCGCGGCGCCGGCTGCAGTTCGAAGTCGGCGAAGATGTCGTCCTCGACGATGATCAGTTCGCTGCGTTCGGCCAGGCCCAGCAGGCGGTGTGCGGTGCTCGCGGAAAGCACCGCGCCGGTCGGGTTGTGCAGGCCGGAATTGGTGATGTACAGCCGCGGCGAATGCGCCTGCAAGGCCTGCGCGAATGCTTGAAGATCCGGGCCGGTGTGCGTGTAGGGCACACCCACCGCTTGGACCTGGTGTGCCTTCAGCAGCGCGTGGTAATTGAAGTAGCTGGGATCATCGACCAGCACGCAGTCGCCGGGCTTGAGCAGGAAGCGGCAGATCAGGTCGACCGCATGGGTACCCGATTCAGTCAGCAGGATCTTCTCCATCGGTGCGTCGATGCCCAGCGTAGCGCTGCGCCGTTGCAGCAGCTGGCGCAATGCGGGCAACCCGAGTGGGCCCGCGTAGTCGACCAGATGCGCGGCATCGACACGCGCCAGCCGACGCAGGCCACGGCGCATGCCGTCCTGGTACAGCCAGTCGCTCGGCATCCAGCCACAGCCTGGCTTGAGGTGCCCGGCCGGCGTTTCCAGCGATTGCCGCGATACCCACAGCGGGTCGACCGCGCGATCCAGCCGCGGTTCCATTTCGGCCAGCGCGAGCGGTGCGGCCGGCCCGCTGACGTAGAAGCCCGACCCGGCACGCGCGCTGATCAGCCCTTCGGCGGCCAGGCGCTCGTAGGCCTCGACCACGGTGGAGACCGACACGCCCATCGTTGCCGCCTGCGCGCGTACCGAAGGCAGGCGCGAGCCGGGGCCATCCACCCGTGCACTGATGCGGGCGCGCACGGTCTGGATGACCGATTCGATGCGGGTAAGTGGGCGTGACATGGCGAAAGTGTGCTGGAAGTGTCGGCAGTACAGTTATTTGAAACTGTACTGGATTGTAGCTGGGGGGCGGGGCCCGCAGGTGCTTCCATGGAGATCCCGCCGGGCGCCGCCCGGCACCCCGGAGCACAGGCGTGGAACGGTCGGCGAGTGGTTGGATCAATGGATTCATTGGCGTGGTGATCTTTGCCGGCTCGCTGCCGGCCACGCGCCTGGCGGTGCTGCAGCTGGACGCCGGATTCGTCACCGCTGCCCGCGCCACCATCGCTGCGGTCCTCGGCCTGGGCCTGCTGCTGATACTGCGCCAGCCTTGGCCACGGCGCAGCGACCTGCCCGGTCTGGCGCTGGTCAGCCTCGGCGTGGTGGTTGGCTTCCCGCTGCTGACCGCGCTGGCCCTGCGTCATGCGTCGTCCGCACACACCATCGTGTTTCTGGGGCTGTTGCCGCTGAGCACTGCCGTGTTCGGCGTGCTGCGCGGTGGCGAGCGGCCGCGCCCGGCGTTCTGGTTGTTCTCGTTGCTGGGCAGCGCCTGCGTGGTCGCCTATGCCGCGCGCAACGGCATTGAAGCCTCGTTGCAGGCCGACCTGCTGATGCTGGCGGCGATCGTGGTATGCGGCCTCGGTTACGCCGAGGGTGGCCGGCTGGCCCGCCACCTGGGCGACTGGCAGGTGATCAGCTGGGCGTTGCTGCTGGCGATGCCGGCGATGCTGCCTTTGGCGCTACTGATGCGCCCGGCCTCGTTCACGGCGGTGGGCGCCACGGCGTGGTGGGCGCTGGGCTACGTCGCAGTGTTCAGCATGCTGCTCGGCTTCCTGTTCTGGTATCGCGGGCTGGCGCAGGGGGGCATCGCCGCCGTCGGACAGCTGCAGCTGCTGCAGCCGTTCTTCGGCCTGGCTCTGGCCGCACTGCTGCTGCACGAGTCGGTCAGCCTCAGCATGGTGCTGGTGACCGTGGTTGCCGTGATCTGCGTGGCAGGCGCCCGTCGCTTCAGCCGCTGACCTGCGGTGGCTTGCCGTCATCCCGTTGTCGTTTCCCGATCACGCCGCCTATGCCCGCCCGGGCCTAGTGTTGATCGTCCCCGTCCCCCACGGAGACCCGCCATGTGGCTGCTCGACCATCTCTGGCCCGGCCGTAAGCCGCTTCCTTCCCCGGTCGTGGACGTACCGCAGGCACCGCCCCGCCGGCCCTGGCTGAAACGACCCGCACGGGCGGGACGCAGCGGCATGGCGCCCTGGCAGAAGGTCGCCGCGCCGCTACGGCGCACCCACCACTAGGCGATGCGGTCGGCCGGGTGGTTCACCCCGTCGTTGACCGGGATCACGCCCAGAGCGAACGGATCGATACCTTCCAGGCAGGCCACGTTATAGCCGTACTGGTCAGGGTTGGAGCGCCGCCGGTGATGGGTGTAGATGCCGCACACGCCGCAGAAATAGTGCTCGGCCACGTGCGTGTTGAACTGGTACAGCTGCAGGTGGCCCTGCCCGCGCACCACCTGCAGGCCCGCGCGGGCAACGCTGGCGGCGATGGCGCCCCGGCGCCGGCACATCGAGCAGTCGCAGCGGCGCGGGTCGACGATGCCATCGGGCAGGTCCAGCAGCAGTTCGACCGTGCCGCAGTGGCAGGTCGCGCGGTGCTGGGGTTGGACCGGAACGCCGGCCACGGACGTGATACCCATCGTTGCTCCTGTGCAGTGGAAACGGATCGCCTCGACCGTCGCAGACGGTGCGCCGGCGTGCCTGAACGGACCGTAGATGCCACGCTGATGCGGCTTGTGGCTAACTATGCGGCTTGAAGACCGCGACAGGATGCCAGTGAAAGCCGCAGGACGTTGGATGACAGGAAGTGCCATGGCGCTGGCGGCGCTGTGGGTGACCGGGTTGCTGGCGTATCAGTTGCCGGGGCCGGGCTGGCTGAGCACCAGCGTGGCCGTGCTGTGGCTGCTGGTTGCACTGGGGGTGTCGTGGCGGGTTGCGCGAGGCCTAGCCACGCGCCGCCTGGGCATGGCATTCGGGGGCGCGTTGGCGCTGGCCGCGCTGTGGTGGCTGTTGCTGACCCCGCGCCAGGACCGGGTGTGGGCCGATGACGTGGCCCAGCGCCTGCACGTGGTGTCCTTCGATGGCCGCCGCGTGGTGTTCGACAACGTGCGTGATTTCACGTGGCGCACCGAGAACGATTACGACGCGCACTGGGTGCGCCGCGCGTACGACCTGGACCAGCTGCGCTCGGCCGACCTCGTCCTGTCGTACTGGATGGGACCGGCCATCGCCCATACGCTGGTCTCGTTCGGTTTCGAGGATGGCCGCCATGTGGTGTTCTCGCTGGAGATCCGCAAGGAACGCGGTGAATCGTTCTCGGCGCTGGGCGGCTTCTTCCGCAAATTCGAGATGACCCTGGTGGCCTCGGAGGAGACCGATATCATCCGCACCCGCACCAACGCGCGCGGCGAGGATGTCTACCTGTACCGGCTGCACGGCATGGACCACACGCAGCTGAAGGCACTGTTCGCGGCCTACATCGAACAGGCGCGTGAACTGGATGCGAAACCGGGCTTCTACAACACGCTGACCAGCAACTGCACCACCATCGTCTTCGACCTGGCCCGCCACATCGCGCCGCGCCTGCCGCTGGACTACCGGCTGCTGCTGTCCGGCTATCTGGCCGAGTATGCGCAGGAGGTCGGCGCGCTTGCTCCGGGCGTGCCGTACGCCGAACTGCATGACAAGGGACGCATCACCCAGCGTGCGCTGGACCTGGGCGATGGCCCGCACTTCTCCACCGTGATCCGCCAGGGCGTGCCCGGCACCGAGCAGGACCCGCAGTAATGACCCACTCCTTCCCGTCCCGCTGGCAGCGCCTGCTGCCGGTGTTGTTCGCCGCCTTCCTGCTGCTGGGCAGCAGCGGCTGCGCGATGGTCACCGTCAAACAGGTCACCTCCAGCGATTCGCTGGTCAACAAGCGTGCCGACGTGCTCAACACCGGCAAGCTCAGCCCGGCCGCGCGCGAGACGCTCAGCGCAGCAGGCCTGGACGAGTCGCAGTGCGAAAAGGACTTCCTGGTCTGTCGCAGCACGCTGCTGATGACCGACGATCTCAATGTCGAGCAGCGGTTGTCGGCGCTGTCCGAACTGTGGGTGAAGGCAGCGCTGGCGCTGACCCCGAAGAAGACCGCTGCCGGCGATCCGCCGATGAGCGATGCGGCGCTGGATGCCTGGCTGGAAGCGGCGCGTTACGCGTACGCGTATCTGTTCTACAGCGGCAGGTCCCCATCCGACCGTGCCTTCGAGGACCGGCAGACGCAGGTGCGCGACTACTACAACTACGCGGCCGAGAAAGCAGCGGTGGTGCTGTTCGTGCGTGCGCGTGGGGCGGCACTTGCCGGCGAGGACTACACGAAGCCGGTCTCGGTCGGCAGCTGGTCGCTGGCCTCCAACTACCAGCAGTTGAACCTGAAGAGCATCCCGGCGCAGCTGGTGCCGGCCGGTACCGTCAGCTTCGTCGGCCTGCGCAGCACCTATCGCCGCGATGGTTTCGGCGCCGAGCTGGTGATGGTGATGGATCCGCCGAAGCTGGTCGCACCGGTGATCTCACCCGATGGCCCGAAGGCCGAGAGCACGCAGGACGACGGCGACGACGCGCACCGTGGCCGCCGCCATCGCCATGACGACGCGGTGCCCGAGTTCAGCGAGATGTCCTCGATCAACGTTACCGCGCTGCTGCGCTTCGAGGGCAGCAGCCTGGAAGACGTGATGCGCACGCGCCGGGTCGAGCTGGATGCCTATTCGCCGGAAGCCACCGAGCGCATCACCCTGCACGGCGAACAGGTGCCTCTGGCCGGCAACTTCACGGCTGCCTACGGCCTGTGGCTGGCGCAGAGTGGCTTCGCGCGGCAATCGCTGCGCACCCTGTTCGGCATGAGCGAGGGCATCGGCGAACCGCACATCTACCTGATGCAGCCTTGGGACCCGAACCGGCGCATCATCTTCATGCTGCATGGCCTGGCCAGCAGCCCGGAAGCATGGGTGAACCTGGCCAACGAGATCATGGGTGATCCCGAGCTGCGCCAGCAGTTCCAGGTCTGGCAGGTCTACTACCCGACCAATGCGCCGATCGCACTGAACCGCTACGAGATCGCCAATGCGTTCAACGATACGCTGAAGCATTTCGACCCCAACGGCAGTACGCGTGCATCGAAGGACATGGTCTACATCGGGCACAGCATGGGCGGCGTGCTGGCGCGCCTGCTGGTCAGCGATTCGGGCGACGTGCTGTGGAATGACCTGCTGGCCAACTACGACCTGAAGGGTGAGCGCCTGAAGCGGGTGCAGAACAAGCTGGGGCCGTTGCTGCACTTCAAGGCCCAGCCGAACGTGGAGCGTGCGATCTTCATCGCAGCGCCACACCAGGGCACCGACATCGCCGGCAACAAGGTTGGCCGCCTGATCGGTCGCCTGGTGCGCCTGCCGCTGACCATTCTCGGCAAGTTCGAGGATGTGTTCATGGCGCTGGCGCAGGCCGAACAGCAGGTTGATGGCACCGCCAAGCCGAAGATCCCCAACAGCATCGACAACCTCAAGGCCAGCGATCCGTTCGTGAAGGCGGCCGCGCAGCTGCCGATCGAAGCGGGCCTGAAGTACCACTCGATCATCGCCCAGCGCAAGCCGGAACTGCCGGTTGAGAAATCCGATGACGGGCTGGTGCCGTACTGGAGTGCACACCTGCCGGGCGCGCTGTCGGAGAAGGTGATCATTTCCGGCCACAGCGTGCAGGAGACCCCGCAGGCGGTGCTGGAAGTGCGCCGCATCCTGCACCGGGACATCGATGACATGGGGACTGGCACCCGGTAGTGCCGGCCGCTGGCCGGCAATCCCGCAATGCGGCATCGCTACACCCGCCTGGCGATCAGCGTGGCCAGCATGGCCAGGCCGAAGGTGATCACCAGGCACAGCAGGTAGCCGGTGTGTGGTGCCGATTCCACGAACAGCGCGAACAAGGCGCCGGAAACCGCCAGCGCGGTGGTCACTGACAGCGCTTCGCTCAGCTGCAGTGCCGAGGTATTGGCACCCTGCTCATGCGGCGCCGACAGCGACAGCGTCAGCACCGACAGGCTGGCGTAGATCATGCCCATGCCGAAGCCGGTCACGGCCCAGCCAAGCAGCGACACCGGCAGGGGCACCACGTTGAACAGCACCGCCAGCGTGGCGGTGATGCCGACGGTCATCAATGACGTACCCGTGCGCAGCAGCTGCTGGCGCGACCAGCCGCGCTGCTGGTGGCCCTGCAGCCATGAACCGGCGAACCAGCCTAGCGCGCCGAGGCTGAGCACGGCGCCGGCCCAGCTGGGCGACAGTCCGCGTTCGCGCTGCAGCAGCAGCGGCAGATAGGCCTCGCACGCGAAGAACGCTGCAGCCGCGATGCCACGCAGCGCGATCACGCTGGGCAGGCCACGGCGCAGCATCAATGTGCCGGCCGGCAGCAGACGGTGCACGCAGAACAGCAGCGCCAGCATCGCCATGCCGATACAGAGCAGGGCCGCTGCTCCCTGCTGCTGGCCGCCGAAGTACACCAACAACGCTGCCAGCGAGGCACCGCTGGCCCAGCGCACCACCTTGCCGCCTCCATCATCGGCGCTGCCGGCAGGACTGGGCTGCATGCGTGCCAACGCAGGGCGCAGCAGCAGGGCCGCCGGAACCGCCAGCAATGGCACCGCAAGGAACACCCAGCGCCAGCCCAGGTGCTGCACGATCAGGCCGCTCAACGCCGGGCCGACCATCGATGGCACCACCCAACCGGCCGAGAAGGCGGCGAATACCTTCGGCCGCAGGTGCTCGGGGTAGCTGCGGCCGACCATCACGTACAGCGAAACCGAGATCGCGCCCGCGCCGAGGCCCTGCAGCAGCCGCCCCGCCACCAGCATGCCCATGCGCATCGCGAAGCCGGCCAGCAGCAGGCCCAGCACGAAGCAGCCCAGGCCGTACCACAACGGTCGCGCCGGGCCATGGCGGTCGGCCCAGCGTCCGGCCAGGGTCATGCCGATCACACTGGTGGCCAGGGTACCGCCGAAGGCAAGGGCGTACAGGCGCAGGCCGTCCAGTGCCACGGCCACGGTCGGCATGGCGGCGGCCACCGCCAAGGCCTCGAAGGCGTGCAGCGCGACCAGCGCGACCATGCCGAGGGTGGTCGCGCGGTAGCGCGCTGACAGGATCGAGGAGTCGGCCGGCAGACTGGCGTCGGCGGGTGAGAGAGTCTGGGTCATACGGGTCGGATGCGGGCCGCGCTTGTCAACAGGCAGCGAAGATAGCAGCATGACACCTCAACTGCAGTTGAGGTCAAGCAATGGTGTCCCAGGAACTGAGCGTTGGCGAAGTCTCCCAGCGCAGTGGCGTGGCGGTTTCGGCGCTGCATTTCTACGAGCGCAAGGGGCTGATCAGCAGCCTGCGCACTTCGGGCAACCAGCGCCGCTACAGCAGGGATGTACTGCGCCGGCTGGCGGTGATCCGCGTGGCGCAGCGCGTGGGCATGCCGTTGGACGCGGTCGGCCGTGCGTTCGAAAGCCTGCCCGATGGTCGCGCACCGACCAAGGCGGACTGGGCCAAGTTGTCCGCGCGCTGGCGCACCGAGCTGGAAGAACGCATCCACATGCTGCAGCTGCTGCGCGATGAACTGACCGGTTGCATCGGTTGCGGCTGCCTGTCGCTGCAGCGCTGCCGCCTGGCCAACCCGGGCGACGTGCTGGGCGAACGCGGCGATGGCCCGATGCGCTGGGAGTGAGCGAAGAAAGGGTCGCGCTCCCGGTAGCACCGGGCCATGCCCGGCGGATCACCAGACCGTGATCGTCTCGCCGCTCTGGATGCCTTCCACCGCGCGCTGGAAGGCCAGTGCGGCGCGTTGCGCGCTTACCGCTTCAAAGCCCGGGAAGTAGGGGCCGTAGGCCGCCATGGATTCGATCAGCACGTTCGGGCTGACCACGTTGATGCGCAGGCCGCGCGGCAGCAGCTCGAGTGCGGCGGCACGCACGAAGCCTTCCAGTGCGGCATTCACCGAGGTGGCGTTGACGCCGTCGCGGATCGGTTGTGCGCTGACGATGCCGCTGGTCAGGGTGATCGAGCCGCCGCTGTTGAGATGGTGCTGCGCGGCCAGTGCCAGCCGCACCTGGCCCAGCAGCTTGTCCTGCAGGCCCAGGTTGAACTGCTCGGGCGTCATGTCCTGCAGCGGACCGAAGTGCAGTTTGCCGGCGGTGGAGATCACCGCATCGACCGGCCCGGTGCGGGCGAACAGTTCGGCGACGCTGGCGTCGTCGGTCAGGTCGACGCGCAGTTCGCCGCTGTTGCGGCCGGCGGCGACAATCTGGTGCTGTTGGCCGAGCTGTCGGGCGACTGCCTGGCCGAGGGTGCCGCTGGCACCGACGAGGAGAATCTTCATGGCCGTTCCTTGCGTGAGGGAGTGAGCGCAGTCTGCGCCGTCACAGTGGGGTTGGGTAAGCCGCGTATGATTCGCAGATTCCTAACTCTGGATTAGTAATGGATACCCTTCGATGCATGCAGGCCTTCGTCGCGGTAGCTGAGCGCGGCAGCTTCGCTGGCGCCGCCGAACAGCTGCAGGTTTCGGCGGTGATGGTCGGCAAGTACATCCAGCAGCTGGAGGCGCACCTGGGCACGGCGTTGCTGCAGCGGAACACCCGCCGCCAACGCCTGACCGAAGCCGGCGGCGCCTACCTGGCCGGTTGCCGGCAGGTGCTGGAGCAGGTGCAGCAGGCCGAGGCGGATGTCGCAGGCCTTCAGGTGCAGCCGCGGGGCCTGCTGCGGGTCAGCGCGCCGACCACCTGGGGCAGCTGTGTGCTGGCGCCGCAGCTGGCCGGGCTGCTGCGCGCGCAGCCGCAGCTGAACATCGAGCTGGACCTGAGCAACCGCCGCGTGGACCTGATCGAGGACGGTTTCGACGTGGCGATCCGGGTCGGTCCCCTGCCGTCGCAGGAGGTGGTCGCGCGGCCGTTGCCGCCGTATGCAATGAGCCTGTGTGCATCACCGTCGTACCTGCGCCGACGCGGTACGCCACGTACACCCGCCGATCTGGAAGGGCACGATTGCCTGAGCCACCTGGCCTGGCGCGGCGGCCACGGCTGGCAGCTGGCCAACGGCGAGCAGGTCGATTGGGAAGCGCGGCTGACCTGCAATGATGGCTTCGCCTTGCGCGAAGCGGCCGTGGCCGGAGCAGGGCTGGTGCTGCAACCGACGGCGTTGCTGGCGGGCGAGATCGCAGCCGGGCGCCTGAAGCCGCTGCTGCGCGACTACCTGCCCGAACCCCGGCCGATGCACCTGATCTACCTGCCTGACCGCAGGCCGCGCCCGCGGTTGCAGTGCTTCGTCGATTTCGTCATGACCACACTGGGGCAATGAGCATCCACGCATGGCGTGGATGACGGTGGGTGCCGACCGTTGGTCGGCACGCATCGGGATCAATCATTCGCCGCAGACAGTTCCTGCCCACGCACCTGCGCAGCGCGCAGCGCCGTGTCCACCAGCGCCTCGAAGCCACCGGCCTGGAAGCTCTCGATCGCGGCCTGGGTGGTGCCGTTCGGCGAGGTCACGCGGCGTCGCAGTTCAGCCGGGTTCTCACCGGCTTCATCAAGCATGCGCGAGGCGCCCAGCAGGGTCTGCACCACCAGCGTGCGCGCGGTGTCGGCTGGCAGGCCCTGGGCAATGCCAGCCGCTTCCATCGCTTCGGCCAGCAGGAATACATAGGCCGGCCCACTGCCGGAGACGGCGGTGACCGAATCCATCAGTGTTTCGCTGTCGATCCACACGGTGCGCCCGGCGCTGGCCAGCACCTGCTCGGCCAGCGCGTGCTGTTGCGTATCGACCGACGGTGTGGCGTACAGACCGGTCACACCGGCGCCGAGCAGGGCGGGGGTGTTGGGCATCGCGCGCACTATCGGCAGATTGCCGCCCAGCCAGCGTTCCAGCTGCGCACTGGTGATGCCCGCGGCAATCGACACCACCAGCGGCCGGTTCGCCTGGGCCAGTTCCTGCAGCGACTGGCAGACATCGCGCAGCACCTGCGGCTTCACCGCCAGCAGCCAGGTACCGCCCTGTGCGGCGGCATCGGTTGCGTTGTCATGTACCTTCACGCCGAAATCGGCAGCCAGCGACTCGCGCAGTGCGGCCACCGGTTCGGCTACATGGATGTGCGCGGCCGGCATGCCCTGGCGGATCAGGCCGGCGATCAGGCTGCGCGCCATGTTGCCGCCGCCGATGAAGGTGATGGAATCAGCTGCCATGGAAATCTCCTTGAAAAGTCAGGCCGGGCGTGGGCGCGCACCGAACAGGGCGGTACCGATCCGCACCAGGGTGGCACCTTCGGCGATGGCTTCAGCGTAGTCGCCGCTCATGCCCATCGACAGCGTGTCCACCTGCGGGTGCTGGGCCGCCAGTGATTGGAAAAGTGTGCGCATGCGCACGAACGCGTCGTGGCGACGCTCGGCCTCGGGCCACGGCGCGGGAATCGCCATCAGCCCGCGCAGGCGCAGGTTCGGCTCGGCGGCAATCGCGGTGGCCAGTTCCTCCACCTGCTCCGGTGCGCAGCCGTGCTTGCTGGATTCGTCGTCGATGTTGACCTGGATGAGCACGTTCAGTGGGCCGCGCGCCACAGGGCGATGGCGCGCCAGTGCGGCGACCAGCTTGAGCCTGTCCACGCTCTGCACCCAGTCGAAGTGGAGGGCCACGGCCTCGGCCTTGTTCGACTGCAGGTGGCCGATCAGGTGCCACTCCAGCGCCAGATGCTGCAGCGCCTGCATCTTGGCCAGCGCTTCCTGCACATAGTTCTCGCCAAAGGCGTGCTGGCCCTGCGCGGCCAGCGCGGCCACGGCTTCGGCCGGCTGGGTCTTGGACACCGCCAGCAGGCGTGGGTCGGGCCTGCCCGCGGCCTCGGCGGCGGCATGCAGGTTGCTCAGGATCTGGGGCAGGGGAGTGGCCACGTAACGCGTTCCGTTGAATCAGGAGGCTATACTGCCGCCCGGGGAAAGATCCTTCCAGTCGAAGCCGTTATTGGGGAGTAGCCGCTCATGGATATCGCCGAACTGCTGGCGTTTTCCGTAAAGAACAAAGCGTCCGACCTGCACCTGTCCGCAGGCCTGCCGCCGATGATCCGCGTTGACGGCGACGTTCGCCGGATCAACATCCCGGCCCTGGACCACAAGCAGGTCCATGCGCTGGTGTACGACATCATGTCCGACAAGCAGCGCCGCGATTACGAGGAATTCCTCGAAGTGGACTTCTCCTTCGAGATCCCGTCGCTGGCGCGCTTCCGTGTGAACGCGTTCAACCAGAACCGTGGCGCCGGTGCGGTGTTCCGTACCATTCCGTCCGAGGTGCTCACCCTCGAGGACCTGGCCTGCCCGCCGCTGTTCCGTGAAGTGATCCAGCAGCCGCAGGGCCTGATCCTGGTGACCGGCCCGACCGGCTCGGGCAAGTCGACCACGCTGGCGGCGATGATCGACTACATCAACAAGAACGAATACGGCCACATCCTCACCGTAGAGGATCCGATCGAATTCGTGCACACCTCGCAGAAGTGCCTGATCAACCAGCGCGAAGTGCACCGCGATACGCATGGCTTCAACGAAGCACTGCGCTCGGCGCTGCGCGAGGATCCGGACATCATCCTGGTGGGCGAACTTCGCGACCTGGAAACCATCCGCCTGGCGCTGACCGCCGCGGAAACCGGCCACCTGGTGTTCGGCACCCTGCATACCAGCTCGGCGGCCAAGACCATCGACCGCATCATCGACGTGTTCCCGGCCGGCGAAAAGCCGATGGTGCGCTCGATGCTGTCCGAGTCGCTGCGTGCGGTGATCTCGCAGGCGCTGCTGAAGAAGGTCGGCGGCGGTCGTACCGCAGCGTGGGAAATCATGGTCGGCACCCCGGCCATCCGCAACCTGATCCGCGAGGACAAGGTGGCGCAGATGTACTCGGCCATCCAGACCGGCCAGCAGTACGGCATGATGACCCTGGACCAGCACCTGCAGGACCTGGTCAAGCGCAGCCTGATCACCCGCAACCAGGCCCGCGAGTACGCCAAGGACAAGCGCCTGTTCGAGTAAGGCGGGGCAACCACGGGCGGCGTGCACCAGTGCGGCGCCGCCCCCGTGCTGTTTCCTCCATCGACCGTTACCTGGTAAACCGCTTTCCGGGAGCCCGCCGTGAACACCACCGCGACCACCATCGATTTCACTTCGTTCCTCAAGCTGATGGCGCACCAGCGCGCCTCGGACCTGTTCATCACTGCGGGCATGCCGCCGGCGATGAAGGTCAACGGCAAGATCTCGCCGATCACGCAGACGCCACTGACGCCGCAGCAGAGCCGCGACCTGGTCCTCAACGTGATGACCCCGGCACAGCGCGAGGAATTCGAGAAGACCCACGAATGCAACTTCGCCATCGGCCTGTCCGGTGTCGGCCGCTTCCGTGTCAGCTGCTTCTACCAGCGCAACCAGGTCGGCATGGTGCTGCGTCGCATCGAGACGCGCATTCCGACCGTGGAAGAACTGAGCCTGCCGCCGATCATCAAGACGCTGGCGATGACCAAGCGCGGCATCATCCTGTTTGTCGGTGCTACCGGTACCGGTAAATCGACTTCGCTGGCGGCGATGATCGGCTACCGCAACCAGAACTCGACCGGCCACATCATCACCATCGAAGACCCGATCGAATTCGTGCACAAGCACGAGGGTTGCATCATCACCCAGCGCGAGGTCGGCATCGATACCGACAGCTGGGAGGCTGCGCTGAAGAACACCCTGCGCCAGGCGCCGGACGTGATCATGATCGGCGAGGTGCGTACCCGCGAGGGCATGGACCACGCCATCGCGTTCGCCGAAACCGGCCACCTGGTGCTGGCCACGCTGCATGCCAACAATGCCAACCAGGCGATGGACCGCATCGTCAACTTCTTCCCGGAAGACCGGCGCAACCAGCTGTTGATGGACCTGTCGCTGAACCTCAAGGGCGTGGTCGCGCAGCAGCTGGTGCCGTCGCCCGATGGCCGCTCGCGCAAGGTGGCGATGGAGATCCTGCTGGGCACGCCGCTGGTACAGGACTACATCCGCGACGGCGAGATCCACAAGCTGAAGGAAGTGATGAAGGACTCGGTCCAGCTGGGCATGAAGACTTTCGACCAGAGCCTCTTCGAGCTGTACCAGGCCGGCGAGATCAGCTACGAGGACGCGCTGCGCTACGCCGATTCGCAGAACGAGGTGCGCCTGCGCATCAAGCTCAGCCAGGGCGGCGACGCGCGCACCCTGTCGCAGGGCTTGGATGGCGTGGAGATCTCCGAGATCCGGTAACCTGCAGATCTGTAGAGTCGACTGTCAGTCGACTATCGCGCGCAGCGCGGGATTCTGCTGGCCGTTGGAAGAGCAGTCGACTAACAGTCGACTCTACAAGCGTGGAGCCCGGAGATCCGGTGACCTGCAGATCTGTAGAGTCGACTGTCAGTCGACTATCGCGCGCAGCGCGGGATTTTCCTGGCTGTTGGTGGAGCAGTCGATTAACAGTCGACTCTACCAGTCGACTCTACCGGGCGCGCTGCCGATTGATGAATTCCAGTCATGACCGACTGCCATCCAGTCGGTTCAATCCATTGCCGGTGCAGGCGTATCGTCAGCGCTCCCCCTCCGGAGCACGACGATGCAGACACGTGAACTCGGCCGCAGCGGCCTGAAGGTTTCCGCCCTCGGCCTGGGCTGCATGGGCCTGACCCATGCCTATGGCCAGCCGGTCGAGCGCAGCCAGGGCATCGCTCTGCTGCACGCTGCCGTGGAACGCGGCGTCACCTTCTTCGACACCGCCGAAGTGTACGGCCCGTACACCAATGAAGACCTGCTCGGTGAGGCCTTGGCGCCCTACCGCAGCAAGCTGGTGATCGCCACCAAGTTCGGCTTCAAGGATGCGCGCACCGATACCGGTCTGGACAGCCGCCCTGAAAACATCCGCGCGGTGGCCGAGGCCAGCCTGAAGCGCCTGCGCACCGACCATATCGACCTGTTCTACCAGCACCGCGTCGACCCGGACGTGCCGATCGAGGATGTGGCCGGCACCGTGCGCGACCTGATTGCCGAGGGCAAGGTCGGTCACTTCGGCCTGTCCGAGGCCAGCGCCGCTACCGTACGCCGCGCGCATGCGGTGCAGCCGGTGGCTGCGGTGCAGAGCGAGTACTCGCTGTGGTGGCGCGAGCCGGAGCGCGAATTGCTGCCGACCCTGCAGGAGCTGGGCATCGGCTTCGTGCCGTTCAGCCCGCTCGGCCGTGGCTTCCTGACCGGCGCGATCAACGCCGACACCACCTTCGACGCCAACGATTTCCGCAACAGCGTGCCGCGTTTCGAAGTGGAAGCGCGTCGCGCCAACCAGGCGCTGGTCGATCGCATCAGCACGATTGCCGCAGCACGCGGTGCGACCCCGGCGCAGGTGGCACTGGCGTGGCTGCTGGCGCAGGCTCCGTGGATCGTGCCGATTCCGGGCACGACCAAAATCCATCGCCTGGAAGAGAACCTGGGCGCCGCCGACCTGCAGCTGGCGCCAGAGGAACTGCAGCGCATCGCACAGGCGCTGGATGAAGTGTCGATCGTCGGCGAGCGCTACAACGCGCAGCGTGCGGCGCAAGCCAAGGGCTGACCACCGGGTGGGTGCAGGCTGTTGGTGGTGGGTGCGGACCGTTGGTCCGCACTCCTCAGCCCCCCATCGGCCCACGCAGCGCATCCAGCACCGTGCGCATCGCCACCGTTACATGCCGGCGCGACGGGTAGTACGCGTAGTAGCCATCGAAGTGCGGGCACCAGTCGTCCAGCACCGATTGCAGCCGGCCATCGTCCAGCATTGGCTGCACCTGGTCTTCCGGCAGCCAGGCCAGGCCGCTGCCGGCCAGCGCGGCGGCCCGGGTCATGCCCATGCTGTTGAAGATCCACTGGCCGCTCACGCGCACGCTCAGTTCGCTACCGTCCTGGCCGAAATCCCACGGCATCAGCCCGCCATGGGTGGGCAGGCGCAGGGTTACGCAGTTGTGCGCGGCCAGGTCGTCCGGGTGCCGGGGTACCACGTGTTGGCGGAAGTAGCTGGGTGCGCCGACCACGCGCATGCGCAGCGGCGGACTGACCGGCACGGCGATCATGTCGCGGGCCAGCCGCTCGCCCAGACGGATGCCGATGTCGTAGCGCTCGGCGACGATGTCGGCCAGTCCGTAGTCGGCGGTCAGTTCCACCTTGAGGTCCGGGTAGTGCTGCAGCAGCGGTGCCAACCGCGGCCAGGCGATGTATTCGGCGGCGTGGCCGGTGGCGTTGATGCGGATGGTGCCGGCCGGGCGCTCGCGATACTCGGCCAGCGCGGCCAGTCCGTCCTCGATCTCGGCCAGGCGCGGGGCAAGCGTTTCCAGCAGGTGGGCGCCGGCCTCGGTGGTGGACACGCTGCGCGTGGTGCGGGTCAGCAGGCGCAGGCCCAGGCGCTGCTCCAGGCCGCGCATGGCGTGGCTGAGCGCAGACTGGGAGACACCCAGCTGGGCGGCGGCCCTGGTGAAGCTGCCCGCGCGGGCAACGTGCACGAAGGCCTGCAGGTCGTTGAGGTTTTCACGGGGCATGAGGGAATGATACGGCCGGGCTGCGCCCGGCACCTGCCGAATCAAGGTCAACGGCAACGTCAAAAGCTGGCTTCCTGCCGGAGGCGGGATGGCTCAGGTTGCGGGGGACGGCGCACGTCCCCTACGGGGCCCGGCCCAGCCGCTGGCCGCTGTGCGTTCGGGCGCTTGCGAAGCAGTGCTTCGCAAGCAAAGCGCCCTTACCTCATTCTGTGTAGACGTGTGGGGATGTCGATTTCAGGGACTGTGGTCCGTCGAATGAATGACTTCGACGGGAGCTGCAGATGAGCACTGACACCAAGCCGAAAGGCCCGGCCTCGTATTTCCCCTCCATCGAAAAGACCTACGGTCAGCCGGTGGCGCACTGGTTCGGGCTGCTGGCCAAGAAGAAGGGGCTCAGGCACATGGAACTGGTCAGCTTCCTGAAGAGCGAGCACGGCCTGGGCCATGGGCACGCCAACGCGCTGGTGGCGCACCACCTGGTCGGCAAGGGGTAACCAACGGCCGGCGGAGGGCAGGGTGAAGCGCATTCAGCTGAACGATTTCATCTGCAACTGTCATGCGGATCGTGTCTAATAGCGCTCCCCACCTGCTGTTCCCCCACCCGCATGTCCCTTCCCTCCCATGGCCCCGCGCCGTGCGACGACGCTGACGGCCACCTGGTCACCGCCGGTCCGCTGACCCCGCCGCCCGACAGCGCCGGCACCACCGCCGATGAAAAAGCGCTGCGTCACTCGATTGCCGAGGACGTGCAGGGCATGGTGCTGGCCACCATGGTGGCCTCGCTGGGCCTGGCCATCTTTGCCAAGAGCGGGCTGATGATCGGCGGCATGGCCGGCATGGCATTCCTGCTGCATTACGCACTGGACTGGAACTTCGGCGTGGTGTTCGTGCTGGTCAACCTGCCCTTCTACTGGGTGGCGGTGCGGCGCATGGGCTGGGAATTCACCCTGAAGACCTTTGCCGCGGTCACCGCTTGTGGCGTGCTGACCGACCTGCTGCCGCGCTGGATCGATTTCTCGCACATCCACCCGCTGTACTCGGCCATCGTCGGTGGCGCGTTGTCGGGCCTGGGCATCCTGTTCTTCATCCGCCACCGTGCCAGCCTTGGTGGCATCGGCATCCTGGCGGTGTACCTGCAGCGCACCCGTGGCTGGAGCGCGGGCAAGGTGCAGATGTCCTACGACGCCTGCCTGATGGTGGCCGCGTTCTTCGTGCTGTCGCCGTCGAAGGTGCTGTACTCGGCCATCGGCGCGGTGGTGCTCAGCCTGGTGCTGATGTTCAACCACCGCCCGGGCCGTTACATGGGGGTGTGAGCGTTCAACGGCGGTGCCGGCCAGCGGCCGGCACTACCGGAACCCACGCGTGGTAGCGCCGGGCCATGCGCGCC
Source organism: Stenotrophomonas sp. 57 (assembly GCF_030291075.1). NCBI lineage: Bacteria > Pseudomonadati > Pseudomonadota > Gammaproteobacteria > Lysobacterales > Lysobacteraceae > Stenotrophomonas > Stenotrophomonas sp. 57. The sequence continues at coordinate 1,025,983 of NZ_CP127407.1, forward strand.
GGATATCCATCAGCGGTCGGCGGCCTTCAGCCACGGCGGCGACAGCGTCAGCAGCCGCGCATGCACCGGGCAGTCCTCGGCATGCGCCCCCGGCAGGTAGCCGAGGCTCATCAGGAACTCGCCGGTGATCTCGCCACCGGTGAAGCGGAACGTCTTCTTGAACAGCTTCACCCAGTCGGCCTTGCTGCGCGGGTGATGCGCATCCAGCCACGCCGCGAAGCTGCCATGACTGGCCCGCAGCTGCTGGATCACCTGCGCGTTGTGGATGGCCGCCAGCACCTTCAGCCGGTTGCGGATGATGCCCGCGTCCGACAACAGGCGTTCGATGTCCTGCTCGGCATAGGCCGCCACGCGGTCCACATCGAAGCCGTCATAGGCTGCACGGAAACCCTCGCGTTTCTTCAGGATCGTTTCCCAGCTCAGGCCGGCCTGGTTGATCTCAAGCACCAGCCGTTCGAACAGCTCGCGCTCGTCACGCTGCGGGAAGCCGTACTCGTTGGCGTGGTAGTAGTCGTGCACCGGATGGCCCGGGGCGATGAGGCAGTAACCGGACACGTCGAACTCCTGCGCGGTGGGACGTCATTATGCGCGGCGTGACCGCCGGGTGGAGGCGCCCGGCGCGCCCAGCCGCTAGAATAGGGCCATGCCCGTAACGCCGACCTCCCTTGCCGATCACCTGCTCGTCGCGCTGCCGTCGCTGCTCGACGCGACCTTTGCCCGCAGCGTTGCGCTGATCTGCCAGCACGACGAGAACGGGGCGATGGGCGTGCTGGTCAACCAGCCGTCCGAATACACGCTGGGTGAAGTGCTTGCGCAGATGGATATCACCACCGGTGATGGCGACCTGCAGGCGCGCATGGTGCTCAACGGTGGTCCGGTGCATCCGGAACGCGGCTTCGTCATCCATGACGACGCACGGGCGTGGGATTCCAGCCTGACCGTGGGCGACGGCCTGTACCTGACCACCTCGCGCGACATCCTCGAAGCGATGGCACGTGGCGAAGGCCCGGCCAACGCTGTGGTAACCCTTGGCTGTGCCGGTTGGGGCGCGGGGCAGCTGGAAAGCGAGCTGTCCGAGAACAGCTGGCTGACCGTGCCGGCCGACGCCGAGCTGGTGTTCCAGCTGCCGCTGGAGCAGCGCTGGCAGGGAGCGGCCTCGCGTATCGGCGTGGACCTGTTCCGGCTGACGGATTACAGCGGCCATGTCTGAGCCGGCCGCGCCCGCACCGATATCGCCTGCCCCGGCGATTCGCCGTGACGGTACCGTTCTGGGTTTCGATGTCGGCTCGCGACGGATCGGCGTGGCAATCGGCAGTGCGTTCGCGTCGCATGCGCGCGCAGTGGCCGTGGTCGATGTGCACGGCAACGGCCCGGACTGGACCGCGATCGAACGCCTGCTCAAGGAATGGAAGCCCGACGGCCTGGTGGTCGGCGACCCGCTGACCCTGGATGGCCAGGACCAGCCCAACCGCAAGCGCGCGCAGGGCTTCGCCCGCCAGCTGCGGGAACGCTTCAAGCTGCCGGTGGTGATGATCGACGAGCGTTCCAGCTCGGTCGAGGCCGCCCGCCGCTTCGCTGTCGAGCGCGCCGAAGGGCGCAAGCGCCGCCGCGACGCGGCCGCCCTCGATGCCGTGGCTGCGGCGGTGATCATCGACCGCTGGCTGTCGTCCCCGGACGACGCCACCCCCATTCCCTGACTGCCCGACACCGCCATGACCGCCCAGCAAATCGATGCCTCCGGACGCCTGCGCCATCTGCTGACCCTGGAGGGCCTGCCGCGCGAAACCCTGCTGCAGCTGCTCGACCGCGCCGGGCAGATCCGCGATGCTGCGGTCGGCCGCGTCGGCAACAAGCGCCACGTTCTGGGCGGTTCGGCGGTATGCACGCTGTTCTTCGAACCGTCCACCCGCACCCGCAGTTCGTTCCAGCTGGCCGCGCAGCGCCTGGGCGCCGACGTGCTGAACTTCGATGCCTCGACCTCGTCCACGCGCAAGGGCGAAACCGCCTGCGACACGCTGCGCAACCTGGAAGCGATGGGCGTGCGCGGTTTCGTCGTGCGCCATCCCGATGACGGTGCCGTGGCCGCACTGGCCGACGCGGCGGGCGAGGGCACTGCGCTGATCAACGCCGGTGACGGCCGCAGTTCGCACCCGACCCAGGGCCTGCTGGACATGCTGACCCTGCGCCAGGCCAAGGGCCCGGATTTCTCGAAGCTGAAGGTGGTGATCGTCGGCGACGTGAAGCACTCGCGCGTGGCCCGCACCGACCTGCACGCGCTGCGCACGCTGGGCGTGGGCGAGATCCGCGTGTGCGGCCCGCAGTCGCTGCTGCCGGACGACGAGACGCTGAAGGGCTGCGTGGTCGGCGATGATTTCGATGCGATGCTGGAAGGCGTCGACGCGTTGATGATGCTGCGCCTGCAACGCGAGCGCATGGAAGAAGGCCTGGTGCCGTCGCTGGAGCAGTACCACGCTCAGTACGGCCTGACCAATGAGCGCCTGGCACGTGCCGGCAAGGATGCGGCGGTGCTGCACCCGGGCCCGATCAACCGCGGCGTGGAAGTGACCGACGAGGTGGCCGACGGCCCGCAGTCGTGGGTGCTGCGCCAGGTCGCCAACGGCGTCGCCGTGCGCATGGCCGTGCTGGAAACCCTGCTGGGCTGATCGCTCTGGTGGGTGCCAACCTTGGTTGGCACTGGCCTACCCGGGCGAAGGTGAATTCCTGATGTCCAGCGAACATGCGCCCGCCCATGCTGTTCTGCATGAACAGCACCCGTCTCCTGCTAGGCCGTCATTCCAGTATCGGCCAGAGCTACATCCTCACCACGAACGTGCATGACCGGGCGGCTCTGTTCGCCAATGACGCCGTTGCGGTTACCGCCATCCAGCAGTTCCAGCGTCTGGATCTGGAAGGTCTGACCCATTCGATCGCCTACGTGGTCATGCCGGATCACATCCACTGGTTGATGCAGCTGCGCGCTGCATCGCTCGACGTTGTCATGAAGCGCTTCACGTCGCGTACGGCGGTGTACACAAACAGGGTACTGGGCAGGGTGGGGCGCTTCTGGCAGTCCTGCTATCACGATCACGCGATCCGCTCTGATGAATCGCTGTTCCGGCACGCAATGTATGTGATGGCGAATCCGATCAGGGCGGGGCTGGCAACGCAGCTTGGCGAGTACCCGCATGCGTGGTGTGAGTGGGAACTCGAGGGTTCCTGTGCCAAGGCGGAGTTCATGGGGCGGACAGATAGTGCCAACCAAGGTTGGCACCCACCGAAAGCAGGTTCCAACCTTAGTGGGTACCTACCCAAACCAGGCTCCAACCTTGGTGGGCAACCACCGGACGTTGTGGTTCAACGCTTCTGCTTGAACAGCCAATCCCACACCGCCGGGTCCGCGTAGGTGGCATCCCAGGCGTTGTGGTTGCCTTCCGGGTACTCGGTATAGCGCACGTCAGGTGCGTTGACGCCCTGGAAGGCCGCGTACAGCCTGCGATCGTCCTCCGGTGGGACCACGTCATCCAGTGCGCCGTGGAAGATCCAGATCGGGGTGTGCCGCAGGCGCTGGGCGATGACCGCATACGGGTCGGCTTCGTGGGCCACCTGCTCGACGAACAGGGTCGGTCGCCTCGAGCGCGGTGCGAACACGGCACCGCATACCGGCACGATCGCAGCAAAGCGACGTGGATCGTCCAGTGCGATGTTCCAGCTGCCGTAGCCGCCCATCGACATGCCGGTCAGGTACTGGCGTGCCGGATCGGCATCGAACTCGGCAATGGCGGCATCCAGCGCGGCCACGGCCATGCGGTTGTTGCGACCGCTCCACTCTGAATGCCGGGGAGCCTGCGGGAACACCACCAGCGCAGGGAAGTCGGGGTGCTCGCGCAGGTAAGGGCCCAGTCCCGCGTACGTCTGCTTGACGCCATCGCCGCCGCGCTCGCCCGAGCCGTGCAGGAACAGCACGACCGGCAGCGAGCCCGGCGTGCGCGCCGATGCCGCCGGAATGAACACCTGGTAGTAGGCCGTTTCGCCATCCACCTTCACTGCGCGGGCCTCGAAGCGTCCGCGCGCGCTGTCCGGCAGCGAGGCACAGCCCGTCATCATCAGAAAGGCCAGCATCGGCAGCCAGCGTGACATCGAACGGACCATGGGCGTTTCCGAGGCGGTAGGGTCACCCGCATCGTAGCCCGGCGTGGGTCAACGCAGCATCATGCGCCGCGTCACTCCGGCCGCGGAAAACTGGCGATGATGTCCAGCTGCTCCTGTGCTTCGGCATTGCCGTCGGCAGCGGCGGCCTGCACCTGCGCGATGTCCGGGTGCAGCACCACCAGCAGCGGGTTCTCGCAGACCGGGCAGTCGTACTCGGTGGCGTCCTCGTCCAGCTCCATTTCCATGGCGCGCGAGCTGCCCTTCCATTCACAGGCCGGGCAGGTGTGCTGCTGATCGCGCCAGCCGGGTTGGAAGTAGTTTTCGATCGTGGTTGCCATAGGGATTCAGTTGGGGACGGGTCAGAGCCCCGCGTTGCGCGGATCCGACCCTGCAGGGATCAGTGCAGCAGCACCAGAGTGGCCAGGCCTAGGAAGGTGAAGAAGCCCATCGAGTCGGTCACGGCGGTCAGGAAGATGCCGCTGGCCAGCGCTGGGTCGAAGCCGAAGCGTTTCAGCGTCAACGGCACCAGCACGCCCGCCAAGGCAGCGAACAGGAGGTTGCAGGTCAATGCGATGGCAATCACCGCGGACAACCCGGGCGAGTGGAACCAGGCCAGCACGATCAGCCCCAGCACCGAACCCAGCATCACGCCGTTCAGCAGCGCGACCCGCACTTCCTTCCACAGCAGGGTGCGGGCGTTGGAGGCGCCCACCTGACCCAGCGCCAGGCCGCGCACCATCAGTGCCAGCACCTGGGTACCGGCGTTGCCGCCGAGGCCGGCGACGATCGGCATCAGCACCGCCAGCGCCACCAGTTTGTCGATCGTGCCTTCGAAATGGCCGACCACGCTGGAGGCCAGGAAGGCCGTGCACAGGTTGACCGACAGCCACATCAGGCGGCGACGCATCGCGCGCCAGACCGGGCTGAACAGATCCTCGTCCTCGTCCAGACCGGCGGCGCCGAGCGCCTGGTGCTCGGCCTGGCCGCGGATGATGTCGACCACGTCATCGATGGTGATGCGGCCGATCAGGATGTTGTTGTCATCCACCACCGGCGCGGAGATCCAGTCATGGTCGGAGAACTGGCGGGCGACTTCCTGGTCGCTTTCGCCGACGTCGATGGCCGGCTGCTCGTCGTCGATCAGGCGGTTGATCGGGGTGGTGTCCTCGTGGGTTACCAGTGCTGCCAGCGACACCCGGCCGAGGTACTGGTGGCGGCGGCTGACCACGAACAGGTGGTCGGTGTGGTCCGGCAGTTCACCGCGCAGGCGCAGGTAGCGCAGCACCACGTCGACGTTGACGTCGGCGCGCACGGTCACCACGTCCGGGTTCATCAGGCGGCCGGCGCTGTCCTCGGGATAGGACAGCACCTGTTCCAGGCGCTCGCGGTTCTCGCGGTCCATCGACTTGAGGACCTCGTCGATGACCGTGTCCGGCAGGTCCTCGACCAGGTCGGCCAGATCGTCGATGTCCAGGTCTTCGACCGCAGCGATGATCTCGTCCGGGTCCATGTCGGCGAGCAGGCTTTCGCGCACGTCCTCGCCGACGTGGACCAGCACCTCACCGTCATCTTCCGGATCGACCAGGCCCCACACCACCTCGCGCTTGCCCGGCGGCAGCGACTCGAGCAGGTTGCCGATCTCGGCCGGGGCCAGGGTGTTGACCAGGCGACGCACCGGGCCCAGCCGGCCGCTGTCCAGTGCATCGGACAACATCCGCAGTTGGCGCGCAGTCTTGTCGTGGCGTACAGCTTCAGCCATCGCAGCTCCCGCGGGGATAAGAAAAGCCGCGATCCCGGCAAGGATGCGGCAACAGGGGTGTTCAGCGCGTCATTATCGCAAGGGGATGTTTCAACGCATAGCCGCCGGGCAAAGGGGTCAGATCCCTTTTCCTGCGGCAAAGGGATCTGACCCCGCCAGACCGCGCGTCAGGGCGTATCGGCTACCAGCGCCAGCCAGCGCTCGATGGCGCGGCGGTCGCGCGCGGCCAGCAGCTTGGGTGCGCGCGTGCGCAATGTCGCCAGGTCGGCCTCGCGGATGGCGCGGCGAACCTCCAGCAGCGTGCCCGGGTGCAGGCTGAATTCGGTCAGGCCCAGTGCCAGCAGCAGCGGTGTCATCCGCGCATCGCCGGCCATCTCGCCGCAGACCGCCACCGGGATGCGATGCCGCGCGCCGGTCTCGATCACCATCTGCAGCAGCCGCAGCACCGCCGGGTGCAACGGCGAATACAACTCACCCAGCGCTTCGTTGTTGCGGTCGGCCGCCAGCAGGTACTGCACCAGGTCGTTGGTGCCGATCGACAGGAAGTCGACCAGGTCGATGAAGCTCTCCAGCGCCAGTGCAGCGGCCGGGACTTCGATCATCGCGCCCAGTGGCACGTGGTCGGATACCAGGTGGCCTTCGCTGCGCAGCTGTTCGGTCAGCTTGAGCATGCGCCGGCGCACTGCCAGCAGTTCCTCGCGGGTGCTGACCATCGGCACCAGCACCCGCAGCTTGCCGTAGGCCGAGGCACGCAGGATCGCACGCAGCTGGGTGTCGGCCACCTTCGGTCGCGCCAGCGACAGGCGCACGCCGCGCAGGCCCAATGCGGGATTCTCCTCGTTGCTCAGGGTCAGGCCGGTGCGATCAGCCTTGTCCGCACCCAGGTCCAGGGTGCGGATGGTGACCGGTCGCCCGCTCATGCCCAGGGCGGCATCGCGGTAGGTCTGGAACTGCTCTTCTTCGTCGGGCAGCTCGTTGCGCTGCAGGAACAGGAATTCGGTGCGGTACAGGCCCAGGCCGTGGGCGCCCAGCGCATGCGCCTGTGTCACATCCTCCAGCGATTCGGCATTGGCCAGCAGGGCGATGTCGACCTGGTCGCGGGTGCGGCTGGGCTTGCTGCGCAGGCGGCCAAGCTCGCGCTGTTCGCGCGCGTGTTCCTTCAATCGCGCGCGGTAGTCGCGCAGATTGTCGGCCTGCGGATTGGCGGTGATGCTGCCGTCGGCGCCATCGATGATCAGCACGTCGCCGTCGGCAACGCGGCTGAGCAGCTGCGGCACGTTGACGATCAAGGGCAGATGCAGGCTGCGCGCGAGGATCGCGCTGTGCGACAGCGCGCTGCCGGCGGCGGTGACGATGCCGACCACGCCCTGTGCCTGCAGCTGGGCCAGTTCCGAAGGTGCGATGTTGTCGCAGACCAGGATTTCCCCGGCCAGGCCCTTGACCGCAGGTGGGCGCTCGGGCTGCAGGAAGGCATGGATGCGGCCGATCACATGGTCGAGGTCGTCCATGCGGCTTTTCAGGTAGGCATCGTCCATGCCGTCGAAGACCTTGGCCAGCCGGTCGCGCTGCAGGCGCAACGCGTAGCCGGCGCTGTACGGACCGCTGCGGATCAGCTCATCCAGGCCATACAGCAGCTCGGGATCATCCAGCAGCAGCGCGTGCAGGTCGAGGAACTCGCCCACTTCCTGGTTCAGTGCACCGTGCAGGCGCTGGCGCAGCTCGTGCATTTCCGTGCGTGCGGCATCCACCGCCCGGTGCAGGCGGGCCAGTTCGGCCTCGATCTGGTTGGCGGCAACGCGCTGCTCGGCCACTTCCAGTGCATGCGGCAGGCGCACGCGGGCGCGGCCCATTGCCGTGCCGCGGGCGGCACCATGGCCGGCCAGCAGCAGTACCGGCCGTTGGCCGGAAGGGGGCTGGCCGGCGCGTGCGCGTGGCACGCTCAGCTGTCCTCGTCGAAACGGCGTTCGAACAGGCCGACCACCGCCTCCATCGCGGCAGCTTCGTCCTCGCCGTTGATGCGCACGGTGACCGGAGTGCCCTGGCCGGCGGCCAGCAGCATCACGCCCATGATGCTCTTGGCGTTGATCTCACGGCCCTTGGCGGCCATGGTCACGTTGCAGCGGAACGGCGCCAGGGTCTGCACCAGTTTGGCGGTGGCCCGGGCATGCAGGCCCAGGCGGTTGCTCACGGTGAGTTCTCGTTCAAGCATCGTCGACTATCGCTCCATTACGGGTACCCGCCGCGGCTGTGGCAGGCAGTTGATCCAGTCCCTGTTCCGGATAATTCATCACCCGCAGCAACATCGGCAGGCTCAGCGCCGACACCCGGCGAACCGGGGTCCCCAGCCGGGCCAGCTGCCCGGCGAGGTTGGCGGGGCTGGCGCCGTACAGGTCGGTCAGGATCAGCACACCTTCACCGCCATCGACCCGCCGCAGCGCGGCCGAGGCAAGCGGGAGAAGAGCGTCCAGGTCTGCGTCGAACGGTACTTCGAAAGCTTCGGTTTTCAGCGGCAGATGCCGCAGGAGCCGGGTCGCCACGTCAAGCAGGGCGGTCCCGACCCCGGGATGTGTTACGAGGAGAATGCCACAGGTCATTACTGCACGTTAACAGGTCAAGGTGAATTGGCGATAGCAGCAGGAGAGGGGCACTGTGTCCCGTATTCAGCGTTGCCAGGGTCAGAGCCCTTTTTCTCTGGAAAAGGGATCCGACCCCATGCGTTTTTCGATGCCTGACCGGGACTCATCCACGCATGGCGTGGATCTGCCGTGTCGACCAAGGTCGACACCCGCCAACAGCAGCACACAATAGCGTCCCGACAGATCGCAGGAATCTGTCGAAGGCGGGGTGGGTCAGCAAGCGGGGGGGGGGGAGCCGCATGGATGCGGCGACCGAGCTTACAGGGACGTACTTGCAGCGTCCCCCGCTTGCTGACGCACCCCGTCACCCGGGGAATGCCGGCTTTTGACGTTGCTTCAGTCGAGCATGGCTCGACTCTACAGCGGGTGCCGGGCGCAGCCCGGCCGACCCCCTCTCAATCCTGTTCGCGGTGGTACGTGGCCACGTCTTCCCAGCCCATCTCGCGGGCATGCCGAGCCAGGCGCTCGGCCAGGAACACCGAGCGGTGCTTGCCGCCGGTGCAGCCGAACGCCACGGTCACGTAGCTGCGGGTGCCATCGCCCAGCTTCGGCAGCCAGGTATCAAGGAAGTCCATCAGCTGGGCCAGGTAGCGCTGCACATCCGGCTGCGCTTCCAGGTAATCGCGCACGCCGGGTTCGCGCCCGCTCAGCGCCCGCAGGTCCGGATCCCAGTGCGGATTGGGCAGCACCCGCGCGTCGAACACGAAGTCCGCTTCGGCCGGCACGCCGCGCTTGTAGGCGAACGATTCGAACAGCAGCGACAGGCCAGTGGCATGGTCCATTGCGAACTCGGTGATGATCCGCCGCCGCAGCTGGTGCACGTTGAGGCTGCTGGTGTCGATCACCGCATCGGCCTCGCGGCGCAGCGGTGCGGTCAACTCGCGTTCGCGGGCGATGGCTTCGGGCAGGGACAGCCCCAGCTGGCTCAGCGGATGGCGACGGCGGGTGTCGGCGTAGCGCTTGAGCAGCGTCTCGTCGCTGGCTTCGAAGAACAGCACCTTCACGTCCACGCCGGCGTCGGCGGCCAGCTGCCGCCATTCCCCCAGCTGGCTCAGGTCGGCCTGGCCGCGCACATCGATGCCTACCGCCAACCGGCGCGGCGCGGCGCCGCCGTGATGGGCCAGCAGGCTGCGCACGAAGTCCGGAAGCAGGTTGATCGGCAGATTGTCCGAGCAGTAGTAGTCCTGGTCCTCGAAGGTCTTCAGGGCGACGGATTTACCCGAGCCGGACAGGCCGCTGACGATCATCAGGGTCGGGGCGGAGGGGGTGACGGTGCTCATGGACAGGCTCTTCGAAGGGCAGGGGAATCAGGGTGTTCGCCGTTCCAGCAGGTTGCTGTGGCGGGCGATGAACATCGCCGCCGGGTCGATGCCCTTGGTACGCAGGATATGCAGGCGGGTGGCCGCTTCGGTCAGCACGGCCAGGTTGCGGCCGGGCATCACCGGCAGCGTGATCAGCGGCACGTCCAGGTCCAGCACATGGCGGGTGCCCGAATCGCCGGTCAGGCGCTCGTAGCCATGCGGGGTGGGTTCGGTCATCGGCTTGGTCAGGTGGACGATCAGCCGAAGGTACTTGTTCTTCTTTACAGCCGTGTCGCCGAACATCTCGCGCACGTTCAACACGCCCAGGCCGCGCACTTCCAGCAGGTCCTGCAGCAGTTCGGGGCAGGTGCCGTCGAGCACGTCGGGTGCGATCTGGGTGAACTCGGGCGCATCGTCGGCCACCAGGCGATGGCCACGACTGAGCAGCTCCAGCGCCAGCTCGCTCTTGCCCGATCCGGCCTCGCCGGTGATCAGCACGCCGATGGAGTAGATCTCCATGAACACGCCATGCAGGATCACCCGCGGCGCCAGCGTGCGCGCCAGGTGGTAGGACAGGTGGTTGAGCAGTTCGTGGCCCCGCTTGGGCGAGAGCCACAACGGGGTGCCGGATTCATCGGCGGCGGCGCGCAGGTCTTCCGGGCACGCCTGGTTGCGGGTCAGCACCAGCGCCAGCGGATGCGACTGCATGATCTTTTCGATGGTCTCCCAACGCTGGCGCGGTTCCAGCGCATCCAGCCAGGACAGTTCCTCGGTACCGAGGATCTGCACCTTGTTGGGATAGATCGCATTGAGGTAGCCGGCCAGCGAGGGGCGCCGCGAGACCGTATTGCCGGCCTCCAGCTCGCGCTTCTCGCCGGATTTGCCGGCAGCCCAGCGCAGGCCCAGCCGCTCGCGCTGCTGTTCGAACAGTTCACGGGCGGTGATGCTGGTATTCATGCGGCACTCGCAGGCGGGGTCATGTCCAGCGCTTCGCGCAGGGCCCGCGCGTCGCCGGCCTGGCGTAGTGCCTGGCGGATGTCCGGAGCGGAAAACAATTCGGCCAGCTCGGACAGCAGCATCAGGTGCTGGTGGGTGTAGTGGGCGGGAACGGCCATCGCGAACACCAGGTCCACCGGCTCGTCGCCACCGAAGTCGACCGGGGTGGCCAATCGCAGCAGGGCGCCCCGCGGGCGCTCCAGGGTCGGCGCGCGGCCGTGGGGAATGGCGATACCGTGGCCGATCGCGGTGCTGCCCAGCGCTTCGCGCTGGCACAGGTTCAGATAGATCTGTTCGGCGTTGGCCTGGCGGCAGGCCAGCAACCCGGCGGCGGCCTGCAGGACGCTGTCGCGGTCGGTGGCCGTGCAGAGCTGGGTCTGCACGGCCGCCAGGAGGTCAGTCAGGGGCATGTCTGCGGGGAACAGTGGCGATCAGCCACCATTGTCGCCCACCGGCAGCGGTGCGTGCTGCTGTTTTTTCTCCTTGTGCTTGATCACCAGACGGTCAAGCTTGTCCGCAAGCAGGTCGATCGCGGCATACATGGTCTGGGCATTGGCCTCGGCATGCAGGGTCTGGCCGGGAATGTTGAGGCTGGCGTCGACGTGGTGTTCGGTCTTCTGCAGCTTGAGGGTCACCCGCGCTTCGCAGTGCTGGTCGAAGTGTTTGCCGATCCGGGCCAGCTTCTCCTCTACATACGACTGCAGGGCCGGGGTGACTTCGACATCTTTGCCAAACGTTTCGATGCGCATCGGGTTTCTCCTGTGTTCGGATGTGCCAATGAACCTCTCCGCCGGGCGCGGCGGCGCGTCAAGCGATTCTGACCCTTTCGTGCGAGGCGGAAATGTTCATGGCTTCACGATACTTCGCCACGGTGCGTCGCGCTACTGGAATTCCCGACGATTTGAGCAGGTCAGCCAGCTTGGCGTCAGAAAGCGGCTTGCGCGGGTTTTCGTCGTCGATCAGGCGCCGGATCATCGCCTGGATGGCCGTGCTGGACGCCTCGCCTCCGCCCTCGGTATCGATGCCGGAGGCGAAGAAGGCGCGCAGCGGCAGGGTGCCGCGCGGGGTACGCACGTGCTTGCGGGCGATCGCGCGCGACACCGTGGATTCATGCAGGCCGAGCTCGGCGGCGATCTCGCGCAGGGTCAGCGGGCGCAGGGCCTGTTCGCCGAACTCCAGGAAGCCCGACTGCTGCAGGATCAGGCTGCGGACCACCCGCAGCAGGGTCTCGCCGCGCTGCTGCAGGCCCTTCAGCAGCCAGCGCGCTTCCTGCAGCTGGGCCCGCAGGTAGCCTGCATCGGCGTCGCCGCAGCGGCGGATCAGTTGTTCGTAGCCACGATGGATCACCACCCTGGGCCCGGCGTGCGCGGCCAGCGCTGCGCGCCAGACGCCGTTCTGGCGCCACACCACTACGTCCGGTACCACGTAGGTGTCCTGCGACAGTGGCGCGATCTGCGTGCCGGGGCGCGGGTCCAGCGAGCGCAGCAGTGCGACGGCAGTCACGACCTCGTCCAGCGGCTGCTTCAGCTCATGCGCGAGCCCGGCGACGCCGCTGCGTGGCAACCGCTCCAGCGGTCCTGCGGCAATCTGTCGCGCCAGCAGCAGGCCCGGCGTTTCGTCGGCCAGCACGTCCAGCTGCAGCTGCAGGCATTCGCCCAGCGTGCGTGCGGCCACACCCACTGGATCGAAACGCTGGATGCGATGCAGCACCGCGAGGATCTCGTCCTCGCCGGCGTGGATCGCCGGCAACAGGGTTTCGGCGATGGTGGCCAGCGGTTCGCGCAGGTAGCCGTCATCGTCCAGTGCATCGATCAGTGCCGCGCCGATGCTGCGGTCACGCGCGGACAGATGCGACAGGTGCAGCTGCCACAGCAGATGGTCGGCCAGCGTTTCGGTTTCGGCCACGCGCTCGGCAGCGCTGCCGGTATCGTCGTCATCATCGAAGCTGCCACCGCTGCCAGCCGCACTCCAGTCCAGTTCGGCCGGCGCCCAGTCGTCGCCTTCGCTGCGTTCTGCGGGCGCTTCGTTGTCGTTGCCATCGCCGCCTTCATTGACGGCGCTGCTGTCGTTGCTGTCGGCCCAGTCCAGCAGTGGGTTGCTCTCCACTGCCTGCGCGATCTCCAGCTCCAGCTCGGTGGTGGACATCTGCAGCAGCTTGATCGCCTGCTGCAGCTGGGGCGTGAGCACCAGGTGCTGTCCCAACGATGTCTGCAGCCGAGTCTTCATGCCTGTGCCGAAAGGAAGGAAAGGGACCCGCCGACTGCGGTCACAGCTTGAAGGAATCTCCAAGGTAGACCCGACGCACGTCGGCATTGTCCAGGATCGCCTCCGGCGAACCCTGGGCCAGCACGCTGCCCTCGGCGAGGATATACGCGCGGTCGCAGATACCCAAGGTTTCGCGTACGTTGTGGTCGGTGATGAGCACGCCGATGCCGCGCTGTTTGAGATGGGTGACGATGCGCTGGATCTCGCCGACCGAAATCGGATCGACGCCGGCAAACGGTTCGTCGAGCAGGATCAGGCGCGGCTGCGCCGCCAGGGCGCGGGCGATCTCGCAGCGGCGGCGTTCGCCACCGGACAGGCTGGCGCCGAGCTGGTCGGCGACATGACCCAGCTGCAGTTCGTCCAGCAGCCCGTTCAACTCGCGCTCGCGGCCGGCCGAATCCAGGTCCTCGCGCAGTTCCAGCACCAGCCGGATGTTGTCGGCCACGGTCAGCTTGCGGAACACCGAGGGTTCCTGCGGCAGGTAGCCCACGCCCTGCTTGGCACGGGTGTACATCGGGTCGCCGGTGATGTCCTTGCCGTCGAGCACGATGCTGCCGGCATCGGCAGCCACCAGGCCGACGATCATGTAGAAGCAGGTGGTCTTGCCGGCACCATTGGGACCGAGCAGGCCGACCACTTCGCCGGCATCGAGGGTAAGCCCGAAGTCCTTGACGACTTCGCGCTGCTTGTACTTCTTGCGCAGGCCCTTGGCGACGAGCATTACTTCTTGCTCCCGGCCGGCTGTGCCGGCGTGGCGGCCTTGGGCTGTGCTGCCGGTGCAGCCGGGGTCTTGTTCTTCGGCGGGATGACGGTGCGCACGCGGCTGCCGTCACCACCGGAGTTCATCTCGCCGGTGCGGGTGTTGTAGACCATGCGCTGGCCGGCATTGGTGCCGCGCGCGCTGGTGACCTTGTAGTTGCCGGTCAGGGTGATGATCTCGGTCTTGATGTCGTAGTCGATGCGATCAGCCAGCGCGTCCATCCAGGTGCCGTCATCGAGCTGCTGCTTCATCTTGGCCTGCTTGCCGGTGAAGACCGCACGCACGGGCTCGCCGTCCTTGAGGTAGATCTCGGCCTCGGACGAGCGCAGGTCCAGCGTGCCCTGGGTGATGATCACGCCCTGCGACAGCACGGTCTTGCCGTCGCCGGTGAGCATGCCCGACTGGGCGCCGGAATCGATGTGCATGTCTTCGTTGCGGTCGGTGGACTTGGCGAAGGCGGCGCCGGGAACAAGCAGTCCGAGCGCGAGTACTGCGGCAAAGGGAATCTTCATCGGGGTCCGTTCTACCGGTGAGGGCCACCCGGCGAACCGGGGGCGGGCGGGGCTGCCGGCCTTGCGCCTGTCCGGAGACGTCGCAGGCTGGTGGCGGAATCAGTGCTTGGGCGTGTAACGACCCTTGGACTGGCTGAGGAAATGATACGTGTTGTTCTTCGAATCCACTTCGAAGCCGACGCCGGACTGCTCCATGCCCGGGCGGGTCATGGTCACGAGGGCATCGGTGCGGGCGCGGTTCTCTTTCGGGAACACATCCAGGTGGTCGGTGCGGAAGGTGGTCGGCACCACGCCGGGGCCGGCCGGGCTGTCGCCGGCAACCTTGCCGCGCAGCTTCATTTCGTCGCCCTTGGCGCTGAGCCAGCCGGTCTCGGCACGCAGCGTCCAGTGCCGGCCATCCTTGTCGGGCATCTCGAACAGCGGGGTGGCGATGTTGATGGTCTGGTCACCGCGCTGGCGCTCCAGCAGCGGCGCGCGCAGCGTGGTCGATTCCTTGCCCTGCTCGTCGAGGGCGACGATCTGGAAGTCGTGCAGGACGTAGTCCACGCCGACTTCCTGGCCACCCTTGGCCGGCCCCTTGTCGCGGTTGCGCAGCGCCGCCCAGCTGCTCAGCAGGGCGGCCAGCAGCAGGCCGATGCCGAGCACGGTGCGCCAGTTCAGTGCAGGCAGGTTCATGCGCCGAACCTCGCCAGCACCGCATCCACGCGGCCCTGGGCGGCCAGCAGCACGTCGCACAGCTCGCGCGCGGCACCACGGCCGCCCTCGGCGCGGGTCTGCCAGTGCACGCGTTCGGCGATCCACGGATGGGCATTGGCCGGGGCGACGGCCAGGCCGACCGCGCCCAGCGGGCCCAGGTCGGGCAGGTCGTCGCCCATGAACGCCACCTGTTCCAGGCCGATGCCGTGCTGCGCGCACAGGGCCTGCACGCTGGCCAGCTTGTCGCCCACGGCGATCTGGGTATCGATGCCGAGGTCGGCGCCGCGCTTGAGCGCGGACTGGCTGTTGCGCGCGGTGATCAGCACCGGATGGATGCCGTGCTGCTGCAGCAGTTTCAGGCCCAGACCGTCCTGCACGAAGTACGCCTTGCTCTCGTTGCCGTCCTTGTCGTAGTACAGCCGACCGTCGGTGAGGGTGCCGTCCACGTCGAAGCAGGCCAGGCGGATACGGGCCGCGGCGGCATGCAGGTGGGCGGGGAAGGCGGGCAGGGGGGACCAGGGCATCAGGGCGGCAGGCTCGTTGGGGGCGGGTGCGGCGTTACAGACTGAATGGGGTCTATGGACTCTCGGTTAAACCACCCGGGCCCGCAACAGGTCATGAATGTTCAGGGCGCCGACCGCGCGGCCGTGGCCATCGACCACGATCAGGCCATTGATTTTCTGGGTTTCCATCTGCCGGGCGGCCTCCACGGCCAGCTGGTCGGCACCGATGGTGCGCGGGTTGCGGGTCATCACGTCGGCGATCTTCGCGGTGCGCACGTCCAGCGCACTGTCCAGCGCGCGGCGCAGGTCGCCGTCGGTGAACAGGCCGATCAATACGCCGTCGGCGTCGACCACGGCGGTCATGCCCAGCCGCTTGCGGCTCATTTCCACCAGCGCTTCGCTGAGGCTGGCGTCGGCGGCCACGCGGGGCAGGTCATCGCCGGTATGCATCACGTCGGTGATATGCAGCAGCAGGCGGCGGCCGAGGCTGCCAGCCGGGTGTGAACGGGCGAAGTCATCGGCGGTGAAGCCACGTGCGTCAAGCAGGGCCACGGCCAGCGCATCGCCCATCGCCAGCGAGGCGGTGGTGCTGGAGGTGGGCGCCAGCGCCAGCGGGCAGGCCTCGGCCGGCACGCTCACGTCCAGGTGGACGTCGGCGGCGGCAGCCAGGCTGGACTGCGCACGGCCGGTCATGGAGATCAGCACGTTGCCCTGGCGCTTGAGCACCGGCAGCAGCATCAGCACTTCGTCCGATTCTCCGGAATAGGACAGGGCCAGCACCACGTCGTCCTCGGTGATCATGCCCAGGTCGCCGTGGCCGGCTTCGCCCGGGTGCACGTAGAACGCGGGCGTGCCCGTGGAGGCCAGGGTGGCGGCGATCTTGCGCGCGATATGCCCGGACTTGCCCATGCCGGTGGCGACCACCCGGCCGCGGCTGGCCAGGATCGCCTGGCAGGCCTGCTGGAAGGCCTCGCCGAGGCGGTCGGCCACGGCATCCAGCGCCTGCCGCTCGATCTCGAAGACGCGGCGGCCGCTGGCGACCAGGCCGGCAGGGTCGACGGAACGGGGGGGCAACAGGGATTCGGCCATGCGGACGCCACGCAGCGGAAGTAGAATGGAGGCACATTTTATTAGGAAAGCCCGTTGGACGCCGACACCATCCGCAATCTGATCGAAACCGGCCTGCCCGGCGCCCGCGCCGACGTGCAGGGCGACGATGGCGTGCATTTCGAAGCGACCGTGGTCTGCGAGGCCTTCGCCGGCAAGATGCCGCTGGCCCGCCACCGCATGGTGTATGCCACCCTGGGCGACCTGATGGGCGGCGCGATCCACGCGCTGGCGCTGAAAACCGTGACCCCGGCCGAAGCCGGCTGAACCGCAGAAGATCCCGAATACATGGCCAAGATCGTTGTGACCGGCGGCGCTGCGCTGCACGGTGAAGTGAGCATCTCCGGCGCCAAGAACGCCGTCCTCCCCATTCTCTGCGCGACCCTGCTGGCTGATGCGCCGGTGGAGATCACCAACGTGCCGCACCTGCACGACGTGGTCACCACGGTGAAGCTGCTGGGCGAACTGGGCGCGAACGTCACCATCGACCAGGGCACGCTGTCGCGCGGCAGCGCGATCGTGGTCGACCCGCGCCCGGTGAACCAGCACGTGGCACCGTATGAGCTGGTCAAGACCATGCGCGCCTCGATCCTGGTGCTGGGCCCGCTGCTGGCCCGCTTCGGCGCCGCAGAAGTGTCGCTGCCGGGCGGCTGCGCGATCGGCTCGCGCCCGGTCGACCAGCACATCAAGGGCCTGCAGGCGCTGGGTGCCGAGATCGTGGTCGAGAATGGCTTCATCAAGGCCACCGCCAAGCGGCTGAAGGGTGGGCACTTCACCTTCGACATGGTCAGCGTCACCGGCACCGAGAACGTGCTGATGGGCGCGGTGCTGGCTGAAGGCACCACCATCCTCGACAACTGTGCGATGGAACCGGAAGTGACCGATCTGGCGCACTGCCTGATCGCGCTGGGCGCGAAGATCGAAGGCCTGGGCACCGCCCGCCTGGTGATCGAAGGCGTCGAGCGGCTGTCCGGTGGCCGCCACGAAGTGCTGCCCGACCGCATCGAGACCGGCACCTTCCTGGTGGCCGCAGCGATGACCGGCGGCAAGGTCACCGTCAACCGCGCGCGCCCGAACACCATGGATGCCGTGCTGTCCAAGCTGGTCGAGGCCGGTGCCAAGATCGACACCACCGAAGACACCATTACCCTGGACATGCAGGGCAAGCGGCCGAAGGCGGTGAACCTGACCACTGCGCCGTACCCGGCGTTCCCGACCGACATGCAGGCGCAGTTCATGGCGCTCAACTGCGTGGCCGACGGCGTGGGCGTGATCAACGAAACGATCTTCGAGAACCGTTTCATGCACGTCAACGAACTGCTGCGCCTGGGCGCGGACATCCAGGTCGAAGGCCACACCGCCATCGTGCGTGGCAGTGAGCACCTGAGCGGTGCACCGGTGATGGCCACCGACCTGCGTGCGTCGGCGTCGCTGATCCTGGCCGGCCTGATGGCTGACGGTGACACCACCATCGACCGCATCTACCACCTTGACCGTGGCTACGAGAACATCGAAGAGAAGCTGTCTTCGCTCGGCGCCACCATCCGGCGCGTGCCATGATCCTGCGCGGGAAATTCAGCCCGCGTCGCAAGGCGCTGCTGGCGCTGGTGCTGATCGTGCTGGCGTGGCTGGGCTATGCCTGGTACGCCAACATCGCCATCACCCAGGGCATCGAGCAGAAGGACATGGACTGGAACGGCGACGGTACGGTCACGCGTGACGAGATCATCGAGTCGTTCTATGCGGTTGCGGTGAACGACAGCCAGGACGGCAACCGCCATTGCCGTACCTTCGTCTGGCGCAGCACCGGCGAGCAGATCCGCGTGGACTGCCGTACCGAGTTCAAGGCGGCCGAAGCGGAAGAGAAGAAATAAGAAAACGCCCGCGCAAGCGGGCGTTTTTCTGTGGGGTCAGTTCATCGCCTTGATGGTCAGGTCCAGCGCATCGCGGCCGCCCTCACGCTGCAGCATCCGCGCCGGCACCGGGAAGTCCGGCACGATCCAGGCGATCAGCTCCTTGTTGCCGTCGGCACGCGAGACCTTGGTGGCCTCGTAGCTCTTGCCACCCACGGTGATCGATTCCTTGCCGATCACGCGGTAGGTCATGTTCTTGATCCGGCCCTCGTCGACCATGCGGTAGGTCAGCGGCTTGCCGGCGGCCAGGTCGCGGGCGATCGCCAGGTTGATCAGCAGGGCATCCATGTCGCCGGTCTTCAACGCGATCGGTCCTGCGCGGTCCGGCTTGATGTCACCGGTCCAGGTGGCCTGGTTGCTAGTCCAGTTGTAGTTGGCCTGCACGTTGCGCTTCTTCACCAGCAGGGCCGAACGGTCCTGGCTGCTGAGCGGGCGCAGCTGGCCACGCACTTCCTCGAACACGGTGCTCTGGCTCAGGTCGGCCAGCTGGTTCTTCACCTGCAGCGTATAGCGCCACTTGTTGGCCCCTTCGCTGCTCAGCGTCATGCTGCCGTTGGCCTGCATGCCCATGTAGCTGGCCAGGTAATCGGCCTTGAACGGTTCCAGCGCCATCGCCGGCAGGCTTGCCACGGTCAGCGCGGCAGCGGCGATCCAGGTGAGGGGACGGGTCAGGGTGCTCATGCTCAGACTCCTTGGTATTCGATCAGGCGCAGGTCGACGCGGTCTTCGCCGTCTTCGCGTTGCAGGATGCGCACCGGGGTGGGGACACCGTTGGCGATCCAGAGGATGGTTTCGTTGTTGCCGCCGTTGGTCCGGTAGACCCGCAGCGCGTTGTAGGACAGGTCGCCGACCTCGACGTTCTCGGTCTGCGGTGCGGCCTGGTAGTCATGCTGGCGGACCTTGCCCATGTCCACGTAGCGGTAATGCATGGTGGCGCCCGGGCGGGCGTCGCGCATGATTGCCAGGTTGATCAGCAGCGCGCTCTGGTCACCGGGCTGCAGCGGGATCGGCTGCGCGCGTTCCTTCTTGACGTCACCGGTCCACTGCGCGGTACCGGCCTGCCAGTTGTAGGTGCCGACGGCCTTCTTGCCGAGGAACAGGCCCTTGCGCACGGTGCTCTGGCTCAACGGCGCATAGGTGGCACCGCGCTCCTCGAACACGGTGCTCTGTTCGATGTTCAGGCCCAGCACGCTGGCGAAGCCACGGCGGCCGACCACCTGCATGTCCACCCGCCACTGGCTGCCGCCGGTGTGGGTGACCTGCATGCTGGCATCACCGGCCTCCTTGCCCTTGTAGAAGGCCTGGTAGGTGGCGGTGAACGGCTGCAGCGGCGGCGGCTCCCAGGCCAGCGCCGGCAACAACGGCGCGCTCGGCTCGTTCGGCGGCAGCGCAGCGGGTGCCGGCGGCGGCGCCGGCGACGCAGCGGGCGCCTGTGGCTGGCCCCAGCCCACGCCGGGGAGCACGGCAAGCGACAGCAGCAATGAAGTGGACAGCAGTGTCGTGGTCTTCATGAAGGACAGGGACCGCAGGAGGAGGCAGGATGCCAGCCCCGCAGTCAGCGGGGCGTGTGCAAAGGCGTTACCGGTTCAGGTTTCCGGCGGAATCTAGGGCCAACGGGCTAAACAGGGGGTGACCGTCCAGCCAGGGCTGTCCTTCCCGTTCAGCCAGGCGACCCGCGCAGAGCAGCTGCAGGGTGGCGATCAGCAGCGGGTGTTCCACCGCCAGCACGCGCTCGGCCAGGGCCTGCGCGTCGTCGCCGGTCCGTACGGGCACCCGCGCCTGTGCCAGTACCGCGCCGGCGTCCAGCTCCGGCACCACCAGGTGCACGCTGGCACCGTGTTCGGCGTCACCGGCCTCCAGCGCCCGGGCGTGCGTATCCAGGCCCTTGTGCAGTGGCAGCAGCGACGGATGGATGTTGACCAGGCGGCCATCAAAGCGCTGCACGAAGGCCGCGCCGAGGATGCGCATGTAGCCGGCGCAGACGATCCAGTCCGGCCGTACTGCTGCCAGCGCGTCGCCAAGAGCCAGCTCGTAGGCGGCGCGGTCGCTGAATTCCTTCGGCGCATGTGCCCAGCGCAGGCCCGGATCGACGCGTTGCAGTGCCTCGGCAGCGGGGCGGTCGGAGAACACGCCGACCACCTCGGCCTGCAGGCGGCCGCTGCCGATTGCGTCGAGGATGGCCTGCAGGTTGCTGCCGCGGCCCGAGGCAAGCACGGCGATACGGGTGGAGGTATTCATTACGGGGAACTCCGGCGGACCAGCGGCCAGATCAGCAGGCTGCCGACGGTGGCCATCAACATGTCGGCGTGCGCGTCCCACATGTCACCCTGCTGGCCGTTGTAGGCCTCGGCGGCATCCGGCGACAGCGCCATCGCGATACCCCACTCGAACCACTCGTAGACCAGGCTGGCGCACATCACCGTCATCACCGCCAGGGTGAAGGCCTGGCCCAGGCGCAGCGCCGGCCATGCATGGCGCGCCAGCTGCAGCAGCGCCGGGGTGAAGCAGACGCCGAACAGGAAGTGGATGAGGCGGTCGAAATGGTTGCGCTGCCAGCCGAATGCCGCGTTGGGCGACCATCCGGTCAGCGCCTGCGCCCACGCGTCGTAGGGCACGTTGGAGTACAGCCAGCGCGCCGCCACGCAGTGCAGGGCGATGAAGCCACAGATGGCGATGAAAGCGCCGTTGCCCAGCCAGCCACCGCGACGGTCGACCCACAGCAGCGCGGCCAGGCCGATCACGGTCAGGGTGCTGTGCAGGGCTTGTTCGGTCGGCCACAGCGGCTGCACCCAGCTGAGCGCAAACACGGCCAGCACGGCGCTGAAAGCCAGCTTCTTCGGGCCCGAGAAACGGTAGCGGGTGGGTGAGGCGGTCGTTGGGAGGGCAGGCGAGGACATGTCGGGGCGATCTGGGAAGGGCGGGTCGTCTGCCTGCTGGCTCAGACGCTGAGATGGTCGCCGCGGTCAAACAGCGCAGTCATCTCCGGCTTGGACAGGAACACCCAGGCATAGGCGGTCAACGCCATGCCCAGCGGGCCAGCCAGCACGCCCAGCCACGCCGCGCGCTGGCACCAGACCAGCCCAGTGCGGCGTGACAGCAGGCGCGCGGTATGCAGCTGCACGACGCCCAGCACGATGGCCAGCAGGGCGATCGAGGCATAGACCGTGGTGAGCATCCAGGCATCGTCCAGCCCGCGCGAGTGGGCCACCCATCCACTGAGGCCAAGGAAGGCCACGGCGGCCATCCAGTGGAAACCGGCCAAGGCGTAGAACAGCACGCTCAGTGTCTGCAGATGGCTGATCCGCTGCAGCTGCGCCAGGGTCTGATGCGGCAGTGGCGGTGGATTGCCGGAGGCGGTCATGCGGCCGTGGCGGGAGCGGCGAACGCGGCCTTCACCTGCGGGCGCAGCAGGGTGATCAGGCTGAACACCCCCAGCACCGTGCCGACCGGCGTGAACAGGCAGGCCAGGCCGGCCGCGATCAGGCACAGCAGATGGCGGCGGCGGCGGGCCAGGCAGCGGCCGGCATAGATCACGAATGTCCCCAGGGTGATGCCGCCGAACACGATGGCGCAGCCCATCAGCGTGAACACCCAGCCGACCAGACGCTGCTCCTGCTGCGAGGCGGTCTGCCCGTCGGACTCGAACGGCAGCGCGCCGGTCAACGCAGCGATGCCGATCACGATGTGCAGGATGAAGATCATCGAGAACAGCACGATCAGGCCACCGACCACGTAGTGCGCGATGGCCAGCATGCGCAGGTGGTCGGCATCCTGGACACTGAACGCCGGTACCGTCGCCAGCGGCGGCGGCACGGGTGCGGGGGCGGGCGACACGGGGGGCGTTGCGTCCATGCGGGCTCCTGGTTGCCGGGCTCAGCCGATGTGGACGCGCTCGGCGCCTTCGGCGCTGACCACCTGGCCGATGGTCCAGTGCTCCAGGCCCTGCGCCTTGACCGCCTCGGACACCGCAGCCACCTGGTCCGGCGCGACGATCAGCACGAAGCCGATGCCGCAGTTGAAGGTGCGCCACATCTCGCTGTCGGCTACCGCGCCTTCCTTCTGCAGCCACTGGAACACCGGCGGCAGGGTCCAGGACGAGGCCTGGATGTCCAGGCCGAGGCCGTCGGGCACCACGCGGATGATGTTCTCTGTCAGGCCACCACCGGTGATGTGGGCCATGCCGTGGATGGCCTCGCCGTGCGACTTCAGCAGCGACAGGATCGGCTTGACGTACAGGCGGGTCGGCGCCATCAGCGCATCGACCAGCTTCACGCCGCCTTCCAGCTCCAGATCGGCCGGGCGGCCGGCGCGATCGTAGATGCGGCGCACCAGCGAATAGCCGTTGGAATGCGGGCCGGAGGAGGCGATGCCGATCAGTACGTCGCCGGCGGCCACGCTGGCGCCGTCCTTCAGCTCGCTCTTCTCGACCGCGGCGACAGTGAAGCCGGCCAGGTCGTACTCGCCCGGGGCATACATGTCGGGCATTTCAGCGGTTTCGCCGCCGATCAGCGCGCAGCCGGCCTCGGTGCAGCCGTTGGCGATGCCACCCACGACCGCCGCAGCGGTGTCGATGTCCAGCTTGCCGGTGGCGAAATAGTCCAGGAAGAACAGCGGCTCGGCACCCTGCACCAGCACGTCGTTCACGCACATCGCGACCAGGTCGATGCCGATCGTATCGTGGCGGTTCAGCTGGTGGGCCAGCTTCAGCTTGGTACCCACGCCATCGGTACCAGACACCAGCACCGGCTCGCGGTACTTGTTGGACAGGTCGAACAGGGCGCCGAAGCCGCCCAGGCCGCCCATCACTTCCGGGCGGAAGCTGCGCTTGACCAGGGGCTTGATCCGCTCGACCAGCGCATTGCCGGCGTCGATGTCGACACCCGCGTCACGGTAGGTGAGGGGGGAGGGGGCGGAAGACGGGGTGTTGGTCACGGGCGTCGGCGCTGGCAGGGGTTGAACGGGCGATTTTAACAGGCCGCATTGGCGCAAAGTCCGTATTCGGGCAACAATTCCCCCCGGATACGTCGAGCCAATGGATGTCCTGATGCGCCGCAGCCTGATTCTGACCCTGCTCATTGCACTGAGCCTGCCGGTGGCCACGATGGCCCAGAGTGGCCTGCGCACCGAGGGTGATGTCGCCACCGCCACGGGCGCGTACGAGGCCGAAGTGCCCGTCAACAGCCAGGCCGAAGCCGATCGCAACGGCGCCCTGGCCCGCGCGCTGAGCGTGGTTCTGGGCAAGTTGTCCGGCGATCGCAACGTGATGTCACGCCCCGGCGTTGTGCAGGCCCTGCGCAATGCCAAGGATTACGTGGCCAGCTACGACTACAAGCAGGACCAGAGCGTGAGCGCCAGCGGCGCCCCCAGCTTCCGTACCCTGCTGGTGGCACGCTTCCGCGAGGACGACGTGGATTCGCTGGTGTCGGCGCTGGGCCTGCCGCTGTGGCCGCAGCCGCGACCGAAGCCGGTGCTGTGGCTGGCCGTCGATGACGGCACCGGCCCGCGCCTTGTCAGCGTGCAGCAGGCCAATGCCGCCCGACCGCTGCTGAACCGCGCCATCGAGCGTGGCTACAAGCTGGGGCTGCCCACTGGGGGGGCTGCCGAACAGGCGCTGGCCGGGGCCATCTGGCGCCAGGACAGTGCCGCCGTGGCCCGCGCCTCGTCGCGCTATTCGCCGCCGATGCAGCTGATCGGCAAGCTGTACCGCGCCAATGGTGGCTGGCAGGCCGACTGGGTGTTCGTCGACAACGGCCGCGAACTGAACAAGTGGACCAGCAAGGACGCCAACGCCATGCGTGCGATGGCGGCCGGTGCCGACGGCGCCGCCGATGCGCTGGTCAAGCGTTATGCCAAGGCCGGCGTGGCGACCGGCCAGGCCGGCACCTACCGCGTGGTGGTGACCGGCATCAACAGCGCCGACGACTACCTGCGCCTGGCCGCCGGCCTGCGCGAGGTGCCGGTGGTGCGCAACGTCACCCCGCTGCACGCCTCGGCTGGCCAGCTGGAACTGAGCCTGGAGATGACCACCGGCCTGGCCGGCTTCAACCGCATGCTGGGCGACAACGGCGTGCTGGTGCCGAGCGCCACGCTGCCGGCACTGCCGGCGCCGATCGATGACACCACCGGTGCCCCCGTGGCCGCCCCGGTCAGCAACGAGTACCGCCTGCGATGACTCTGACCCCGGAAGCGGAAATCGCGCAGTTCCTGCGCCGCCTGAAGTACATCCTGTTCGCCGGCCTGGTCGGCTGGGTGGTGTGGCTGCTGGCGCCGATCCTGACTCCGTTCGTGATGGCGTTGGCGCTGGCCTGGCTGGGCGACCCGCTGGTGGACCGCATCGAGGCCACCGGCCGTTCGCGCATGACCGGCGTGGTGCTGGTGTTCGCGGCGATGGTGCTGGTGATCGTGGCCCTGCTGCTGGTGCTGGTGCCGATGATCGAGCGCCAGATCACCACCCTGATCGCAGTCGCGCCGCAGGCACAGGCGTGGCTGATGGAAAAGGGCATTCCCTGGTTCGAGCAGAAGACCGGCCTGGAAGTGATGCAGTGGCTGGATCCGGACCGCCTGATCGACTGGGTGCGCAGCCACTGGCAGCAGGCCGGCGGCTTCGCCACCACGTTCATGGGCTACGTCTCGCGTTCGGGCTTTGCGATGGTGACCTGGGTGGTCAACATCCTGCTGCTGCCGATCCTGGCGTTCTACTTCCTGCGTGACTGGGACAAGCTGGTCGAGCGCGTGGCTTCGGTGATCCCGCGCAACCACATCGGCACCATCAGCGCGCTGGCGCGTGAGTCCAACGACGTGCTGGGCGCGTTCATCCGCGGCCAGTTCCTGGTGATGCTGGCGCTGGGCGTGATCTACGCCGGCGGCCTGTCGCTGGTCGGCCTCAAGCTGGGCCTGCTGATCGGCCTGATTGCCGGCCTGATCAGCTTCATCCCGTACCTGGGCGCGACCACCGGCATCCTGATGGCGATCGTGGCCGCGCTGGTGCAGGCGCAGGGCTTCGACCTGAAGCTGCTGATCCTGGTCGGCGTGGTGTTCACCGTCGGCCAGCTGCTGGAGAGCTACGTGCTGACCCCGCGCATCGTCGGCGACAAGATCGGCCTGCATCCGGTGGCGGTGATCTTCGCGGTGATGGCCGGTGGCCAGCTGTTCGGTTTCCTCGGCATGCTGCTGGCGTTGCCGGTGGCGGCGGTGACCAACGTGCTGCTGCGCTATGCCCACCAGCGCTACCGCCAGAGTGAGCTGTACGTCGGTGAGAAGCCGGCGATCGTGCTTGATGGCGTGGTCGACCAGCCCCATATCATCATCCCGAACGACAAGGGCCCCGACCTGAAGTGATGGGTGTGCCGCAACTGCCGCTGGCCCTGCACTACCCGCGGGACCAGCGCCTGGAGACCTTCATCGGCGCGCCGGATGGCGCGCTGGCGCAGCTGCGCGCGATCGCAGTGGGCGCCAGCCACGATTGGGTATACCTGGAAGGGGCGGCGGGCACCGGAAAGACCCATCAGGCGCTGGCGATGTGTTCCAGTGCCGAGCAGGCCGGCCGCCTGCCGACCTACGTGCCGCTGGCCAGCGCGGCCGGCCGCGTGCGCGCGGCGCTCGATGGGCTGGACTCGCGCGAACTGGTGGCGCTGGATGGCCTGGATGAGGTCGCCGGCCATCGCGAGGACGAGATCGCACTGTTTGATTTCCACAACCGTGCGCGCGCCGCGGGCGTCACCGTGTTGTACACGGCGCAGAAGGCGCCGGAAGAACTGGGCCTGGTGCTGCCGGACCTGCGTTCGCGGCTGGGCCAGTGCGTGCGCGTGCTGCTGCAGCCGTTGGATGAGGAAGGTCGCGCGGCGGTGCTGCGTGAGCGTGCACTTCGCCGTGGGCTGGCGATCGACGAGGCCGCCATCGAGTGGCTGCTGTCGCACACCGGGCGTGAACTGGGTGGACTGATCACGCTGCTGGACTGGCTGGACCGCGAATCGCTGGCAGCCAAGCGGCGGATCACCGTGCCGTTCCTGCGCCAGGTGCTGGAAGAAGGCCGGCCTCGTTACTGAGGGTGGGGTTTGTTTGCAGGGCTGCGCCCTGCACCCGCTGAAGCCGAAGCAACGTCAACGTCAAAAGCTGGCTATCCGTGGGATGGCGGGGTGGGTCCGGTTGCGGGGGACGCTGCAAGTACGTCCATGTAAGCTCGGTCGCCGCATCCATGCGGCTCACGCCCCCGCAACCGGACCCACCCCGCCTTCGACAGGTTCCCGCGATCTGCCGGGACTGCGTACTGCACTGCTGTTGGTGGGTGTCGACCTTGGTCGACAAGTGTCTTGCTTGTGGTGGGTGACGACCGTTGGTCGTCACCGGAGCAAGCGCAGCGAAGCGACCCGCTTCTGCTTTTCTTTCTTTCTTCCGTGCCTGGACGCCCACGGAAACTGTCAGAGGCCGGGCGGGGTGGGTTCGCGGGGGTGTCCGCGGCATGGATGCCGCGGCCAAGCCCCCAGGGACGGGTTCACGGCGTCCCCCGCGGGCCCACCCCGCCCGGCCAAGCACGGCTTCTGCTTTCAATGAGTCCAGCCACGAGGGGCTCAGCCGTTCGCCGCCAACTCCACATCCAGCGCGCGCAGGCGATCCACGGTACCCACGTCGGTCCAACGCCCACGATGGTGCTGCCCCGTCATCAATCCCTGCGCCATGAAATGCTTCTGCAGCGGCACCACCGAGAACTTCGGCGGCACCCGCTCGCTGCCCGGCGCATCACCGATCACCGCGCGCCAATCGGCCACGATCGAAGGCCGGTACACACCGATGCCGGCATAGGTCAGGCACGGGCCTTCGCGGTCGTGATGCAGCACGCCTTGCGGGTCCAGCCGGTAGTCGCCGTTGGGGTGCTGCACCGGATTGTCGACCAGCACCAGATGCGCCTGGCCCTGTGGTTCGCGCGGCAGCGTGGCGAAATCGAAATCAGTCCATATGTCACCATTCACCACCAGGAACGGTGCATCGCCCAGCACCGGCAGTGCGTTGAGGATGCCGCCGCCGGTTTCCAGCGGGGTCTCGCCTTCGTGCACGAAGTGCAGCTGCAGGCCCCACTGGCTGCCATCGCCCAGCGTCGCCGGGAACTGCTCGGCCAGCCATGCGGTATTGACCACCACCTCGCGCACGCCCAGCGCGGCGAGGCGTTCCAGGTGCCAGACGATCAAGGGCTTGCCGGCCACTTCCAGCAACGGTTTGGGCGTGTGCAGGGTCAGCGGGCGCATGCGCTCGCCGAGGCCTGCGGCAAAGACCAAGGCTTTCATCGGGCCGCGCGCATCGGTGCAGCCAGTTCGGCCAGCGCCGGCTTGATGCGGTCGTCCAGCAACTGCTGCAGCGGCGCCAGTTCGCGATAGCGCGGCAGCACTTCATCCAGATAGGTGATGAAGCGCGGCGCATCGTCCAGGTAGTGGCCCTTGTTGTCGCGGTAGCGCAGGCGGCAGAACAGGCCGAGGATCTTCACATGGCGCTGGATGCCCATCCAGTCGGCGTCGCGCAGGAAGGTGGCGCGGTCGGGCACCGGCAGGCCGGCATCGCGCGCGCGCTCGTGGTACTGCGCCAGCCACTCGTCCACGCGCTGCAGCGGCCAGCTCAGGAAAGCGTCCTTGAACAGGCTCACCGCGTCGTAGGCGATCGGGCCGCGCACCAGGTCCTGGAAATCCAGCACGGCGGGGCCGTCGTCGGCCGGCATCAGGTTGCGCGGCATGTAGTCGCGATGGGTCATCAGCTGGGCCTGGCCCAGCGCGTTGTCCATCAGGCGGCGATGCACCAGCTGCAGGCCTTCGATCTCGCCGCAGTCCAGCTCCAGGTTCAGGTGGCGCTGCAGGAACCATTCGTCGAACAGGCCAGCGTCACGCTGCAGCAGCGCTTCGCCGAACTGGCCGAAGTCGGCCGGCACCGGAATCGCCTGCAGGCGCAGCAGCTGTTTGATCGAGCGACCGAACCATTCATCGGCGTTGCGCTCGTCGAGGATCTTCGCCAGGGTCGGGCCGCCGAGATCTTCCAGCAGCAGGAAGCCGGCTTCCAGGTCCTGGGCGAGCAGCAGGGGCACGCGCAGGCCGTTGTCGTGCAGCAGGCCGCGCATGCGCAGCCACGGCCGCGGATCTTCCAGCCCCGGCGGGGCGTCCATCACGATGTGGGTGCCGCGCGTGCTGGTGGTGCGCCAGTAGCTGCGCATGCCGGCATCAACCGAAGCGCGTTCGACCACTGCACTCGCATCTTCGAGCTGGCTACGGGCCCACTGCAGGCGCTGCGCGCTGCGCTGGGGATCGGAGGCGGGTTCGGTCATGCAGGCATATCCGGGCGCGCCGGGCGCGCCAACGTCGGGAACAGGAAGGGAAGGAGGGCTCAGCGGCGGCCGCTGAACAGGCGCAGGAGGGCCAGCACGGCCACCGCGCCCAACACCGCACCGAGGAAACCGGCCGGTTCGCCGGGCGCGTACCAGCCCATGTACTGGCCGAACCAGCCGGCCAGCAACGCGCCAAGGATGCCCAGCACGATGGTCAACAGGCAGCCCATGCGGTTGTTGCCGGGCATGAAGAAGCGCCCGAGCAGGCCGACGAAGAAGCCGACCAGCAGGATGTACAGCCAGCT
Organism: Stenotrophomonas sp. 57; assembly: GCF_030291075.1. Lineage (NCBI taxonomy): Bacteria > Pseudomonadati > Pseudomonadota > Gammaproteobacteria > Lysobacterales > Lysobacteraceae > Stenotrophomonas > Stenotrophomonas sp. 57. The sequence continues at coordinate 1,055,185 of NZ_CP127407.1, forward strand.
GCTGCTGCCGAACAGACCATTCATGTGCATGTGTTCCGCTTGGGGTGGACGCAGCCTAGCAAGGCCAGGCTGCGTCCGTCACGGTGTACCGGATTCAGCAGCAGCCGTGGTCGCCGTGGCGCGTGCCGCTGTCGGCCGCCACCGGCGAACCGCTGGTCTCGCCGCGCAGGCTGGCGGCGTAGTGCTCGCTGATCACCTTGGACACGCAGGCGGTGACCTTCTTGCCCATCGGGATGTGCAGGAACTCGTTCGGGCCGTGCGCATTGGAGTGCGGGCCGAGCACGCCGGTGATCATGAACTGCGCACCCGGGAACTTCTCACCCAGCATGCCCATGAACGGGATCGAGCCGCCTTCGCCCATGTACATCGCCGGCTTGCCGAAGAAGGCCTGGCTGGCGTCGTCGATGGCCTGGGTCAGCCACGGCGCCATGGCCGGGGCGTTCCAGCCGGTGGATGCCTTTTCCAGGTCCAGGGTGACCTGCGCGCCGTTCGGCGGGTCGCGCAGCAGCGCTTCCTTCAGCAGCTCGCCGCAGGTCTTGCCATCGGCGGTCGGCGGCAGGCGCAGCGACAGCTTCACCGAGGTCTGCGGGCGCAGCACGTTGCCGGCCGATTCCAGCGGCGGCATGCCGCCGACGCCGGTGACCGACAGCGCCGGGCGCCAGGTGCGGTTGAGCACCAGCTCGGTCAGGTCCTCGTTCATCGGGCGCAGGCCGTCGACCATCGGGAACTTCTCGAAGATCTCGGTATCGACCACTTCGGCGGCGCGCTTGGCCTGTTCCTGGCGCTCGGCCGGAATTTCAACGTTCATGCCGTCGATCAAGATGCGGCCGGTGTCCTGGTCCTCGATGCGCGAGAGCAGCTGGCGCAGCAGGCGGAAGCTGGACGGCACCACGCCGGAGGCATCGCCGGAATGCACGCCTTCGTTGAGCACCTTCACGGTGAAGTTGCCGCCGGTCAGGCCGCGCAGTGAGGTGGTGCACCACAGCTGGTCGTAGTTGGCGCAACCCGAATCCAGGCAGACCACCAGCGACGGCTTGCCGATGCGGTCGGCCAAGTGGTCGACGTAGGCCGGCAGGTCGTAGCTGCCCGATTCCTCACAGGCTTCGATCAGCACCACGCAGCGGGCGTGCGGCAGGCCCTGGGCCTGCAGCGCCAGCACCGCGGCCAGCGAACCGAAGATGGCGTAGCCGTCGTCGGCGCCACCGCGGCCGTACAGCTTGTCGCCGCGCAGGACCGGGGTCCACGGGCCGAGGTCGTCGTCCCAGCCGGTCATTTCCGGCTGCTTGTCCAGGTGGCCGTAGAGCAGGATGGTGTCGTCGCCGGTTTCGGCGCCGGTGGCCGGAATTTCCAGGAAGATCAGCGGGGTACGGCCTTCCAGGCGCACCACCTCAACCTTCAGGCCGGGCAGCTGCTGGGCCTTGGCCCAGTTCTCCATCAGGGTGACCGCCTGTTCCATGTAGCCGTTCTGCACCCAATTGGCGTCGAACATCGGCGACTTGTTGGGAATGCGGATGTAGTCGACCAACTGCGGGATGATCTCGCTGTCCCACTTGTCATTGACGAATTGGCCGAGCTTGGCGCTGTCCATCTGAAACTCCGGTTGCATGGGCTGTGATCCGGCCATTCTACGCCTGTGCCGTGGGTAGGGTTTTTCCTACATAACGTCGGGTATTTGGCTGGCTTACGGAAATACGGGAAACCGATAGGCTGTGCACATGTGGTGACGGACACTGTTCCTGCCGACGGGATTGCCGGTCGGGACGGCCAGAACCACAAGGAGATACACGTCGTGCCTTGGTTTGTCGTGTTGAGGGCACTGGTGCTGGGAATGGGGATCGCTGGGGCGCATGCCGCCGAACCGATCGACATCAACCGCGCCGATGCCCAGGCGCTGCAGCAGGGATTGACGATGGTCGGAGCCGCCAAGGCCGAGGCGATCGTCGAGCACCGGCGCAGACACGGTCCGTTTCATCGCGTCGAGGACCTGACGCAGGTGAAGGGAATAGGGAATGCAATCGTCGAACGGAATCGACAGCGGATCACCGTAGGCAACAGGTTGTTGCCGGCGGATCCGGTACCCGGATCGGTACCGGTGCGAACCGTACCCAGGCGCTGACAGCAGGAATCGTCGGAACCGGCAGGAGGCTGGTTCACCGGACACAGGCAGGACGCCTGTGCCCACCGACCGCCGCAGGACGCGGCACCAATCACCAGGATGGTGGCATCACAGACCTGTGGAAGGGGCTGAGATACAAACAGGACAGACGCGGCCGCGTGCAGGATGCAACGCTACCCCCACAGCGCAGGATGCGAGGGGGCGGCAGCAGGCCGACAGGGACGTAACGATTGCCCGGTACGACACATGGCTGTGTCGCCGGGCAGTTTCATTTCCGGCGCCCGGTTTTGCCGCAGCCACCACGGGGCGATGGTGTACGGTGGCCGCTCCGCATGGAAAGGACACCCGCTGGATGTTTCCGCATCGCCCCACGACCCTGATGCTCGCCCTTTCACTGGCCCTGCCGTTGCTGGCCCAGGCCGCTGCGCCGACGCCGGCCGCCAAGCCTCCGGCTGCCGCTGCGGCCACCGCCGAGGTGCGCGGTCCGACCGACCTCAAGCCGGGCGAATACCTGTGGCATCCGGAAATCTCGCCGACCGGCCCGATCGTGCTGGTGGTCAGCCTTGATGAACAGCGCGCCTACGTCTACCGCAATGGCATCGCCATCGGCCTGACCACGATCAGCTCGGGCAAGGCCGGGCACGAGACGCCGACGGGTGTGTTCACCATCCTGCAGAAGGACAAGGACCACAAGTCCAACCTCTACAACAGCGCGCCGATGCCCTACATGCAGCGGCTGACCTGGGACGGCATCGCCCTGCATGGCGGCAGCCTGCCCGGGCATCCGGCTTCGCACGGCTGCGTGCGCCTGCCGCAGGCCTTCGCGCAGAAGCTGTTCAGCGAAACCCAGCGCGGCGATACGGTGGTCGTGGCCGATGCCAAGAGCTCGCCGATGACCCTGGCCTATCCGTCGGTGCTGGCGCCGGTGAACGCGCGCGGCCAGGCCCTGCCGGAAACCGGGGGCGCTGCTCCGGCGCAGGCCTGGTGGAACGACAGCCTGGCCCCGGCCGGGCAGGTCGGCATCCTGGTCAGCCTGCACGACCAGCGCCTGTACGTGCTGCGCGATGGCGTGATGATCGGCGAGTCACCGTTGAAGGCCGACGCGCTGCCGGCCTTCCAGGGCACCACCCTGTTCGTGATGGGGCAGGGTTACAGCGACACCCCCAGCCCGCTGGACGCGAACCAGCGCCTGCACCAGTGGACGGCCTACCCGCTGCTGGGCCAGGACCGGGCCCAGGCCACCCCGGACCTGCTGGCCACGCCCTCGCTGCCGATGGCGCTGCCGGCCGATTTCGCCCGCCAGCTGTACCAGGTGCTGGTGCCGGGCACGACCCTGCTGGTGACCTCGCTGCCGGCGGTCCGCCCAAGCCCGGCTGAATCCGGAATGCAGCCGGTCTTGGAATCCGAGCCGCCAGGGTCCACCCTCAAGGGCAACTGACGCCCTCGTTGTGCCCATGACTGCATCCCGCCTGTGCCGGCTGGCCGCGTTCGGCCTGCTGGCGACCTCGCCCAGCGCCCCGGCGCTGGCACAGACGCCCGCCCTCGCCACCTCTGCCGATGATCTCGCTGCCCTGCTGTCGCGCAGCGCGCCCAAGGCCGACCGCCACGTGCTGCAGCTGGCGGCACACGCCATGCGCTGCGCACTGCAACGGCCGGAGCTGGGCATCAACGGTGATCGCCTCAGCGTGATCGACTACTCGCGGCCCTCCACCGAGCCGCGGCTGTGGGTGTTCGACCTGGCCCACCAGCGCCTGTTGTTCGAGGAATGGGTGGCGCATGGCCGCAACAGCGGCGAGAACCGCACCGAGCACTTCTCCAACCGCGACGGCAGTTTCATGTCCAGCCTCGGCGCGTTCACCGCGCAGGAAACCTACATGGGCGGCAACGGTTATTCGCTGCGCCTCGCGGGGCTGGAACCGGGCTTCAACGACCGGGCGCGGGAACGGGCCATCGTCATCCATGGCGCGCCGTACGTGAATCCGGCGACCGCGCAGCTGCAGGGACGGCTCGGCCGCAGCCTGGGCTGCCCGGCGGTGCGCCTGTCGGTGGCCAAGCCACTCATCGACGCGTTGCGTGGCGGCACGATGGTGTTCGCCTATTACCCCGACCAGGACTGGCTGAAGCACTCGCAGCTGCTGGGCGGCGAGTGTGGTGGCCAGGGCACGCTCGCTACGCGGTGATGCACGGCGGCGCGCGGCATGATGCAATGCGCCGATGAACATCGACTCCCTGCTGCACACTCCGAGCCAGGTCATTTCCAGCCTGGACTATCGTCGCGAACGCTGGCGGAATGGGCTTGGCTGGACCCGCGAGATCCTGCGCCTGCCCGCGCAGGGCGATGACTGGGCGCTGCGCCTGTCGGTGGCCGAGATCGAGCAGGATGCCGCGTTCTCCGCCTTCCCCGGCGTGGAGCGCGAGCTGGTGCTGCTGCAGGGCAATGGCGTGCGCCTGCGCTTCGAAGATGGCCGCGTGGCGGAAGTGCTGCCACCGCATGGACGGGTGCGCTTTGCGGGTGAGGAAACGTTGCATGGCGAACTGGTGAACGGCACCACCCATGACTTCAACCTGATGTGGAAGCGCGGGCTGCTGCAGGCCGAACTGCTGCACCGGCCGTTGGTGGGGTCGATGTTCTTCTTCTGCGAACCGGGTGTTGCCTGGGCGCTGCACCTGTTGGCCGGTCATCTCGAATTTGGTGCCGACAGCGGCTTGTCGCCGATGCAGGCCGGCGATACCGCGTGGTTGGCAGCCGGTGAGCGGCAGCGGCATGCGGTGCAGGGCGGTGGCGAGTTGTTGGCGATTCGGGTAACGAGCGCCGGGTAGCACCGGGCCATGCCCGGCGTCATGGTGCGAACCAAGGTTCGCACCCGCCAGAGAGCATTTGTGGTTGGGTCAGAGCCCTTTTCTGCGGAAAGGGATCCGACCCCGAGGGTTCGTTCAATACACATCCCGTCGATAACGACCGGCCAGCAGCAACGCTTCCTTGCCGTCCGCTCCCAGCACCTGCTCGATCACGGCATCCACGGCCGGGGCCATGCCCTGCAGGCTGCCGCAGACCAGGATCGTCGCGCCTTCATCCACCCACTGCCGCAGTGTTGCTGCTTCGGCCAGCAGCCGGTCCTGCACATAGCGATGCGCACCGCCATCGCGGCTGAACACGGCATCCAACCGCGCCAGTGAGCCGTCGGCCAGCATCGCCCGCAGTTCCTCACCGAAGTGGAAATCATGCGCAGCGGTGCGCTCACCGAACAGCAGCCAGGTACGGCGCGCACCACTGAAGGCGCGCTCGTGCAGGTGCGCGCGCAGGCCGGCGATGCCGGTGCCGTTGCCGATCAACAGCAACGGCATGTCGGCGGCCACGCCACGGAAGTTGTCGTTGCGGCGCAGGCGCAGCTGCACCGGCTCGCCGATGACCGCGTGATCGCACAGCCAGCCACTACCGATGCCAGGCGTGCCGTCCGCGCGCAGCTGGCGACGCAGCAGCAGTTCCACCGCGCCGTCGGTCATCACCGAGGCGATCGAGTACTCGCGATGGGGCAGTGGTTGCAGGGTCGCCAGCAATGCGGGCAGATCACCCGGGGGAACCAATGAGGGCAGGTGTGAGCGCGCGACGCGTGCCAGCAGCGTCTGCCCGTCATCCAGCACGGTATCCGCATTGAACCCCTGCGCGTCCAGCCACGCACGCGCGCTGTCCCGTGCGTGTTGTGGTCCGATCTCCGCAATGTCACCGGCCTGCCACTGCACGTTGTGGCCTGCCGGTGGCTGCAGGCGCAGCCAGTACACCGCGCCGCCCGGGCTGCCGGGATTCAGATGCGTGCGTTGCAGCAGCGTCCACGGCTGGTACTCGGCCGGGCTCCAGTCGGGCAGCTCGCTGGCGCCGCCGCCGAGCTGGCCCAGCAACTGCTGCCAATGGCGCAGTGCGGCCGGATCGGCGTTGTCGACTTCGATCGCATCGAACAGCGGATGCGCACCGTGCTGGCGCAGCCACTGGTCGAGCTGGTGGCCGAATCCGCAGAAGTGGCCGTAACTGCGGTCGCCCAGTGCGAGCACGCCGTAGTGCAGGTGCTGCAGCGCAGGCGGTGAGGCCATCACCCCGCGCAGGAACGGCAGCGCATGATCGGGTGGGTCGCCTTCGCCCGTGGTACTGGCGATGAACAATGCACGCTGGCTGCCGGCCAGCAAGGTGGCATCGACCTCATGCAGGCCGCGCACGCGCACCGGCACGTCGGTACCACGCAATGCCTCGGCACTGCGTTCGGCCAGTTCGCGGGCGAAGCCGGTCTGGCTGGACCAGACCAGCAGGATCGGTGCGACGTCGCCAGAAGCAGCATCGTCGCGCGGTCGCCCACGCCACCACAGTGCAGCGCAGGCAAGCGCATACAGCGCCGTGGCGATCACCGCGATCTGCGACTGCCGTGCCGGTGGGGCGCCCTGCCACCAGGCGTCGCCCAGATGCAGGCGCAGCAGCGCCCAGCCGATCACTGCCAGCAGCAGCAGGACCAGCGCGTTGCCGAGCCAGGCGCGCGATGGGCGTGCGCTCATGCGTCCTGCCCGTCGAGCAGGCGCTGGAAGGCGCTGCTGAGGAATTCGCGGGGGCCTTCGGCGGCCCGTTGCAGGTAACGCACGGCCAGTCCTTCGCGTTCGGCCAGCGCCATGCCCTGTTCGTGGCCGAGTACGGTCAGTGCGGTGGCCCAGGCATCAGCATGCATCGCGTCGTCGGCGACCACCGTCACCGCCGCTGCAACCTGGCGAACCGGCCTGCCGCTGCGCGGGTCGAGGCTGTGGCTGTAGGCCTCGCCATCGGCTTGGTACTGGTGCCAGCGATCGCCCGATGTGGCGACCGCCTTGCCGTCCAGCGCCAGCACCCGCGGTGGTGTTCCGGTGTGCGCGTCTTCTTCGGGTGCGGATTCCACCAGCACGCGCCACGGCTGGCCGTCGGGCTTGCGGCCGTAGCCGGCCAGTTCGCCACCGACCTCGATCAGTGCAGCAGCGATGCGCTGATCGCGCAGCCAGGCGGCCACGTGATCGACGCCGAACCCCTTGGCGATCGCCGACAGATCCAGTACCAGTCCACCCGGCTGCAGCAGTGCGTCGCCCTGCCATTGCAGGCGCTGCCAACCACAGCGCTCGCGCGTGGCCTGCAGCGTAGCGGCGTCGGGCTGGCGGCGGTCACCGGCATGTGCACCAAAACCCCACAGTGCCACCAGCGGACCGATGGTGGGATCGAACGCACCGTCGCTGGCGGCAGCGATGGCCTGGGCGCAGGCCACGACCGTGCGGGTCTCGTTCGGCAGGGTGCACCACTGGCCGGCATCGGCGCTGTTGTAGCGGCTGAGGTTCGAGCGGGTTTCCCAGGTACTCATCTGCGCGACCACCTCGTCCAGGCGCGCCTGGATGCCGGCGTGCAGCGGGTGCAGGTCGCGCTGGCGCGGCGCGACCAGCGACACGCTCCAGGTGGTGCCCATGGTGGTGCCGCCGAGGCGGGCGATGTCGAGCAGGGAATCGGTCATGGTGATGCGTTGCGGCGGCGACGCCGGGGCGCGCCCGGCATCGCGGTCCACATTACTGCGGCAGCACTTCCAGCGTGGCCACGTAGCTCAGGCGACGCTTGGCGGCCTGCTTCACCGAGGTCTTGCTGTCTTCGGTGCCGGTTTCCAGCCAGTACATGCCGGCTTCCGGCCAGGTCACCTTGATTTCGCCCTTGGCATCGCTGGTCAGCTTCAGCTCGTCCTGCGCGTTGCGGTAGCGGGTGGCGCCACGCACGATCTCGAATGCCAGGCCGGCGGTCGGCTTGCCATCGACCAGCACGCGGAAGGTGGCTTCCTCGCCGGCGAACAGGTCGTTCGGGTGGCCGACGGCAATCAGCTCGATGCCATGGTTGGTGGGCTTCAGCGCGGTATCGTTCGGCGCACCGTTGGTGACGAAGGTCTCCACGCGGCCCACCGACTGGCTCACTTCCAGGTTCTTCGCATCCTTGGGCAGTTCGCCGAAGGTGGCGGCGGTACCGCGCCAGCGCTTGCGCTCGCCGTTCTGTTCGTAGGTGGCGAACAGGCCGTCGTTGACCGAGGCGATGCGGTAGGTGCCCGGCTGCTTCAGTTCGAGGTCGAACACGCTGCGGTACTTGCCGGTGGCTGCGTTCTGCGGCTGCACGCTGCTGCCGTCCGGGGCGGTGATCACCAGCGATTCTAGGCGCAGCGGCATGTGGTTGAAATAGAACAGGTCGTTGGAAACCGCACCGTCAACGGTGATCCACGGCGCGTTGCCGGCGATCACGGTCTGCGAGGGCAGCAGCCAGGCCTTGTGGGCCAGGGCGGAGAAGGGAAGGGCAGCGGCCAGGGCGGCGGCGAGGACGAGCGTGCGCTTCATGCGGAAGACTCCAGGGGCGTTGGGTGGATGGGGTCAGAGCCCTTACTGCGAAGGGGTTCTGACCCCGGAACAGACGGTCAGGGCTTGACGGCGAGGGTGACCTGGCCCAGTTCGGTGGCGCCCTGCGCCTTGCCGTTCTGCGCGGCGGTGGCCGGCCAGGTGAAGGGGATCTTCAGCAGTTCGCGGCCACCGACTTCGCGCACCGCTTCCACCACCAGGGTGTAGTTGCCCGGGGCCAGCTGCTTCAGCGCCGGCTGCTTGTCGTTGAACGACAGCGCGTGCTTGCCGGCCGGGCGGGTCGGGCCGGTCACGCCGTCCACCGGCACCTGCAGAGTGCGGCCGCTCTTGCGCCACCACTGGCGCAGGTCGGGCAGCCACTTGGTGCCATGGCCTTCGCTGTTGCTGGTCTGCTGGTACCAGACCGACAGGTTGGCCGCGACCTTCTGGTCGGCGCCTTCCAGCCACACGGCCACGTACGGGCGGTGGTACTCGGCCACGTTGAGCTTGGGCACTTCGACGTTGATGTCGAGGGTGGTGGCATAGGCCGGCGAGGTGGCCAGCAGGCCGCTGAGGGCGATGGTCAGGGTGACGCGCATGGGGCGGCTCCGGAAACGAGGGAAAGTCAGTGAATCAGCAGCAGGGCGATCAGCAGCGGGATCATCAGGCCGAGGCCGACCAGCGGCCAGGTCATGCGCCGCTGCCGCGCATGCAGGTGCAGCAGGAACAGGCCGGTGATGCAGAACACCAGGCAGGCCACGGCGAACAGGTCCAGGAACCAGCCCCACGCCGGGCCGGCATTGCGGCCCTTGTGCAGGTCGTTGAGGTAGGAGACCACGCCGCGCGAGGTCGATTCGTACTCCACCGCGCCGGTTTCGCGGTCGATGCTCAGCCAGGCGTCGCCACCGGGGTGCGGCAGCGACAGGTAGATCTCCTCGGCCGACCACTCGGCCGGGCGCCCACCGATGGCGATGCCCAGCTGCGTATCCAGCCATTGCCGGGCCGGGCGCGGAATCGGCGCGTTGCCGTCCTCGCGCGTGCCCAGCTGGCCCAGCAGCGCGGCCGGCAGTTCCAGATGCTGGTTCTGCACCTGGGGTTTGGCCTCGATCTTCGCGGCATGGTTGAGGGTCAGGCCGGTCACCGCGAACAGCAGCATGCCGATCAGGCAAACCGCGGAGCTGATCCAGTGCCACTGGTGCAGCGTCCGCAGCCAGAAGCCCCGGTTCTGTTGCTGCTGCACGGTGGAAGACGCGGGACGGCTCACGGCACGGTTCGGGGCGGACGGGGACTGCCCATTACATCATTGATGAGAATAGCTCGCAATTGCGTGTCGTTCTGTATCCCGGAGCAGGTATTTCGGGTTGCCGGGCAGCGGCCGGCACCATCGATCGCTGGATCCACGCCATGGGTGGAGCAGGGGCAGGGCGCGGCGATCAGAACGTCGCGTTCAACGAGATCCAGTAGCTGCGGCGCTGGTCCTTGGTCGCGTAGTCGTCCACGCAGTTGAACTCGCTCGGGCTGATCAGCAGGCACGACTGCGAGACGAAGTTCTTGTCGAACAGATTGTTGACCCGCGCATTGACCGTCAGCCACGGCGTTGCCTTCCAGCTGCCCCCCAGGTGGAAGAGGGTGTAGTCCTCGTAGTAACGGGTCTGGCTGGCGCCGTTGGCGTCGAGCAGGGTGTCGCGGTAGCGGTCGTAGCGGCCCTCGCCGATCAGCGACAGGCTGATGGCGTCGTTTAGCTGCCAGTTCAGGCTGGCATTGGCCATGTGCTTGGCCGGGGTGGTGCCGGCAATCGGCAGGCCTTTCTGCGCGCCGCTGGTCTGCTCGCTCCGGGTCCAGGTGTAGTTGCCGCGCAGCTGCAGGCTGTCGAGCAGGTCGACGTGCGCCGCCATTTCCACACCACGCGTTTCAACCTTGTCGATGTTCACGCTCTGGGTGAAGGTGCTGTAGCCCAGCGCCGCCCAGCCCGGGCCGATGTCCACGCAGTAACCGCTGCCGGCCGGCGCAACTTCGCAGTTCGGGAAGGTGCCGCCGCTGGCGATCTTGTCCTCGAACGTGTTGATGAAGCCGGTGACGTTGAAGCCCCAGCGCTGGCCTTCGTAGTAGGCGGCCAGCTCGTAGTTGGTGCTGGTTTCCGGCTTCAGGTTCGGCGAGCCCACCAGCGGCAGCACGCCCTGGCCACCAAAGCCGGTGATGCCCGGGAACAGCTGGTCCGGGCGCGGCGTCTTGTAACCGGTGCTGACGCCGCCCTTGAAGGTCCACGCATCGTTGGCGTTCCACACCAGGTAGCCGCGCGGGCTGAGATGGCTGCCGAAGATGTTGTGGTCGTCGTGGCGCAGGCCGAAGGTGGCCGTCAGGGTATCGGTCAGCGCCCAGTTGTCCTCGGCAAACAGCGCCCACATGCGGTGCTTCTGCCGGGTGTTGCTGCGATAGCCGGCGCCATCCATGCCGAACACGCCGTCGATCATGTCGGTGTCGTTGTACTGGCCGCCGACGGTCAGCGTGTGCGCGCCGAAGTCCAGATCCAGCATCGTGTCGAGCACGTATCCTTCCAGTTCCATGGTGCGCAGCGGACGCGGCAGGAACGACTGCAGGCGCGCCATTTCGCTGGGGTTGAGTGCGGTCAGCGCATTGCCACGGCCCGCCGCGCAGTTGTTGGCGGCACCGGTACGACGGCAGACGTCATTCCACAGCGTCTGCAGGTTGGCGCGCTCGTCCAGGGTCAGCGGCAGCGAGCGGCCGAGGTTGCTGCTCTTGCTGTGGGTCAGCGAGGTCTGCCAGGTGCCGAAGCTGTAGCGGCCCTGGTGTGTCAGCGAGAGCTGGTCGCGCTCGTAGCGCTGGTAGGCGGTGTAGCCCACGCGCGGCTGCACCACGCGGCGGGTGACCGTGCCGCTGCCGTTCGGGTTCGGGATGACCGCATTGCCGACGCGCCACAGGCTGGCCAGGCTGTCCAGGGTGCCGGTCTGGCCTTCGCTGTTGTCGTACTTCTGCCGCGAGACGTCGTAGTCCAGCCACAGCTCGTGGTCATCGTTGACGCGGAAGTCCAGGCGCACGCCGGTGTTCCAGTTGGTGTTGGCCACCGACTTGCCGCCGCCACCGAAGCCGATGCTGCGCTCCCACAGCGTGCCATCGGGCAGGGTCAGCGCATCCCATTCCGGGTTCGATGCCTTGGCATCGTAGTAGCTGCCGCGCACCGCCAGGCTCAGGCGATCCTTCAGCAGCGGGCCGCTGAGGTACAGGTCGGTGGTGCGTGCATCGCCGAACTGGTTGTCCTGCTGCACGGTGAAGCCCTGGGTGAGCGCGCCGTGCCAGCTGTCCTGGTTGCGGCGGGTGATGATGTTGATCACGCCGCCCATCGCGTCCGAGCCGTACAGGGTGGACATCGGGCCGCGCACCACTTCGATGCGTTCGATCGCGTCCAGCGGCGGCAGGTAGGCGAACTGGCCGCCGCCGAAGTTGTTCGGGTACAGCTGGCCGACATTGCTCTGGCGGCGGCCGTCGATCAGCACCAGGGTGTATTCGGACGGCAGGCCGCGCATCGAGATGGTGGCGCGGCCGTTCTTGTCGGTGGCCTCCAGGCCGACGTCGATGCCTTCGACGTCGCGCAGCGCGTCGACCAGGTTGGTGTACGGGCGCTTGCTCAGTTCCTCGCGGCTGACCACGCTGATGCTGGCCGGTGCATCGACCACCTTCTGTTCGAAGCCGGAGGCGGTGACCACCACCTTGTCCAGCGTCTGCGGGGCGTCGGCGATCTCCGCATGGGCGAGAGCAGGGGCCGCCATCGCCGCCAGCACGGCGCTGGTCAGCAGGGGGCGGGACAGGGACGAACGGACACGATGGCGCTGGGCCATGGCAGTTACCTCGAAAGATGCAGAGAGGTGCGATGCCGGGCGCGAAGGGCGCGGCATGCACGGAAAGCCCGGTCAGGGGCGGCAGGGATGAAGCAGGCAGCGGCGTGCGGGCGCGACCGCGCAGGCGGTCACGTCGGGCCGTGGATCAGGCGAGCGGCGGCGCCTGGCCGCGTTGCTGGCGACGCCCCGGCGCGTCGGCCCAGGGCGTGTCCGGAGCGGCCAGCGGCCAGTCCGGGCGCACGCCGGGCATGGCCGGCGTGGCGGGTACGAGTTCAAGTTCTGTACGCAGCCACTGGCTGGCCAGCAACAGCGGCGGCGGCGCCTTCTCGGCCGCTTTTGTCGGGGTGGAGGCGCAGCGGCGCAGTTTGGCCGGGGCCTCTTCCTGCAACGGGCCTTCGCCACCACGTTCTTCCAGCGGGACCTGCACGGCCATCGCTGTGGCCGGATGCGGCAACAGCGGCAGGGTGCCCAGCAGCAGCACCAGCATCGCCACCCACGCCAGCAGGCTGGCCAGCGCGGGACGCTGACCGCGCATGGCGGTACCCATCTTGCGATGGATCAGTGGGCGAGGGCGGAGCGGGCGCAGCAAGCAGGGGTCCCCGGGCGGTCGCCGGCAGCGGCCGGCATCAACGGGGCGTGATTGTAATGAGAGCTGTTAGCCGTTGCAAATGAGAATGATTGCCAAACGATCGCGGGACGGCCGCAACCGGCTCAGACCTCGCTCCAGCGCCGCAGCAGGTTGTGGTACACGCCGGTCAGCTGTAGCACCGCCTCAGCGTCGCCACCGGTCTGGCGCAGGCGCTCGATCGAGCCGTCCATTTCCCACAGCAGGCGCCGCTGCACGTCATCGCGGATCATGCTCTGCACCCAGAAGAACGAGGCCACGCGCGCGCCGTTGGTGACCGGCCGCACCTGGTGCAGGCTGCTGGACGGGTACACGATCAGGTCGCCGGCCGGCAGCTTCACTTCATGCTCGCCGTAGGTGTCGCTGATGATCAGCTCGCCGCCCTCGTACTCGTCCGGATCGGACAGGAACAGGGTGCAGGAGATGTCCGAGCGCAGCTGTTCGCCGTTGCCCAGGTTCATCACCGCGCCATCGACATGGAAGCCGTAGGTGCCACCGCCGGTGTAGCGGTTGAAGCGCGGCGGCAGGATCTTCAGGGGCAGCGCTGCAGCGAAGAACAGGGGGCTGCGGCTCAGTGCGGCCAGCACGTCCCGGCCCAGCTCCGCTTTCAGGGGCGAGGTATCCGCCAGCTGCTGGTTGTGCTTGACCATTGCACCCTGCGTACCGACGGTCTCGCGACCGTCGGTCCAGTCTGCAGCGTCGAGCCGCCTGCGTGCCTGCGCCACGTCCTGGGGTGAAAGCACGTCGGGAATGTGCAGCAGCATGGCGGTTCCTTTTGGGGCGCGGGGGAGCGTGGCTCCCCCGCGCAATGCATCAGAAGCGGATGTCCGCGCTGAGCAGGAAGGTGCGCGGGGCACCCGGGGTGTAACGGTAGCCGCTCTTGTTGATGCTGGCCACGTACTGCTTGTCGAACAGGTTGTAGCCGTTCAAGCGCAGCGAGATGTTCTCGTTGATCGCCCAGGACACGACAGCGTCGTACACCACGTAGGATTTGGTGAACGACGGGGTGCCCACCGCACCGTCGGTGCCGCGGTGCATGCCGGCGGCATAGCGCACGCCGCCGCCCACGGTGATGCCGTAGGGCAGGATGTAGCTGGTCCAGCCGGTGAACGTGTCGTCCGGGGTATAGGTCAGGTTGGTGGTGCCGTCGGCGGCCACCTTGGCACCTTCCTTCACTTCGGTGTCCAGATGGCTGTAACCGGCGCTGACCGACCAGTTGTCGGTGAGGCGGCCGACTGCGGAGAGCTCCACGCCCTTGACGCGCTTGCTGCCGGTCTGAGTCGGGTTGCCGGCATCATCCAGCACGGTGGTGTTGATTTCGTTGTCCACGTCGGTCTGGAACAGCGCCAGGTTCACCGCCAGCGCATCGTCCATGAAGCCCCACTTGCTGCCCACTTCGAAGGTCTTGGCCTTCTGCGGGTCCAGCTTCGGGTTGTCGGCGCTGCTGGCCGAGCTGCTCAGCTGGAAGTTGGCACCGCCCGGCGGCTGCTGGGAAATGGCGTAGTTGGCGTACAGGCTGACCGTGTCGCCGACCTTGTACAGTGCACCCAGCTTCCAGTTCAGCAGGGTGTCGCTGGCTTCCAGCGTCGGATTGCGCAGCACGGTACCGGTGGGGTTGCTGCCGCAGGCCGGGCCACCGCGGCCACCGCACACCGAAGCGCTGGCATATTCGGTCTTGAAGTGGTCGGCGCGCACGCCAGCGGTCAGCAGGAAGCTTTCACCGAAGGACAGGGTGTCGAACAGGTAGGCCGAGGAGGTGGTGGTCTTGCCGTGCGCATCGGCGCCGTTGTGCGCCCAGCTCAGGCCACTGACGTTCCAGTCCGGGTCGTACAGGTTGGCGGCGGGCCAGCTGGTACCGGCCGTAGCGGCCTGGCCGTAGCTGTCCAGTTCCTCACGGGTGAACTCCAGGCCGGCGCTCAGCGCGTGGCCGACCGCGCCGGTGGCGAAGTCCGCGCGCAGGTTCAGCTGATCGGTGAGGATAGTGTTGCGCTGGTCCTTGAAGGTCGGCAGGCTGCGCGCGATGGCGTAGCTGGAGAGGTCAGCCGGGTTGGTATAGGTGATGTTGCCGGTCGGTCGGCCACCCGCGCCGCGCACGCCGGTGCCCATGAAGGCGGTGAGCAGGTAGTCCTGTTCGGTGCGGCCCCAGCGCGCGGTGTTGGTCAGGCGCACGCTGTCGTTGAAATCGTGCTCGAAGCGGAACGTGGCCATCTTCGCGGTCACGTCATCGTGGTCGGCGCGGGTGCCGTAGAAGTTTTCCGGATCGATTGGGTGGCCGGCCAGCGCTTCCAGGGTCGGCTGCGGGGTCCAGCCTGGCAAGCCCAGAGTGGGAACGCCGCCATCGGGCACGTTGTCCTGCTTCACGTACAGCAGGTTGAGGTAGTAGCGCGTGGCAGTGCCCAGGCCAAAGGCCAGCGACGGTGCGATGCCCCAGCGCTTGTTCTGCACGTGGTCGCGGCCGGGCTGGTCGCTGTCCTGCCACATGCCGTTGATGCGCAGCGCGCTGGTGGCGCCCAGCGACTGGTTCCAGTCGGCCGTGGTGCGGCGCTGCTGGTCGCTGCCCAGCGAAATGCTGGCCGAAGTGGCGTCCTGCCGGTTGGCCTGCTTGCTGACCAGGTTGATTGCACCGGTCGGTGCCGAACGACCGTTGTCGGTGCCGGCCGGGCCCTTGGTCACTTCCACCTGTTCGATGTTGAACACATCGCGCGAGATCGAGCCCAGGTCGCGCACACCGTCCACGTACAGGCTGTTGGATGTGTCGAAGCCGCGCATGAACAGCGCGTCGCCGGTGGTGGTGTTGCCGTTCTCGCCGGCATAGAAGGTGCCCACGCCGGGGCTGTTGCGCAGCGCTTCGGTCAGCGTGGTGGCGCCCTGCTGGTTGAACAGGTCGCTGGTGATGACCTGGATGGTCTGCGGGGTGTCCTGCAGGCGCTGGGTGAACTTCGGCGAGGCCACCTTGTCAGCCTTGTAGCCGCGGGTAGCGTGCACATCGATCTTGTCCAGGGTGCGCGCGTTGTCGGCGGCTTCGGCGTAGGCCAGCATGGGCAGCGCCGCCAGGCCAAAGCCGGCGGCAAGACTGGCGGTGGCCAGCGGCAGGGTACGAAGCGGTGAAGCGTGCTTGCGGCTCTTGATCGGTTTCATGGGCGTCTGCAGAGAGGGAACAGGAAGGGGCGGCCGGCGCAGGCGGCGCGGCAGCAGGACATGGAGCGAAAAGGGGAACGTGCGGATACGACTGCGCAGCGCGCAGCAGAGCGTCAGGCCAGCAGCGCGGGCGGTGCCTGTGAGGGGGGCTGGCGTCGGTCCGGCCCGTGCACCGCGGGAGCCGGTGTCAGCGTCGCCGGAGCGTCCGCAGGGGCACTCTGTGGGAACTGCAGGCAGAGCCGTCGCAACACCGGTGGCTTGTCGCCGCGATTGCCATCAGGTTCGGACTCCGCGCGGTGCATCGCCTGTTCGTGCGGCAGTGCATGTGGCGGGGACGCGGGCGCGGCACCCTGGGCGTGCACCGTGGGCATCACGTCGGTTGCCGTACCACGTCCTTCGTGCAGTGCCGACCAGCCCAGCAGCAGCGTCAGCAACACGGCCACCAGCAGCGGCCACCCGTGGCGGGCGAGCTGGCACAACGCGGCGGTGGGCGCGGGCGAAGCCATGGCGCAGAGGCGGAGTCGTTACGAAGATGTTACGTAGAATAACATAAACGATAATGATTCGCATATGCGCAATCCAGGGGTCCATCCGGATGGCCCGAAAGGGCCCTGGGGCGCCGCTCAGGACGCCCTGGTAGATCCACCCGGCGGGTGGGTGCTCTTCGGTAGGAGCGCCCGAGGGTGATCCCTGAAGGCCGGGCGCGGCCTCAATCGCGGTCGTCGCGGGTCCAGACCGCGTCGTGCTCCCGCTTCACCGGGAACTTGGGCACCGGGGTATAGGCCGGGGCACACAGGGCGCGGCCATCGCGCACGTCGAAGCGCGCGCCGTGCAGCACGCACTCCACGCTGCCTTCGGTCGTGTTGAACTCGCCCGAGGAAAGCTCGAACTCTTCGTGCGTGCACTGGTCTTCCAGTGCGTACAGCTCGCCGTCGAGGTTGAACACCACGATCGGCGTGCCGGTCACTTCGTCGAACACGCTCTTCATTTCACCCGGCAGCAGCTCGTTGCCGGCACAGACAAAGGTCCAGGCCTCGCTCACGCGGCGGCTCCGGCCAGCGGCTTTTCCAGGATCTCGAAGCGCAGGTCGTCGCGCTTGGGGATGCCGAAGCGTTCGTCGCCATACGGGAACGGCTTCTTGATGCCGGTACGGCTGTAGCCGCGGCGCTCGTAGAAGGCAATCAGTTCTTCGCGCACGTCGATGACGGTCATCTGCATCACCGGCACATTCCATTCGCGCGCGGCGTGCGCTTCGGCAGCATCCATCAGCTGCTTGCCGACGCCACCGCCCTGCTGGGCCGGGTCGACCGAGAACATGCCGAAGTAGCCCTTGCCGTCGACATCGGCGACGTGGGCGCAGGCCACCAGTTGGCCCTCGCGTTCGGCCAGCAGGATCGTGGAGCGCGGGCGGTCGAGGTCGCCCTGGATGCCTTCGGCGTCGATGCGGGCGCCATCCAGCAGGTCGGCTTCGGTGGTCCAGCCGGCGCGACTGGCGTCGCCACGGTAGGCCGAGGTGACCAGGGTAATCAGGGCGGGGATGTCGGCCGACGTGGCGGCGCGGAAGGTCAGGGTGCTCATGGGCACATTCTAGGTGGGGTGGGGGCGGGCGCAAATGGGGCACCCCGGCAGTTCCGGCAACGGTATGCTCGCGCTTCAGCAATTGTCATGCAGGACCGTGGCGTGGACGTGTCGAAGGGAATCGCGCTGGCGTTGACCGCGGGGATGATGACGGCGCTGGTACGTCTGCCGGCGCACGTAGACGGCGGCGGCATTGCGCCCAACGGCCTGGGGTGCCCGGGTTTCAGTCCGTCCCGTGCGTTGCCGGTCACGCTCGAGGCGCTGCGGGCCGATCCCACGCGCTATCACGGGAGATTGGTGCGCGTGCGGGGTGCTTACGTTGATCGTTTTGAAATGTCTGCACTGCATCCCGGGCCACCGGTACGGAACCCATGGGCGGCTGAGGGCGTGTGGGTGAATGGAATTCCCATCCTGGTGCTGCCGCCGCAGCAGACGGTTGAACTCACCGGAATCGTAGCGGCGGGCCGGCCCGTTTTCCCTTTCGGCAAGGGGCATATTGGGCAATGGCCTGCGGAGCTCTGTGTGTCTTCGATCCTGCCATTGGCGCCGCCATGAAAAACGCCGCGGTTTCCCGCGGCGTTCTCGATGTTTCGGGCTGGCCGGGGAATCTCACCCCAGCAGCTTGCGTACCTTGGTCAACGCAGTCATGAACCGATCGATCTCGGCGTGTGTGTTGTAGAACGCCAACGACGCACGGCAGGTTGCCGCCACCCCGTAATACTGCAGCAGCGGGTGCGCGCAGTGCTGGCCCGAACGCACGGCCACGCCTTCCAGATCCAGCAGGGTAGCCAGATCATGCGCGTGGGCGCCGTCGATCAGGAACGACACCACCGCTGCCTTTTCCGGTGCCTCGCCGATGATGCGCAGGCCATCGACCCGGCGCAGCTCTTCGGTGAAGTGCGCCAGCAGCTCGGCTTCGCGCGCTTCCACGTGGTCCAAGCCGACGTTCTGCAGATAGTCCGCCGCCACGCCCAGGCCAATGAAGCCGGCGATGTTGGGGGTGCCGGCTTCGAACTTGTGCGGGGCATCGTTGAACACGGTGCCGTCGAAGCTGACTTCCTTGATCATCTCGCCGCCACCGAGGAACGGCGGCATCGCGTCCAGGTGCTCGCGGCGCGCCCATAGTGCACCGGTACCGGTCGGGCCGCACATCTTGTGGCCGGTGATGGCGTAGAAGTCGCAGCCGATCGCCGCCACGTCGACCTTGCGGTGCGGCGCGGCCTGCGAGCCATCGACCACGGTGATGATGCCGCGCTTGCGCGCTTCACGGCAGATTTCGCGCACCGGATTGACCGTGCCCAGCACGTTGGAGACATGGGTGACGGCCAGCAGCTTGACCTCCGGGGTCATCGCCGCGCGCAGCGCATCCAGGTCCAGTGCGCCATCGGGCGTGATCTCGGCCACGCGGATGGTGGCACCGGTCCGCTGAGCGACCAGCTGCCAGGGCACGATGTTGGCGTGGTGCTCCATGCGCGTGATCAGGATCACGTCGCCGGCCTTCAGCCGCGGCAGCGCCCACGAATAGGCCACCAGGTTGATGGCGAAGGTGGTGCCACTGCACAGCACCAGGTCGCTGGGCCGCACGTTGAGGAAGCGCGCCAGCGTGTTGCGTGCGCCTTCGTAGGCGTCGGTGGCTTCGCTGCCCAGTGCATGCACCGCGCGGCTGACGTTGGCGTTGTAGCGGCGGTAGAACTCGTCCACCGCGCCGATCACCTGCACCGGCTTCTGGCCGGTGTTGGCATTGTCGAAATAAACCAGCGGCTTGCCATGCACTTCACGCATCAGCAGCGGGAAGTCGAGGCGGACGCGGTCCCAGTCGGGGGCGCCTGAGCGTTCTTCGATCGGGCGCGGGGTGGACAGGTTCATGCCACACCCGCCTCGGCCAGTGCCTTGTCCAGGCGGCGTGCCAGCTGCTCGCGCAGGATATCCGGCAGGATTTTCAGGGGCTCATGGCAGAAAGCCGCACTCAGCAGGGCCTGCGCCTGTGCCTGCGGCAGGCCGCGCGAGCGCAGGTAGAACAGCGCGTTGGCATCGAGCTGGCCGACAGTCGCACCGTGCGCGGCCTTCACTTCATCGGCGTCGATTACCAGCGTCGGCTGGGTGTCGATCTCGGCATCGGCCGACAGCAGCAGGTTCTTGTTGGACAGGTTCGCGTCGGTGCCATCGGCGCCTTCGCGGATCTGGATGCCACCATGGAACACCACGCGGCTGCGGTTGGCGGCGACGCCGCGCCACAGCAGTCCGCAGGCGGTATCGCGTGCGATGTGGTCGATGCCCAGGCGGGTTTCGACGTGGCGCCGGCCATTGCCGAGCAGCACGCCGTTGGCGGTCAGCTGGGCGTTGTCGCCTTCCAGGCGTACGTTCAGTTCGTGGCGGCTGAGCGCGGCGCCCAGTTCCAGGTCGACGCGGTGGTACTGCGCGTCGCGGGCCAGCACCGCGTCGGTACGCAGGAAGCTGGTCTGGCGCGCGCTGCCGGCCTGCACGCGGGCGTGCTTGAGCACGGCATCGCGGGCGACGTGGGCATGCAGCACGGTATTGTCCAGGTGCGCCGAGTCGCCCACGCTGAAGCGGTGCTCGACCACGCCCAGACTGGCGCCTGCACGCAGTTCGATGAGGTGGCGGTGGTGCCAGGCCAGGTCGGTGGCGCCGGCGACGCTGGCGAACACCAGCTGCAGCGGCGTTTCGACCTGCACGCCGTCGTCCACGCGCAGCACTACGCCTTCATCGGCCAGTGCGGCGTTGAGGCGGGCGAAGATCTCTTCGCTGCGCTCGTAACGGCGGCCAAGGAAACGCACGGCGTCTTCGCCGGAGGCCAGTGCGGCCGACAGCGGCTGCAGCTGCACGCCGGCCGGCAGGGCGTGCACGTCGCTCAGCGCGGCATCCAGGCGGCCATTGACGAACACCAGGCGCGGCGCCGGGATGTCCTCCAGCAGCGCGGCATCCAGGGCAGGCCCCTGCAGCGGTGCAGCCGAGAACGCACGGCGCTCCAGCTGGCGCAGCGAGGTGTACTTCCAGGCTTCGTTGCGGGCGGCCGGCAGGCCGTCGCGCAGGGCCGCATCCAGCACTTCGCGGCGCGCATCGCTGCCGCAGAAGGCCTGGGCCATCGAATCAAGCAGGGCGCTCATCAGACCGCCGCCTCGCGCACCACGCGATCCTTGAGGAAATCGTAGCCGTGCGCTTCCAGTTCCAGCGCCAGTTCCGGGCCGCCGGTCTTGACGATGCGGCCATCGGCCAGCACGTGCACCACGTCCGGCTTGATGTAGTCCAGCAGGCGCTGGTAGTGGGTGATGACCAGGAACGAGCGGTCGGCGGCGCGCAGTGCGTTGACGCCGTCGGCCACGCTCTTCAGCGCATCGATGTCCAGGCCCGAATCGGTTTCGTCGAGGATCGCCAGCTTCGGCTCGAGCACGGCCAGCTGGAAGATCTCGTTGCGCTTCTTCTCGCCACCGGAGAAGCCTTCGTTGACGCCACGGTGCAGCAGCTCGTCCTTCAGGTGCAGCACGGCCAGCTTCTGCCGCACCAGCTTCAGGAACTGCATGGAATCGAGTTCTTCTTCACCACGCGCCTTGCGCTGTGCATTCAGTGCTGCGCGCAGGAAGTAGGTGTTGTTCACGCCCGGGATTTCCACCGGGTACTGGAAGGCCAGGAACAGGCCGGCGGCGGCGCGCACTTCCGGTTCCTGCTCGAGCAGGTCCACACCGTCGAACTGCACGCTGCCTTCGGTGACTTCGTAGCCGTCACGGCCGGCCAGGACATTACCGAGGGTGGACTTGCCGGCGCCGTTGGGGCCCATGATGGCGTGCACCTGGCCGGGCTTCACATCCAGCGAGAGGCCCTTGAGGATTTCCTTGTCGCCGATGCGGGCGTGGAGGTTGTCGATCTTCAGCATGGTGGGGATTTCCGTGGGGCGGGCCGCAGCCCGCCGATAAAGAGAATGCGTTTGCGAGGGCAGGGGCGGGCGGTCAGCCCACCGAACCTTCCAGCGAGACTTCCAGCAGCTTCTTGGCTTCCACCGCGAACTCCATCGGCAGTTCGCGGAACACCTGCTTGCAGAAGCCGTCGACGATCATCGACACCGCGTCTTCCTGGCTGATGCCACGGGCGCGGCAGTAGAACAGCTGGTCGTCGGAAATCTTCGAGGTGGTGGCCTCGTGCTCGACGGTGGCGCCCGGGTTCTTCACCTCGATATAGGGGAAGGTATGGGCACCGCACTGCTTGCCGATCAGCAGCGAATCGCACTGGGTGTAGTTGCGCGCGCCATCGGCGTTGCGGTCCACCTTGACCAGGCCGCGGTAGGTGTTCTGGCCGCGGCCGGCACTGATGCCCTTGCTGACGATCTTGCTCTTGGTGCGCTTGCCGACGTGGATCATCTTGGTGCCGGTGTCGGCCTGCTGGCGGTGGTGGGTCAGCGCCACCGAGTGGAACTCGCCCACCGAATCGTCGCCCAGCAGCACGCAGGACGGGTACTTCCAGGTGATGGCCGAACCGGTCTCGACCTGGGTCCAGGTGACCTTGCTGCGCGCACCACGGCATTCGGCACGCTTGGTGACGAAGTTGTAGATGCCGCCAACGCCGTTCTCGTCGCCCGGGTACCAGTTCTGCACGGTGGAGTACTTGATCTCGGCATCTTCCAGCGCGACCAGCTCGACCACCGCGGCGTGCAGCTGGTTCTCATCGCGCATCGGCGCGGTGCAGCCTTCCAGGTAGGAGACGTAGGCCTTGTCCTCGCACACGATGAGGGTGCGCTCGAACTGGCCGGTGTGGCCGGCGTTGATGCGGAAGTAGGTGCTCAGTTCCATCGGACAGCGCACGCCCTTGGGGATGAACACGAAGCTGCCATCGGAAAACACCGCCGAGTTCAGCGCGGCGAAGTAGTTGTCGCCCACCGGCACCACGGTGCCCAGGTACTGGCGCACCAGTTCCGGGTGCTCCTTGATGGCCTCGGACATCGAGCAGAAGATGATGCCCTTCTCGGCCAGTTCCTTGCGGAAGGTGGTGCCGACGGACACCGAGTCGAACACCGCGTCCACTGCCACGCCGGCCAGCTTGGCACGCTCGTGCAGCGGCACGCCCAGCTTGTCGTAGGTGTCGAGCAGTTCCTTGGGCACGTCATCCAGCGAGGCGTACTTCGGGCCCTTCGGCGCGGAGTAGTAGCTGAGCGCCTGCAGGTCGATCGGGGCGATCTCAAGCTTGGCCCAGTCCGGCATCGGCATGGTCAGGAAGTGGCGGTAGGCGTCCAGGCGCCACTGCGTCATCCATTCCGGCTCTTCCTTCTTGGCCGACAGGGCACGGATGGTGTCCTCGTCCAGGCCGGCAGGAAGGGAGTCCGATTCGATCTCGGTGATGAAGCCGGCCGAATACTTGCGGCCGAGCTGCTCGTGGATCTCGCGGTTGGGGGTGTCGTCGTGGGCGACGGTTTCGATGGTTTCGGTGGCCATGGGGGGGGCTGCCTACGGATCAGGAGACGACGTCGACAGCGATGGTGCGGCGCTGTTCGTCATCGACAAGGGGAAGAGGGGGCAGGATCTGCGCAAGGCTGACATCGCGCAGGGCCTCGGAGACCACGTCGTTGATCAGCCGCCAGCTGCTGCGCGCGCCGCACTTGGGCGCCATGCCGCACTGGTGGTGGTCGTGGCTGCATTCGGTCAAGGCCAGCGGCCCTTCCATTGCTTCGACCACTTCGAACAGCGAGATCTCGATGGCCGGGCGGGTCAGCCGATAGCCGCCACGCACGCCACGCAGGCCTTCCACCAGGCCGGCCTGGGCCAGCGGCTTGAGCACCTTGCTGACGGTGGGCGGCTCCAGACCGGTGAATTCGGCCAGCTCAGTGGCACTGAGTACCTCGCCCGGACGGGCGGCGAGCACGGTCAGTACCACGGTGGCGTAATCGGTGAGCTTGGTGACACGCAACATGGGAATGCGAGCGGTTCTTAAAGCGGACTGAAATTGTACGCTTTTATTCGCCGGCATCCAACCCGGGCATTCAGCCGGCGCTGGGACGGACCGGGACGACACACCGGGGCCATTGCCGGGGCGCCATGCTGCGCCAACGGGGTGATTTTCGCAATCACCCGGAATGGGCGAGAATCAACGTTCCTTTCGCTGCAGACCTCCCTTGCCGATGCCCAAGAAGATCCAAGCCCGCAAGTCCTCCATCCATGGCAACGGCGTGTTCGCCGTGGCCCCGATCAAGCAGGGCGAGCGCGTGATCCAGTACAAGGGCCTGTTGCGCAGCCACGGCGACGTTGATGCCGATGACAGCGGCGACGTCGAAAGTGGCCATACCTTCCTGTTCACCCTCAACGACGACTGGGTGATCGACGCCAACTACAAGGGCAACGACGCGCGCTGGATCAACCACAGCTGCGATCCGAACTGCGAGGCGGTGATCGAGGAAGACGAGGACGGCGACAGCCGTGGCGACAAGGTCTTCATCGAAGCGCTGCGGGACATCAAGGCCGGTGAGGAACTGACCTACAACTACGGCATCACCCTGGCCGAACGCCACACCGCCAAGCTGAAGAAGATCTGGGAGTGCCGCTGCGGCTCGCCCAAGTGCTCCGGTACGATGCTGCAGCCCAAGCGCTGACCGGGCCTCTCCACCTGCCGTGCACGATCGGGTCACCGCCGTGCAATGGTCGTTCGCCGACCCTGTGTGCTCCCTCACTGGAGCACACGACATGGCACAGCGTATCGCCGGCAAGCAGGTCGCCATCCTCGCGACCCACGGCTTTGAACAGTCCGAACTGATCGAACCCAAGCGCCTGCTGGAAGCGCAGGGCGCGATCGTCACCGTGGTCTCCCCTGCGCAGGAGGCCAGCATCAAGGGCTGGAAGGACAAGGACTGGGGCGGCGTAGTGGCGGTGGACCTGGCGCTGGCCGAGGCCGATGCCGGGCGCTTCGATGCCCTGGTGCTGCCGGGCGGCGTCATCAACCCGGACACCCTGCGCACCGACGAGGCGGCGCTGGGCTTCATCCGCAGCGTGGCCGATGCCGGCAAGCCGGTGGCCGCGATTTGTCATGGGCCGTGGCTGCTGATCAACAGCGGGCTGGCCAAGGGGCGCGAGGTGACCTCGTGGCCGTCGCTGCAGCAGGACCTGGCCAATGCCGGCGCACGTTGGCGCGATGCCGAGGTGGTGGTGGACGGCAACCTGATCACCAGCCGCAAGCCCGATGACATTCCGGCCTTCAGCGAGGCCGTGGTCAACGCGCTGGCTGCGTGATGCGTTGCTGGTAGGGCCGGCCGCTGGCCGGCAGATGCAATAACCGGGGTGCCGGCCAGCGGCCGGCACTGCCCATCACTTGCCGAGGAGGCCCGCCGGCGCCAGGTTGCCCAGGTTCTGGTTGAAGGTGATTACCAGCTTGCCGTTCTTCACCTGTGCCGACTGCACCTGCAGTGCGCCGAGCACGCCGGCCACGGCGGGGTCCAGCTTGTAGATCGGCTCACGCTGGGCGTAGTCACTCAGCCAGGCATTGAGCAGACCGCGGGTGCGCGAGTCGAGACGACCGCCCTGGTTGGCCGGGGTGAAGTCATCCACGCTCGGCTGCTGCAGGTGGAACCCCTGTGTCTGCGCGTCGTAGCGCAGGCCGCTGCTCAGCTTCACCGTTCCCAGCTTGGCCGGGTTGCCACCGGCAGTGGCCAGCGCCACGTCCATGCCCAGGTTCAGGCGTTCGCCGGCAGGAAGGCTCAGCTGCGGGTGGCTCATGGTCAGTGCGATCAGCCCGCCCAGCGCATCCTGGGTACGCGGGAAGCTGCCGTCGAGATACTGCTGCACATCGCTGGCGCCGACCGACAGTTCGCGGCCGGAAATGGAAGGGGCAGCCTGCGCGCCGATCGCGGCGGCGATCAGTACGGTGGAGGCGGCGAGGCGGGTCATCAGGGAACGCAGGCGCATGGCGGTGACCGCTGGACAGGGAATGGATGAAGGAAAGAGTAGCCGGGGCGGCTGAATCGCGCGTGCATGCCGCTGCAACGGTTCAGTCCAGCGTTGGCCGCAGTTGCGCCGACTGGATCTGCCAGGCGCGGCCATCAGCACTGGGCTGCACGCGGTACCAGCCGCCGAAGCGGAAAGTACCTTGCGTGGTGACCGCGCGGATCCGCACAGGCACTTCCAGCAGCCTGGGGGGCTGCTGGCCATCGCGCGCCACAGGGGGCTCGCTGTCCAGCCGCAGCGTGCGCACGTCCTGCAGCTGGCGCAGTGCGGCATCGTCTGCGTGCCGCGGGTCAGCGGGTGGGAATGCCCAGGCTGCGTCACTGGCACTGCGATTGCGGTTGAGCAGCGCGATCACGTAGCGGTTGAGCATCACCGACGGTGTTTCGGCGTCGGCGTCGGCGTCGGCGTCGACCGCAGCAAACAGTGGATCGATCGCCGGTGCCTGCACGAACGCCGCGTCGGTACCGGCGATGGCCTGTGTTCCGTTGCTGGAGACAGCCGGTGATGGTGCAACCTCTGGCGCTGCAGCGGGCCTGGAGCAGCCCAGCAGCACCAGGGGCGCGATCAGGAAAAGGGTCCTGCGCATGCCTCCTCCCCGAGGCGACGTGGAGGAGGCAGTGTATCGGCTGCGCGGGTATCAGCGGGAGGAGGGCAACTGTTCCAGCGCGTCCAGTACGGGCAGCACCTGCCCGGCGATGGCGGCCAACGCGTGCCCGTCGGTTTCGGCATGGCGTTGCACGACATCGCGCAGCAGCTGGGTGGCGATGACCAGCGTCGCGCGTTCGTCACCGCTGAGGCCGGCCGTGCGCGGTGCCGCTTCCAGCAGGCGCATCAGGTCGCGGCTGGCGCGGTGTTCCAGTTCGATGGTGCAGCGCCCGGTGCACTGCAACCCGTCCTTTTCGATGGGGGTCACCGAGATCCGGTAGCGGGTGGAGGGGCTGGCCATGAGGGAATGCTCGCCGTAGCAGTGGAGGATGTGCCCACCATAGGCAAGGCCGCGGCCGGCGGCGATGGCCGCCGCTGCACGCAGTGTTCCACCCGGTGCGTTCCGGGGCCTGCCCAGGCCGCGCCCGGCTAATGGCGACGGGCCTGAGCGGGAATTTCCCAGTATGCGGCAACGCTGTGTTGCGGATTGCCCCGTGGCGGCAGGTCCGCGCATGGCGTGGATCCACTGCCGGACGCGTGCAAAAAAAAACGGGACGGCCAGAGCCGTCCCGTCGGAATCTGCGTTGGGGCGCGCGCTTACAGCGCGGCGTCCTTCAGCTTCTTCAGCGGACGCACCTTCAGCTTGGTGGTGGCCGGCTTGGCGGCGAACCACTGCTCTTCCTTGGTGAACGGGTTGATGCCCTTGCGCTTCGGCTTGGCCGGCACATTGACGGTGGTGATCTTCAGCAGGCCCGGCAGGGTGAAGGAGCCAGCGCCCTTCTTGTGCACCGAGGAGGCGACGGCGCTTTCCAGCGAGGCCAGCACAGCGCGGACGTCCTTGGCGATGACGCCGGAGGCTTCAGCGATGTGTGCAACCAGGCCGGACTTGGTCAGCACTTCCTTGATCGGCTTCGGAGCGGCCGGCTTGGCGGCTGCCTTCGTCGCGACTTTCTTCACTGCCTTCTTCGGGGCAGCCTTCTTAGCGGTCTTTGCCATGGTTTCCTGTTCCGTGAACGGTTGGTTGTTTGGTCGGCGCCGAACCCCGTCGGCAAGCGCAATGTAGGGCAACTCTCGGGCGCCGCCAATAGCCCGAAGCGCGGAAAGTGCATGTTTTTTCATATCCAGGCCGATTCAGTACATGGCCGGCGGTGGGGGATGGGGGTGCTGGGACGCGGCTGGCGGGCAGCGCTCCGCAATCGGGGGGATGCGCGAAACTACTGAAAACAAGGGGGAAATGCGTTTCCCGCTGGCCAGGAAGTGTCCACGTACCTGCGGTCGGGTGGACGCAGGGCGTGCGGCGGAGCGACGCAGGGCTAACGCGTCCCGTGGCAGGGTGATCGTTCATCACCGCCACGCAGGAACAGCACATGGGAATCTCGCGACACGCCACCGCGCACTGGGAAGGCGATCTGAAGTCGGGCAAGGGGCAGTTGAGCACGCCGCAGAGTGGCCTGCTGGACAAGACCCGCTACGGCTTCAACAGTCGCTTCGGCGACGAGAAGGGCACCAATCCGGAAGAACTGATCGCTGCCGCGCATGCCGGCTGCTTCACCATGGCGCTGTCGGCCAAGCTGGGCGAAGCCGGTTTCACCCCGACCTCGCTGGATACCGAAGCCAAGGTCGATCTGTCTTTGGAAGGCGGCCCGCAGCTGTCGCAGATCCGGCTGAAAGTGAAGGCCGTGGTGCCGGGCATCGACGCGGCCAAGTTCCGTGCCATTGCCGATGACGCCAAGCAGAACTGCCCGGTATCCAAGGCGCTGAGCGCGGTGCCGATCAGCCTGGACGCCGAGCTGGGTTGAGCCGGCGCATCTGTAGAGCCGAGCCCACGCTCGGCTTCTGCAGGTCCCGTGATCTGGCCGAGGAGCAGCCGAGCGTGGGCTCGGCGCTACAGTGTCCCTTTACCAATCAAGAGTGCCGCTGATCACCGTCTGCACCTGTCCCCCTGACCAGACCTCGCCATCCTCATCGACCAGCAGCGTCAGGCGCGCATCGTGGCCGACTTCGCGGCCCTGGCTGACTTCGAACGGTGCACGGCCGCGCGGCAGGGCATCGCGCAGGTCCAGCCACGCGGCCAGCACCGCATTGGCAGCACCTGAGGCGGCGTCCTCGAAGCGGCGACCGTTGCCGACGAAGGCACGTACTGCAAGATCGAAGCCCTCGCTGCCATCGCTGAAGGCATAGGCGAACACGCCCATGCTGTCGGTGGACTCGGCCAGTGCAGCCACCGCGTTCCAGTCCGGATGCAGGGCGCGCAATGCGGCTTCATCAGCCACCTGCACCACCCACCAGCTGCGTCCGCCCTGCATGCGCGCCGGCGGCAGCGTGCCCAGCGGCCAGTCCTTCAGCGCGGCCTGCAGGCGCGGGTCGGTGGCTTTGGCCGTCTCGGCCAGCTGCGCGCGCGGGGTGCGGATGGCGATGCGCTGCTGCGCGCCTTCACCGCTGACGCGCAGCGGCAGCGCACCGGCAATGCCGTCCTGCACCAGCACGCCCTCGACCGGTGTAGCGAGGCCCGTCTGGAGCACCGCATGCGCGGTACCAACGCTGGGGTGGCCGGCGAACGGCACTTCCTTCTGCGGACTGAACATGCGCAGCCGGTAGCTGGCACCGGGTGCCTGCGGCGAAAAGACGAAGGTGGTTTCGGGCAGGCGCGTCCAGCGGGCGATGGCCTGCATGCTGGCGTCATCCAGGCCCTCGGCATCCAGTACCACGGCCAGCGGGTTACCGGCGCCGGCGCGCGGGGAGAACACATCCAGCTGCAGGAAACGGCGGGTGGTCATAGGGGGCAAACTCCGTAAAACGAGAGGGGATACGGTAGCGCCGGGCCATGCCCGGCGTCCGTGTGCTGCGTTCGCCCGGCGTGGGGCGGCGCTACCAATGGATGCTGCCGTCGATCACGCATTGCACTTGGCCGCCGATCCACACCGTGCCCTGCGCGTCGACCTGCACCTGCACGCGGCCATCGCGCCCCACTTCGCGGCCCTGGCTGGCCACGTAGCGGCCTTCGCCGCCGGGCAGGGCATCGCGCTGCCGCAGCCAGGCGCCGATCAGCGCATTGGCGCTGCCGGTGACGGGGTCTTCCGGCACGCTCGGCGCGTCGGCGGGGCAGAACGCGCGCACCACGCGGGTGTGGTCGGTGCCGGCTTCGTCGGCGAACACCGCCACGCCGGTGGCGTCGGTGGCGAGACTCCAGGCGGCCAGCGCGGCCATGTCCGGCACCAGGCTGCGCACGGCGGCGCCATCGCGCAGCGGCAGCAGCCACCAGCGTGCGCCGTTGTCCCACAGTTCCGGTGCGCAACCGTCGGCAGCCAACGCCAGCAGCGCTGCGGGTGCGGTGCCGGCCGCTGTGTCCAGTTGCCGCGCCGGTGGGCTGGCCAGCTGGATCTGCAGTGCCTCGGCCGGGCCGCTCACCCGTACCGGCAGCAACCCCGCCGCGCATTGCTGGACCAACGCGCCGTCGCGCGGCCGGGCCAGGCCACGGGTCACCGCCACCCAGGCCGCACCGACGCTGGGATGGCCGGCGAACGCCAGTTCCCGGGTCGGGGTGAAGATGCGGATGTGGTAGTCGGCGCGGGGCGCGCTGGGGCGCAGGAAGAACACCGTCTCGGACAGGTTCAGCCAGGCAGCCAGGGCCTGCATCTGGCTGCTGGAGAGCCCGTCGGCGTCCAGGAGGGCGCCCAGTGGGTTGCCGGTTCCGGGGCGGGGGGCAAAGACATCGAGCTGCAGGTAACGAAGGACGGCCATCTACGGGGATATTGCGCTTAGAATCAAAGGTTCCGCCCCCGAGGGCGGCTTCCCCACATTCTACATAGCCAATCCATGTCAGCTTCCCCCCTTGTCGATCGTTGGATCGTACTGAAGTTCGGCGGCACCTCGGTGTCGCGTCGTCATCGCTGGGACACGATCGGGAAGCTGGCGAAAAAACGTGCGGAAGAGACCGGCTCACGCGTGCTGGTGGTGGTTTCGGCGCTGTCCGGGGTCACCAACGAACTGACCGCGATCGCCGATGG
Source organism: Stenotrophomonas sp. 57 (assembly GCF_030291075.1). Classification (NCBI taxonomy): domain Bacteria; kingdom Pseudomonadati; phylum Pseudomonadota; class Gammaproteobacteria; order Lysobacterales; family Lysobacteraceae; genus Stenotrophomonas; species Stenotrophomonas sp. 57. The sequence goes on from NZ_CP127407.1 coordinate 1,085,442, forward strand.
CGCGCCGGACAGCCGTGATCGCGTGGCCGCGCTGGTCGAGCGCCACGAGGGCTTCCTGGTTGAACTGGGCCTGGGCCGCGAAGTGCTGGCCGAGCGCCTGGCGGCGCTGCAGGGCCTGTTGGACGACGCGCGCGCCTCGACCCGTCCGCTGGACTGGCAGGCCGACGTGCTGGGCCAGGGCGAGCTGCTTTCCTCCACGCTGGGTGCGGCCTACCTGCGCGCGTCGGGCCTGGACATGGGCTGGATGGATGCCCGCCAGTGGCTGGATGCGATGCCGCCGCAGCCGAACCAGAGCGACTGGTCGCAGCGCCTGTCGGTGAACTGCCAATGGCGTGCCGACGCGGAGTGGATGCAGCGCTTCCGCGCGCAGCCGACCCGCCTGCTGATCACGCAGGGCTTCATCTCGCGGCATGCCGATGGTGGCACCGCCATCCTCGGCCGCGGTGGCTCGGATACCTCGGCGGCGTACTTCGGTGCGCTGCTGGGCGCCAGCCGCGTGGAGATCTGGACCGATGTGCCGGGCATGTTCAGCGCCAACCCGAAGGATGTGCCAGACGCGCGCCTGCTGACCCGCCTGGACTATTACGAAGCACAGGAAATCGCGACGACCGGCGCCAAGGTGCTGCACCCGCGCTCGATCAAGCCGTGCCGCGATGCCGGCGTGCCGATGGCCATCCTCGATACCGAGCGTCCGGAACTGCCGGGTACCAGCATCGATGGCAGCGCCGCACCGGTTCCCGGGGTGAAGGCGATCAGCCGCCGCAACGGCATCGTGCTGGTGTCGATGGAAGGCATCGGCATGTGGCAGCAGGTCGGCTTCCTGGCCGATGTGTTCAACCTGTTCAAGAAGCACGGGCTGTCGGTGGACCTGATCGGTTCGGCCGAGACCAATGTCACCGTGTCGCTTGACCCGTCCGAGAACCTGGTCAACACCGATGTGCTGGCCGCGCTGTCGGCCGACCTGTCGCAGATCTGCAAGGTGAAGGTGATCGTGCCGTGCGCCGCCATCACCCTGGTCGGGCGTGGCATGCGCTCGCTGCTGCACAAGCTGTCGGACGTGTGGGCCACCTTCGGCCGCGAGCGTGTGCACATGATCTCGCAGTCGTCCAACGACCTGAACCTGACCTTCGTCATCGACGAGGCCGATGCCGATGGCCTGCTGCCGATCCTGCACGCCGAGCTGATCGACAGTGGTGCGATGCCGGTGGAAGAGACCGAGGTGTTCGGCCCGCGCTGGCGCGAGATCGCCGGCACCGTGCGCCCGCGGGGTACGCCGTGGTGGCGTGGCCAGCGTGCGCACCTGCTGCAGCTGGCCGACGCCGGTACGCCGCGCTACGTCTACCACCTGCCAACGGTGCGCGCCCGTGCCCGCGCGCTGGCCGCGATCAAGCCGATCGACAAGCGCTACTACGCGATCAAGGCCAACAGCCACCCGGCCATCCTGCAGCTGCTGGAAGCCGAGGGCTTTGGCCTGGAGTGCGTGTCGCACGGCGAGCTGAAGCACGTGTTCCAGCACCTGCCGGAACTTTCGCCCAAGCGCGTGTTGTTCACTCCCAGCTTCTGCCCGCGCAGCGAGTATGAAGCCGCATTCGCGCTCGGCGTGACCGTCACTGTCGACAACGTGGAAGCGCTGCAGCGCTGGCCGGACCTGTTCCGCAACCGCGAGCTGTGGCTGCGCGTCGACCTGGGCCGTGGCGAAGGCCACCACGCCAAGGTCCGCACCGGCGGCAAGGAGTCCAAGTTCGGCCTGCCGATCGCCCGCGTTGACGAGTTCGTGCGCGCGGCCACCGATCTGGGCAGCCGCGTGGTCGGCCTGCACGCGCACCTGGGAAGCGGCGTGGAAACCGCGCAGCACTGGCGCCTGATGTGCGATGAGCTGGCGGGTTTCGCCCGCCGCATCGGCAGCGTGCAGACCATCGACATCGGTGGCGGCCTGCCGATTCCGTATTCCGCCGAGGATGAACCGTTCGACCTGGATGCGTGGGCCGAGGGTCTGGCCGAGGTCAAAGCGCTGCATCCTGCGTTCCGCCTGGCGATCGAGCCGGGCCGTTACCTGGTGGCCGAATCGGGCGTGCTGCTGACCCACGCCACCCAGGTGGTGGAAAAGGACGGCGTGCGCCGCGTTGGCCTGGATGCCGGCATGAATGCACTGATGCGCCCGGCGCTGTACGACGCCTGGCACGACATCGAGAACCTCAGCCGCCAGGGCGGCTACGCCGAGGCGGCATTCGATGTGGTCGGCCCGATCTGCGAATCCAGCGATGTGTTCGGCAAGCGCCGCAAGCTGCCGGTGTCGACCGCGCCGGACGATGTGATGCTGATCGCCGATGCCGGTGCCTACGGCTATTCGATGGCCAACACCTACAACCAGCGGATGCTGCCGCGCGAAGACGTGATCGAGTGATCGCCACCCGCGCCCTGCACCCGCCCACCGACACGCCCCGCGCAGCTGCGCGCGCCCGTGCCTGACCGGATACACCATGACTGCTTTCGATAAACACCAGGTTTCCCGCTTCCGCTTCGTCCGCTGCGAATTCGCCGCGGAAACTGGCGTGGCCAAGCTGGTCTACGCCTTCGATGACGGCCCGGAGATGGTGGAAACCATCACCGTGCCGGGCGCCCCGTTCGTGCTGGACGAGGCGCGCGCCGCCGCCGTGCAGCGTGCGCTGCAGCTGCTGCACCTGATTGCCGGTGTCAGCTACTACAAGGCCGGCGTGCCGGAGACGGTCAGCATCGACAGCTATGCCATCGATGCCGATACCGCGGCGCTGGTGGAGACGGTCTACCTCAACGGCCTGGGCGAATTCGCCTACCGCAACGGCCTGAACCTGCGCGGGCGTTTCCGCCTGCCGGTGCAGGACGAAGCGGTGCAGGCCCCGGTGCTGGGCCTGCAGGCGCATGCGCTGGTGGCCATCGGTGGCGGCAAGGATTCGCTGGTCAGCATCGAAGCGCTGCGCCGTGCCGGCGTGGACGAAACGGTGACCTGGATCGGTGGTTCGCAGCTGATCCGCGCCTGCGCCGAGCGCACCGGTTTGCCGACGCTGAACCTGGGCCGCGCGCTGGCGCCGGAACTGTTCGAGCTCAACCGCCAGGGCGCGTGGAACGGGCATATCCCGGTCACCGCGGTGAACTCGGCGATCATGGTGCTGGCCGCGCTGTTGCAGGGCGTGGATCAGGTGGTGTTCTCCAACGAGCGTTCGGCCAGCTACGGCAGCCAGATTCCGGGCACCGGCGAAGTGAACCACCAGTGGTCCAAGGGCTGGGCGTTCGAGCAGGCGTTCGGCAGCCACGTGCAGAAGCACGTGGCGGCAGACCTGCAGTACTACTCGCTGCTGCGCCCGATGTCGGAGCTGGCGGTGGCCCGCCAGTTCGCCAAGACCGATTTCTACGACGCGCATTTCTCCAGCTGCAACCGCAACTTCCACATCCTCGGCGAGCGCCCGGTGAACCGCTGGTGCGGCGTCTGCCCGAAGTGCCACTTTGTGTTCCTGGCGCTGGCCCCGTTCATGCCCAAGACGCGCCTGGTGCGCATCTTCGGCCGCAACCTGCTGGACGATGCCGAACAGGCCGGTGGCTTCGATGCGCTGCTGGAGTTCCAGGACCACAAGCCGTTCGAGTGCGTCGGCGAAGGCCGCGAATCGCGTGCGGCGATGGCGACCCTGGCGCAGCGCCCGGAGTGGAAGGAGGACGTGCTGGTAAAGCGCTTCTGCAATGAGATCCAGCCGCAGCTGGATGCCGCCGAACTGGAACTGGCTCCGCTGCTCCAGCTGCAGGGCGAGCACCGTGTTCCGGCTGCGCTGTGGGAAAGGGTGCGTGAAGATTTCGACGCTTGAGGGAAAGCGCGTTGCGCTGTGGGGCTGGGGTCGTGAGGGCCGCGCGGCGTTTGCGGTGCTCCGTGAGCGCCTGCCAACGCTTGGCCTGAGCCTGTTCTGCCCGGCTGCTGAAGCCGAAGCCGCGCGTGCGGAAACGCAGGGCGCGCTGGACGTTCGGGGTGAGCCGAGCGCCGAGGCGCTGGCCGCGTTCGACGTAGTGATCAAATCGCCCGGTATCAGCCCCTACCAGCCGATCGCGCTGGCGGCCGCAGGGCAGGGCACCGCCTTCATCGGCGGCACCGCGCTGTGGTTCGCCGAACACGCGGCCGACGATGGCATCGTGCACGACACCGTGTGCGTGACCGGCACCAAGGGCAAGAGCACCACCACCGCGTTGGTCGCGCACCTGCTGCGCGCGGCCGGCCATCGCACCGGCCTGGTTGGCAACATCGGCCTGCCGCTGCTGGAAGTGCTGGACCCGCAGCCGGCGCCCGCGTACTGGGCTGTCGAGTTGTCCAGCTACCAGACCGGTGAAGTGGCCCGCAGTGGCGCCCGCCCGCAGGTGGCCGTGGTGCTGAACCTGTTCCCGGAACACCTGGACTGGCACGGCAGCGAACAGCGCTACATCGAGGACAAGCTGCGGCTGGTGACTGAAGCCGCACCGCGCATTGCCGTGCTCAACGCCACCGATCCACACCTGGCCGCGCTGTCGTTGCCTGCCAGCGAGGTGGTCTGGTTCAACCAGCCGCAGGGCTGGCACATGCGCGGTGACATCGTGCATCGCGCCGAGCAGGCGGTGTTCGATACGCGCAACACGCCGCTGCCGGGCCGTCACAATCGCGGCAACCTGTGCGCGGTGCTGGCCGCGCTGGAAGCGCTGGGCCTGGATGCGGTGGCGCTGGCACCGGCGGTGCAGGATTTCCGCCCGCTGCCGAACCGCCTGCAGCGCATTGGCGTGGCCGATGGCCTGACCTACGTCAACGATTCGATCAGCACCACGCCACATGCCAGCCTGGCCGCGCTGGAATGCTTCGCCGGCCAGCGCATCGCGCTGCTGGTGGGCGGGCACGATCGTGGGCTGGACTGGACCGATTTCATGCAGCACATGGCGCATGACGTGCCGCCGGTGGAGATCGTGACCATGGGCAGCAACGGTCCGCGCATCCACGCGATGCTGCAGCCGCTGGCCGATGCCGGCCGCTTCGGCCTGCACGCCGCCGGCGACCTGCCCGAGGCGATGGCGCTTGCACGCGCGGCGCTCGGTGCGCAGGGCGGGGTGGTGCTGCTGTCGCCGGGGGCGCCCAGTTTTGGTGCCTACCGCGATTACGTGGCGCGTGGCCGCCATTTCGCCGAACTGGCCGGGTTCGACCCGGACAGCATCAGCGCGATTCCGGGGTTGGGCATCGGGTGATCCGCGGGCCCGGGGTCGGATCCCTTTCCGCAGGAAAGGGCTCTCACCCCAGCGGGACCCTCGCGCACCATCCACGCGCGGCGTGGATCTATCATCGGCGCATTCACGGACGGATTCGAGAAGCCCGATGTGCACCTTCATCACCATATTCCTGCCCACCACGCTGGCCCACGATACGGCCGCCGCGATCATGCAGCGCAGCGGCCGGCGCCTGTTCGCACAGGATTCGCCCAGCCTGCAGGCGGTCGTCGGCCCCGGTTGGCAGCCGTGGCTGAGTGCCGCGCACTGTGATTGCGGCACGGCGCTGGCGTCGGCGCGGGCCGGGTCGGTGTGGAACGGCGATGCCGAACGCTGGCGGAAGAAGGGTTGGAGCGAGGCGAAGATCGCCCGCGCGCTGGCCGAGCAGTTGGCGCGTCATGAACACGATCAACAGGTGCGTCGCGAGGAAGCCCTGCATGATGCTGGCCACTGGCTGCAGCGCATCGATGCGCTGCTGCAGGCTGGTGCAGGACGTATCGGCCTGCTGGTGCGCGACTACGATGGCGCGGTGAGTGCGCGGCAGCCGGCGCTGCCAGAACGTCGCTGGGCGCGGAAGTCGCTGGCGGCGGCGGATCTGCTGGCATTTGAGCCGGGGACGTTGCATTGGATCGGGCGCGGGTAGTGCCGGCCGCTGGCCGGCAACCTGCGGAGACATTCATCGACGCATGGCGTGGCTCTACTGTGGAGCCGAGCCTACGCTCGGCTGCCCTCATTCGTCTTCGTCGAAGAACGCGTAATCGCGATCAATCAGCTGCTGCAGGTACGCATCAAAGCTGGGCGCGATGACCGCGTAGTTGTCCGGATCATGCAGGTAGCGAACCACCTGGCCGACGGTGCCGCCCGGCGCCGGATCGAAATCCAGGTACAGCATCGAGGTGCCGCCATTGTTCATGCAGTGCGAGAAGCACAGGCGGCGGCTCATCGGTACGTCGGCGTCGATGCCGTCGCCGAGGATCTCCGGTTCGTCATCCAGCCACTCTTCGTAGATCGAGCGGATGGTGTCGTCCCACTGCTGCTGGTCCTCGAAGATCTGTGCCACCGAGCGCAGGTAGTAGGGATAGCCGCCGTCCTCGACGTCCGAGCCCAGCATGAGCACGCAGACCTCGCCATCGGGATACTCGCGGAAGTGCGTGCCATCCACGCGCGACAGCAGTTCCACCAGGCTGTCCGGCACCTGTGGCCACTGCGCGCGCAGGCGTTGCAAGTCTTCGGCGCTTGCGCCCTGCACGTGGGCCCATTGCCGGGCATCGTCAGCAGGCAGGCGCGAATTCAGGCCAGACAGAAAGCGAACAACAAGATTCATGCGGCAAAAAAAAGGGGACGGAGGGGATCAAGTCGTATCCAACCACACCTGCGTCACGCCGCCAATGCAGAATGCGACGCGGGAGGGGCGAATACGGCTTGATCCCCTCCGTCCCCTTTTTCTTGCGGAGCAGGCGCATGAATCGTTGGCGATGCGGTGTGGCGGTGATCCTGGGGCTGGCGGCGATGCCGGCCTGGGCAGCAATGAAGACGCAGCCGGTGGAGTGGAAGCACGAGGGAACGACCTTCAGTGGTGTGCTGGTCTACGACGACGGCGAGCATGACAAGCGCCCGGGCCTGGTAATGGTCCCGAACTGGAAGGGTGTGAACGAATCGGCCATCGAGAAGGCCAAGCAGCTGGCCGGCGACGACTACGTGGTGCTGGTGGCCGATGTGTACGGCAAGGGCGTGCGGCCGAAGACCGATGCGGAGGCGGGGCCGGTGGCGACCAAGCTGCGCAACGATCGGCCGGTGCTGCGTGCGCGGGCCTTGGAGGCGGTGAACGTGCTCAAGGCGCAGGCCGGCAAGGTGCCGCTGGATGCCACCCGGATCGGTGCGGTGGGCTTCTGCTTCGGCGGCACCACGGTGCTGGAACTGGCCCGTGCCGGTGCGCCATTGGCCGGTGTGGTCAGCCTGCACGGTGGGCTGGGCTCGCCGCTGCCGGCGCAGGCCGGTGGGACGCACCCGTCGGTACTGGTGCTCAATGGTGCCGACGACAAGAGCGTGACCGCCGAGGACATCGCCGGTTTCCAGAGGGAAATGAACGCGGCCAAGGTCGACTGGGAATTCACCAACTACAGCGGCGCGGTGCACTGCTTTGCGGAGCGTGATGCCAACAGCCCGCCGGGCTGCCAGTACAACGAACGGGCGGCCAAGCGCGCATGGAAGGCGCTGGATGAGTTCTTCGAGGAGCGCTTCGAAAAACGCTGATTCGTGCAGTGGTGGTGCCGGCCAGCCACCGGCACTACCGATGCTTCAGTGCCGACCAACGGTCGGCACGCATCCATCAATGCGAGCGCTGCACCGCGTAGCGGGCCAGGCCGCGCAGGGCGGCGACCGCGTCGTTCTCGCCCAGGCCATCGAGCGCACGCTCGGCGGCTTCGGCATATTCCTCTGCACGCGCGCGGCTGTACTCCAGGCCGCCGGTGGCACGGATCGCCGCCAGCACCTCCGGCATCGCCGAGGCGTCGCCGTCCTGCACGATGGTGCGCAGGCGCTCACGAGTGGCGTCGTCGGAGTGGGCCATCGCGTGGATCAGCGGCAGCGTCGCCTTGCCTTCGGCCAGATCATCGCCCAGGTTCTTGCCCAGCTCGTCGGCGTTGGCCGAGTAGTCCAGCACGTCGTCGGCGATCTGGAACGCGTAGCCCAGGTGCATGCCGTAGTCGAACAGGGCCTGTTGCTTGGCTTCGTCCACGCCACTGGCCAGCGCGCCCAGGCGGGTGCCGGCGGCGAACAGCACCGCGGTCTTGCGCTCGATCACGCGGAGGTACGCGGCTTCGTCGGTATCGGGGTTGTGCACGTGCAGCAGCTGCAACACCTCACCCTCGGCGATGCGGTTGGTGGCATCGGCCAGGATCTGCATCACCGACATGCGCTCCAGTTCGACCATCAGCTGGAAACTGCGCGAGTACAGGAAGTCGCCGACCAGCACGCTCGGTGCATTGCCCCACAGCGCGTTGGCGGTGCTGCGGCCACGGCGCAGGCTGGATTCGTCCACCACGTCGTCATGCAGCAGGGTGGAGGTGTGGATGAACTCGATGATCGCCGCCAGCTGGTGGTGATCCGGGCCGGCCTGGCCGACCGCATGGCCGGCCAGCATGACCAGCATCGGGCGCAGGCGCTTGCCGCCGGCGGAAATGATGTGATCGGCGATCTGGTTGATCAGCACGACGTCCGAGGACAGCCGGCGCCGGATCAGGACGTCGACGGCGGCCATGTCGGCCGCAGCAAGCGACTGGATCTGGGGCAGGCCCAGGGCGGGACGGGTGTCTTCGGTGATGGTCATGCGATCAGGCTTTCAGGCTCACCGTTGATTATAGGCGTTGCCCGTGAACTCCGGGCGCAAACCGGACTGGCACGCCGCTGCGGCGCCGTCACGCCAGCCGCCAGCGTGAATACGTATGCAGGCCGCGCCATGCCCCGGAGGCCACCGCTAAGCTTGCCGGAACAGGATTTCGGCCCGCTTCCGGTGGGCCCTGCATGCCCGGAGGGGGGCTGTCGATGTCGCACTATCCATGGTGGCGCGGAGCCGTCATCTACCAGATCTACCCGCGCAGCTACCTCGATGCCAACGGCGACGGGGTGGGTGACCTGCCGGGCATCATCGAGCGGCTGGACCACATCGCCGCGCTGGGCGTGGACGCGATCTGGATTTCGCCGTTCTTCAAGTCCCCCATGGCCGACTTCGGCTACGACATCGCCGACTACCGCGACGTCGACCCGCTGTTCGGCAGCCTGGGCGACTTCGACCGGCTGCTGGCCAAGGCCCACGGCCTGGGCCTGAAGGTGATGATCGACCAAGTGCTGAGCCACACCTCGATCGAGCACGCCTGGTTCCGCGAGAGCCGCCAGGACCGCAGCAATCCGAAGGCCGACTGGTACGTGTGGGCCGATCCGCGCGAGGACGGCACCCCGCCCAACAACTGGCTGTCGCTGTTCGGCGGCGGCGCCTGGCAGTGGGAGCCGCGCCGTGAGCAGTACTACCTGCACAACTTCCTGGTCGACCAGCCGGACCTGAACTTCCACCACCCGGACGTGCAGCAGGCCACCCTGGACAACGTGCGTTTCTGGCTGGACCGCGGCGTGGACGGCTTCCGTCTGGACGCCATCAATTTCTGCTTCCACGACGCGCAGCTGCGCGACAACCCGCCAAAACCCGCCGACAAGCGCGTGGGCCGCGGCTTCAGCCCGGACAACCCGTACGCGTACCAGTACCACTACTACAACAATACCCAGCCGGAGAACCTGCCCTTCCTGGAGCAGTTGCGCGCGCTGCTGGACGAGTACCCGGGCGCGGTGAGCCTGGGCGAGATCTCCTCGGAGGACTCGCTGGCCACCACCGCCGAGTACACCCGGGACGGCCGCCTGCACATGGGCTACAGCTTCGAGCTGCTGGTGGACGACTACAGCGCGGCCTACATCCGCGACACGGTCTCCCGCCTGGAAGCGGCGATGACCGAAGGCTGGCCGTGCTGGGCGGTTTCGAATCACGACGTGGAGCGGGCGGTCAGCCGTTGGGGCGGGCACCCGGCCGACCCGCGGCTGGCGCGGATGCTGGTGGCGCTGCTGTGCTCGCTGCGCGGCTCGGTGTGCCTGTACCAGGGCGAGGAGCTGGGCCTGGCCGAGGCCGAGGTGCCGTTCGAGGCCCTGCAGGACCCCTACGGCATCACTTTCTGGCCGAACTTCAAGGGCCGTGATGGCTGCCGCACGCCGATGCCGTGGACCGATGCGCCGCTGGCCGGTTTCACGTCCGGCCAGCCGTGGCTGCCGATTCCGGCCGAGCACCGGGCGGCGGCGGTGGCCGTGCAGGAACGCGACCCGCACTCGGTGCTGACCGCGTTCCGGGCATTCCTGGCCTGGAGGCGCAGTCAGCCGGCACTTCTGCATGGCAGCATCCGGTTCATCGACAGTACCGAGCCAGTGCTGCTGTTCGAGCGTATGCTTGCAGATGAAACCCTCCTCCTGGCGTTCAACCTGTCGGCCGAGGCGGTGTGCCATCCGCTGCCGCCGGGCAACTGGCAGCAGGTGGAGGTGCCGGGCCCGGATGCGGGCACGGTGCAGGGCAATGAACTCCAGCTGCCGCCGCGCGCGGTGTATTGCGCTCGACGCAGCTGACCGTTTTTCTCCGGTGGCGGTACTTGCGGGGACGGGGCCGAAGCGCCCCGTCCCTTTTTTGTGGGCGGCGCCCTGACGACCAACGGCCAGCCTTCGCGCAAAAGAAAACCCGCTGCCTGCGCAGCGGGTTTCCGGTCCTGCTCCCTGTTTCCTGTTGCCGGCCAGCGGCCGGCACCGCCGGGTCCGGGGGCGCCGGGCAGGGCCCGGCGCGACCTCAGAACTTGTAGTTCACGCCCAGCATGTAGGTGCGGCCCCACTCGATGTACTCCAGCGGACGGTCCTTGCTGCCGGCGTAGGTGCGGTACGGCTCGTTGGTCAGGTTGCTGCCCTGCAGCAGCAGGGTCAGGCCACGCAGGGCGCTGCTGTCGCTGAAGGTGTAGCTGACCTGCGCATCGGTCACGTTTTCGCCCACCACGTAGCGCAGGCTGCGGTTGCCGTTGAAGTTGCCGATCTCACCGATGAAGTCCGAGCGGCGGCGCTGGCTCACCCGTGCCTCGAAGCCGCTGCGCTCGTAATACGCGGTGAAGTTGTACACGCGCTTGGACAGGCCGGGCAGGCTGATCGGATCGGTGCCCACGCTGGACGCGCTTTCCGGATCCAGGATGGTGATGTCGCTCTTGTTGAACGTCGCGCTGGCCTGCACGCCGAAGCCGCGCAGGGTGTCGGTCAGCATCTCCAGCGGGAACGACGCGGTCAGTTCCAGGCCCTTCAGCGTACCGCCCTTGCCGTTCTGCGGCGCGGAGAAGGTGCCGGTGGTCAGTACCGGTGCGGTCATGCCCGGCGGCGGCACGTAGCTGCCCAGCAGTGCGGTGAAGTCATAGTTGTCGACCGACTGGGTGTAGACGTAGCTCTTCAGGTCCTTGTAGAAGATCGCGGCGGCCACGTAGGCCTTCTCGCCGAAGTACTTCTCATAGGACAGGTCCAGTGCGGTGGCGCGCCACGGGTCCAGCAACGGGTTGCCACCACTGCCGCCAGGGCGGCCGGTGCCGGTATCCACGCCGAATTCCAGGCCGGCACGCATCTGGTCCACGCGCGGGCGTGCGACCTGCTTGGCGGCGGCGAAGCGCAGCGTCTGCTGGTGCGGGAACATGAAGGCCAGGTTCAAGCTCGGCAGCCAGTCGTTGTACTTGCGGCCAGCGGAGTAGGGCTGGATGTTGCTGCCAGCCGGCTGCGAGCTGTCCCAGTAGCGCGAATCCGAGCTCTGGTCGGTGTGCTGCATCTGCACGCCGATGTTGCCGCGCACGCCGACCACGCCGATGTCGGTGTTGATGTTCAGGCGCGCCCAGGCGGTGGTGATCTTTTCCTGCACCGTCCACGACTTGGGAATCAGGTAGTCCAGGTTGTCGACCGGGTTGAAGGTCATGTAGCGACCGACCGCGGCCGGCACGTTCCAGGCCGGGATGGTGCCGAGGCCGGCGAAGCTCAGGTCGACCGGGCGGTACTGCAGGTCCGAGGCGATGTTGGCATCGCCCTGTGCACCGAGCAGGATGTTGCCTTCGGACTGGGTCTTGACCTTGCGGCGGTCGGCGTAGTTCACGCCGATGTCCAGATCCGGCGCCCACGAAGCGATGGCCTCGGGCAGCGCAATCGTCGCGGCCAGCTTGCCGCCCTTCAGGCGGTCTTCCACCTGCGGCACCTTGCCGTAGCCGGAGCCATAGATGGTGTTGGTCAGGAACAGCGCATCGGGATTGGAGTAGTTCAGGCCCGGGCTGATCTGCGAGAAGCCGTTCTGGCGGATCGACACGCCGACCGTATCCAGCTGCGGCATCGGGGTCAGCTGCAGGTTGTTTTCCAGGTTCAGCTCATCGCGCGTGGCCTTGGAGTAGTTCAGGTCGGCGACCAGCTTGACGCCGCTGAAGTTGAACTCGTTGTTCCAGCCGAACGCATCAATCTTGTCCTTGCGCTTGTTGTACATGCCGCGCACCAGCGGGTACACGCCGCTGGCGGTGCCGCCGGTGAACGAACCATTGGCGTTGACCTGCGGGTTGCTGACCAGCAGGCCCGGGGTGTAATTGCCGTTGTAGTTGCTCAGGTTGAGCTCGAACTGGTTGGCGGTATCGACCTGCTCGGCTTCGGTGTGGAATGCATCGAAGGTGCTGGTCCAGCTGTTGTTCGGCCGGAACTGGATCGTGGCCATCACGCCGTCGCGCTTGTTGTTGCCGGTGCGGCGCAGCGCCTTGATGCCGTCGGAGAAATAGGTGCCTGCGCCCACGCCCGGGCGGTCGCCCTTGTCGGTGTGCTCGGTGGTCCACGGCTCGTACAGACCGACCTGGTTCTCCTGGATCGGCATGTCGCTGTGCGCGTAACCGATGGCGATGCCCAGGGTCTTGTCCAGGAACTGATCGATGTAGCTGGCGCTGAAGCGATTGCCGTAGGGATCGACGTTGGCGGCACGGCCGAGCGAGCTCTTCTGGTAGCGCCCACTGACCGCGATCACGCGCTCGCCGAAGCTGAGCGGACGCGCGGTCTGCATGTCGATGGTGCCCGACAGGCCCTGGCCCACCAGCGCGGCATCCGGGGTCTTGTACACGGTCACGCCATTGACCAGCTCGGACGGGTACTGGTCGAACTCGACGCCACGGTTGTCACCGGTGCTGACCACTTCACGGCCGTTGAGCAGGGTGGTGGCGAAGTCCGGTGACAGGCCGCGCACGCTGATCACCTGCGCACGGCCCGCCACGCGCTGCGCGGCCAGGCCGGGCAGGCGCGAGATCGATTCGGCGATGCTGACGTCGGGCAGCTTGCCGATATCCTCGGCGGAGATCGCTTCGACCACCGAGGTGGCGTCCTGCTTGACCGCGATCGCGCTCTCGATGCCGCGGCGGATGCCGGTGACCTGCACCGTATCCAGGTTGGTGGCGGCGGTGCCGGCCGGCGTGGTGGTGCTCTGCGTGGACTGTGCCGACGCCAGCGTGGGCGCCAGCACAACGGCCAGCGCGAGACTCAGCGCACTGCGCTTGTGGTTCAACATTTTCCCCTCCCAGGCAATGTTGCAGATCGATCTGTGAGCGTTCCGGTGGTGCCGTGAACGTGCGACGCGGTGGCCGCTGTCGTCGCCGCTATGGTAGGCAGCGCATTCTTCGCGGGAATCACCCTGCATACGTATTCAATGGTGTTTGCAGGGGTGTAATCGCTTTCAGGTGCGTCGTTCCGTAGAGCCGAGCCCATGCTCGGCTGCGTTCCGGTGCTGCGCACCGCCGCCCGAGCGTGGGCTCGGGTGCTACAGGGGCGCGCAGGCCGGAAAACGTTCAGCGAACAGGCGTGAATCGAACGGCCTGCCCACCGCCCGGAGCCAGCACCAGCGTCAGGGCATCGGCGCTGGTCACCTCGCGGGTTTCGCGGGCGAACGCGAACGGGTTGCTGCGGAAGTCGGCGCCTTCACCATCGCGGTAGATCTCTGCGCGATAGCGCACTCCGGGTTCCAGGAAGCCCAGCGACACCGGCAGCACGCGGCCGTGTTCATCGGTGATGCTGCCGAGGAACCAGTCGCGGCTGTTGCGGTCGCGGCGCACGATCGTCACGTAGTCGCCCACTTCGCCATCGAGCACGCGGCTCTGTTCCCAGTCCACCGCCACGTCTTCGATGAAGCGGAACGCCTCGCGGTGCTGCAGGTAGTGCTCGGGCAGGTCGGCGGCCATCTGGATCGGGCTGTACAGCACCACGTACAGGGCAAGCTGGCGGGCCAGCGTGCTGGGGATGGCCTGGCCGTGGCGGCCCTTCAGGCTGAGGATGCCGGGGGTGTAATCCATCGGCCCGGCCAGCATCCGGGTGAACACCAGGTTGACCTCGTGCTCCGGCGGGTTCGGCGGCTGGCCCCAGGCGTTGTACTCCATGCCGCGCGCGCCTTCGCGCGAGATCCAGTTGGGGTAGGTGCGGCGCAGGCCGGTGTCCTTGATCGGCTCATGCGGGTTCACCGACAGGTGCCGGCGCGCGGCCTCCTGCACCACCTTCAGGTGATGGCGAGCCATGAACTGCCCGTCGTGCCACTCGCGCCAGAGCGGGCCGCCAGCCGGATTTCGCCGGTCGACCTGGCCATCGTCGCAGACGTAGCCGGTCTTGAACTGGTCCACCCCCAGCCGTGCGTACAGGTCCAGCGCGGCGCCCAACTGATCCTCGTAGTGCTCGATGGCACAGCCGGTTTCGTGATGGCCGATCAGGTGCACTCCCTTTTTCAGGCCATACGCCGACAGCGCTTCAATGTCGAAATCGGGCGTGGCACGGGTGAAATCGAAGTCGTACCCATTGCCGACCCACATGCCGTCCCAGCCGGGGTTCCAGCCTTCCACCAGCACGCCGCGGAAGCCGTGGGCAGCGGCGAAATCGATCACCTTCTTCGTCTTGGCGGTGGTGGCCGCATGCTTCGGCCCGGTCGCCCAGCTCTCGTTGTCCAGGTGCATCGACCACCACACCCCGAGGTACTTGGCGGGCTTCACCCAGCTCACGTCGCCCAGTGCGTTGGGCTCGTTGAGGTTGAGGATCAGGTCTGACTCGACCAGCCCGCCTGCGCGGTCAGCAATCTGCAGCGTGCGCCAGGGTGTGGCGAAGGGCAGCGCGCGGCGGACCTTCCAGCCTTCGGCCGAGGGCGAGAGCTGCGCGCGCAGGCGCTGGCCCTCGGTGCGGCGCAGCCACATGCCGGCGTAGTCCACCAGCGCAGCCTCGTGGATCGCCACGTGCAGGCCATCGCGGCTGCGCACGGTCATCGGCGTATGCACCAGCGGCACTTCGCGCAGCGGGGTGCGCTGGTACAGGTACTCGTAATGGATCGGTTCGCCGGCGGGAATCCACCAGGCGGTGGAATCCTGTGCGATGGCAAACTCGGTCAGCTCGTCATCGATGATCGCTTCGCGCAGGTTCGGCTGCTCGGGGAACACGTAGCGGAAGCCGAGGCCGTCGTCGTAGACGCGGAACACCACATCCAGCCGCCGCTTGCTGCCCGTGGTCTCGGCCAGCTGCACGGTCAGCTCGTTGAAGTGGTTGCGGGTGAGACGGCGTTCGCCCCACGGCTGTTCCCAGCGTTCATCGACGTTGCGTTGCTGCCGGCCGATCACCGCGAAATCACGATCCAGGCGGCCATCGCGCAGGGCAAAGCCCAGCTTCGAATCCTCCACCACGGTCTCGCCGAAACGCTCGACGCGATAGCGCGCCGTGCCGCCGTCCAGCACCAGGCTGACCTTGAGCACCTTCCCGGGTGATTCGACGCTGGCGACCTGTGGCGCAGCCTGCGCCAGCGAGGCCACTCCCAACAGGGCCAGGCCGAGCATGTGCGCGAACAGCGCGCGTACAACCATGTGTGGCATCGGCATGTCCCCTCCCAAGGTGCCGTTGGCAGACCCGGACCATAAGCCAGCGCGGCAGGCGCGCTACCGCGTGGCGCCATGAATACGTATGCAGCTGGACGCAGCCGACGGCCCCGCGTCTACCATGGGGCCAAGGCACCTTGAGGGAGGGGCCGTGCCCGCCCGCCGGCAACGACGGTGCGGACCTACAACGCGTGCAGAGAGGGAGGGAGGCCGACGGGCGCAAGCCGGTCCGCCGCTTCGATGCTGAAGATCATTTGCCTGACCGCTGCCCTCGGGGCAGCGCTGGGATCGACCGCGCAGGCGGCCGACCTGCAATTCGACGGCCGCCATGCGCGTGCCGAAGGCGCTGCCAACGGCAGCTTCGTACTTCATGCACCGAAAGGTGAGGTGCGCATTGCCGCCGCGCCCATGCGCAGCCAGACCGGCAGCGTGATGTTCGACGCGTTGTTCGCGCTGGCCCAGCAGGAGATGGACCAGGACCGTGTGGACGCGATCCGCGATCCCGCGTTCGACGAAGGCCGGCCGGTGCCGTGCGAGTGCTTCCAGACCGGCGCGCGCTGGCCCTATGTGTGGACCCGCGATGTCAGCTTCGCCGCCGATCTGGCGCTGGCGCGGCTGGACCCGCAACGCACCCGGCAGTCGCTGCAGTTCAAGCTGTCGGCGGCCCGCGATGGTCACTCGCCCGGCCTGTTCGTGGCGCAGGACACCGGGTCCGGCGGCAGCTGGCCGATCAGCAGCGACCGCGTGGTGTGGTTCCTGGCCGCGCGCCACCTGCTGGATGATCCGGCGTTTGCCGATCAGGTCTGGCAGGCGCTGCAGGGCACGCTGGCACAGGACCGCGCGATGGTGTTCGACGCGCAGTCGGGCCTGTACCGCGGCGAGACCTCGTTCCTGGACTGGCGCGAGCAGACCTATCCGGACTGGACCCGCGAGGATGTGCGCTTCCTCGGCGATTCCTACGCGCTGTCCACCAACGTGCTGCACTACCAGGCGCTGCGCCTGGCCGAGCAGCTGGCGGCCCAGCGTGGCGACAGCCGTGCGGCCGAATACAAGGCCTGGGCCGATGCGCTGGCGCAGCAGATCGATGTGCGCTTCTGGCGCGAGGACATCGGCCAGTACATGAGCTACATCGGTGAAGCCGCGCATCCTGTGCCGTATGCCAAGCTGGATCTGCTCGGGCTGTCGCTGGGCATCCTCGCCGACGTGCTGCCGCCGGAGCGTGCGCGACGTGCGCTGGCGGCGTACCCGATGGGGCCGGCCGGCAGCCCGGTGGCCTGGCCGCAGGAAGCGCGGCAGCCGATCTACCACAACCGCGCGATCTGGCCGTTCGTCAGTGCCTACTCGCTGCGTGCGGCGCGGCAGCTGGATGATGCGCCACGCATCGCCGCCGAGATCCGCTCGCTGATGCAGGGTGCCGCGCTGGCCGGCTCCAATATGGAAAACTACGAACTGGTCACCCAGGCCGTCCATGTGGATGAAGGCGCACTGAGCGGCCCGGTGGTCAATTCCGAACGGCAGCTGTGGTCGGTGGCGGGGTACCTGTCGATGGTGGTCGAAGGCGTATTCGGCGTGCAGGACGATGGCCGTGTGCAACCCAAGCTGCCGACGGTGCTGGTGCCGGAGCTGTTCGGCACGCAGCGCAGCATCACCCTGGAAGCCAACAACAAGCGCTACGTGCTGGAGCGCCCGCAGACCCTGGGCGACGGCCTGCTGGTGGCGGGCAGCACCATCACGCGCGGCACGACCACCACGGTGCAGCTGGTCGCTGCACCGGCAGCGGCCGGTGTTGCCATCACGAGCGCGGACGCCAACGCACGCGCGCCGGCCACGCCGGTGGCGCCGCAGGTTCTGCGCAAGGGCGCGGGCTGGGACGTGCAGGTCGCGACGCATCACGTGCTGTGGCAGGACGGCCAGGCGGTCACCGCCAGCAACGGCGCGGCGCGCATCAGCGACGATGGCCTGCAGCACTGCCTCAGCCTGACCCGCCGCGAGGGCGGGCTGGAATCGCTGCACAGCCCGATGGTCTGTGTCGGGCCGGAGCAGCGGCTGAAAGGGGAGCAGCGCTGGCAGTTCACCTCGGCCAAGGCCGGGCATGTACGCCTGCGATTGCGGTACGCCAACCCGAACGGGCCGATCAATACGGGCGTCACCGCTGCTGTGAAGCAGCTGGCGCTGCAGTGCGCGGGCCAGCCGCTGCAACGGCACACGGTTGCACTGCCGCACAGCGTGGCCGTGCAGGATTCCACGGCGGCGACGTTCGCGGTACCCAAGGGGCCGTGCACGGTCACGCTTGAAGAGGGTTTCAACATGAGCGCGCTTGAACACTTCGCGCATTACACCGGTGGCAAGGGCGGGCGCGACGGTATGCTGAATCGGGCGCAGGTGCAGGCATTGAAAGTGGCGCAGGTGGCCGTGGAAGAGGGCGCACGATGAATCGTCCCGCCAAGCCACAGCTGTCGTTCTGGCAGATCTGGAACATGTGTTTCGGCTTCCTCGGCATCCAGTTCGGTTTCGCGCTGCAGAACGCCAATGCCAGCCGCATTTTCGAGACGCTGGGCGCGGACATTGATGCAGTGCCCGGGCTGTGGATCGCCGCACCGCTCACTGGCCTGCTGGTGCAGCCGGTGATCGGCTACCTGTCCGACCGTACCTGGACGCGCTGGGGCCGCCGCCGTCCGTTCTTCATGATCGGCGCGGTGCTGACCACGCTGGCCCTGCTGGTGATGCCCAACTCGCCGACGCTGTGGATGGCCGCCGGTACGCTGTGGGTGCTGGATGCTTCCATCAACGTGTCAATGGAACCGTTCCGCGCCTTTGTGGGCGACCAGTTGGCACCGCGCCAGCGGCCCACTGGCTATGCCATGCAGAGCTTCTTCATCGGCGTGGGCGCGATCGTCGCCAGCTTCCTGCCGTTCATCCTCGCCCACTTCGGCGTGGCCAATACGGCCGCTGCCGGTGAAGTGCCGGACACCGTGCGCTATGCGTTCTACTTCGGCGCGATGGTGCTGCTGGCGGCGATCAGCTGGACGGTGTTCAGCACGCGGGAGTATTCGCCGGCACAGCTGGCTGCATTCGATGATGCCGAGCCACCCTCGCACCATGCCGCGCGCGCGGTCAGCGGACCGGCACCGTGGATGCAGGTGGCGCTGTGGCTGGGGCTGGGCGCGCTGCTGGCCCTGCTGATCGCCTGGCGCCAGGGTGACAGGATGCTGTATGTGCTGGCGGGGCTGTGCGCAGGCTACGGCCTGCTGCTGGCCCTGGCCCGCGCGCTGCCTGGCACCCATATGCTGGCCGCCATCGTCGGCGACCTGCGGGCGATGCCGGTGACCATGCGCCGGCTGGCCTGGGTGCAGTTCTTCTCGTGGTTCGCGCTGTTCGCCATGTGGATCTACACCACCGCGGCGGTGGCCGGTGTCCACTTCGGTTCGGCCGACCCGAAGACGGCGGCCTACAACGAGGGCGCCAACTGGGTGGGCGTACTGTTCGGCGCCTACAACGGCTTCGCTGCGTTGGCCGCGGTACTGATTCCACCGATGGTGCGTGCCATCGGCCTGCGCTGGAGCCACCTGGTCAACCTGTGGTTGGGTGGCGCCGGTCTGGTCTCGCTGATGTTCATCCGCGATCCGCACTGGCTGCTGCTGTCGATGGTCGGCGTCGGCTTCGCCTGGGCGTCGATCCTCTCACTGCCCTACGCACTGCTGTCCGACAGCGTGCCGGCGTCGAAGATGGGCGTGTACATGGGCATCTTCAATTTCTTCATCGTGATCCCGCAACTGGTCGCCGCCAGCGCGCTCGGCTTTGCGCTGCGGGCGTGGCTGGGCGGCCAGCCGATGCATGTGCTGGTACTGGGCGGCTGCAGCCTGTTCGTCGCCGGCCTGTGCGTGCTGCGGGTTCCGTCCCGTCCGGAGGTGGTGTGATGCGTGCTGCGTTGGCTGTTGCTGTTTCCCTTGCCCTGTTCGCTGGCCAGGCCGTGGCCACTCCGCGCCCGGACTACGTTGGTACCACCGAGCCGTTCGCCAGCGATGCGGTGTACTTCGTGGTCACAGACCGCTTCGTCAACGGCGATCCCTCCAACGATCACCGCGACCAGGGTGGCAAGCACCGCACCTTCGATATCCCGGTGCCGTGCCCGGACAAGGTGGACGGCAACATCGGCTACCTCGGCGGTGACTTCCGCGGCGTGCTCGACAACGCGCAGTACATCCGCAACCTCGGCTTCGGCGCGGTGTGGATCACGCCGATCGTGGACAATCCGGACGAGGCGTTCACCGGCAGCAAGCCGATCAGCTGCACCAGCACGCTGACCGACCGTGGCAAGACCGGGTACCACGGCTACTGGGGCATCAACTTCTACACACTCGACGAGCACCTGCCGAGCAAGGATCTGGATTTCGCCGGCCTGACCAAGGGCCTGCACGGCGCCGGCCTGAAGGTGGTGCTGGACATCGTTGGCAACCATGGCTCGCCAGCCTGGGCCATGCCGACGCGGCAGCCGCAGTTCGGCCAGATCTTCGACAAGGATGGAACGCTGATTGCCGACCACCAGAACCTGCCGCCGCAGAAGCTGGATCCGAAGCACAACCCGCTGCACGCGTTCTACAACAACATCGGTCCGGTTGACAGCAAGGACGGCTCGATCTTCGACGGCAACCTGGCCGAGCTGTCCGACTTCAACCAGGACAATCCGGCGGTGATGGACTACCTGGTCGGTGCCTATCTGCAATGGACCGCGCAGGGCGTGGACGCGCTGCGCATCGATACCATCGGCTGGCTGCCGCACCCGTGGTGGCATGAATTCGTCAGCCGCATCCGCGCCGAGCACCCGGGCATGTTCATGTTCGGCGAAGCGTTCGACTACGATGCCGCGCGCATCGCCGAGCACACCTGGCCGGCCAATGCGAACGTGAGCGTGCTCGACTTCCCGTTGCGCGGTGCTCTGGAGCAGACCTTCGGCACCGCCGGCAAGGGCTTTGAGACGCTGGCCGAGCCGCTGCACCTGAGCGGTGGCCCGTATGCCAATCCGTACGAGCTGATGAGCTTCTACGACAACCACGACATGCCGCGCCTGCAGGCCAGTGACAACGGCTTCATCGACGCGCACAACTGGCTGTTCACCGCGCGCGGCATCCCGGTGGTCTATTACGGTTCGGAAACCGGCTTCATGCGCGGCCGCGCCGAACATGCCGGCAACCGCGCCTACTTCGGCCAGCAGCGCGTGCACGCTGCACCGCAGAGCCCGATCTTCGCGCCGCTGCAGCGCATCGCCAAGCTGCGTGAGGCGACCCCGGCATTGCAGCGCGGCCTGCAGGTGAACGAGCGGCTGCAGGGCGATGAGGCGGTGTTCCTGCGCGTTCTGCAGCATGGCGATGTGGCTCAGACGGCGCTGGTGCTGCTGAACAAGGGCGATGCGGCGCGCACCTTCGAAGTGGAGCGCTACCTGCAGGCCGGCACGTGGCGTGATGCGCTGGGTGGCGGCGAGCTGAAGGTCAAACGTACGCTGAAGGTGGAGGTGCCGGCGCATGGGGTGAAGGTCTACGTACTGGATGCACCCGTACAGCAGCCGGCCCTGCAGGTCGAGCTGGACAAGGCGATGGCCGACCAGCAGGCGCGCGACCAGCGGTTGAAGCGGTAGCGCCGGCCACTGGCCGGCAGCGGTAGATGGATGGCATATTCAACTGTCGGCCAGCGGCCGGCACCACGACAAGGATGGGTTGAATGATGCGACGTCTGCTGGTTTCGCTGGGCGGTGGTGTGGTCACCGGTGCCCTGATCGCTGCAGTGACCTTCCCATGGCTGGCGCGCACCGCCGCCATTGCCATGCCGCGCACGTTCAACGTCCATCTGTGGGACGCGCTGGTCGTATTCGGCCTGGGGGCCAGCGTGGTGGCGCTGCCGCTCATGCTGCTGGGCCTGCGCGTGGCCCGCGCACGTGGGCTTGAAGTGGCCGCGATGCTGGTGGCAGCCATGTTCGCTGTCGTGGCTGCCCTGAAACTGGTGGACGCGCTGGACGGCGGCGGCAGCGTGCTTCTGGCGTGGGCCGTGGGCATGCTGCTGGCCGCGCTGGTACACGGCTTCTGGCGGTCGTCCGGGCAGAAACCCCTTCAGGCGCAAGCCCAGTAGAGCCAGGCGTGCCTGGCTGAGCAGCCAATCGGGCGCGCCCCTACAATAAGCGACCCCCGAAACCTGCCGTACCGCCATGACCGACCTCGCCCCGCAGACCCCGATCGAAACCCTGCTGAAGGCGGCGATGGACGGGGCCGTGCCGATCCGCGCCTTCATGGAAGCCTTCGTCGCCTCCGAGGTGGTGTTGCTGACCGGCAGCCTGGTCACCCCCGACGGCAGCGGTTTCGACCCGCTGCTGTTCGACAAGCAGGGCACCCTGCACGTGGCCGTGTTCACCCACCCTGCGCGCGTGGGCATCTACAGCCAGCAGGTTCCCCATCAGATCCACTGGCTGATGCTGGACGTGCTGCGCCGCGTACCGGGCGGCTACGGCGTGGTGATCAACCCCGGCACGTCGCTGGGCTTCGAGATCTCGCCCAGCGGTATCGGCGAAATCCTGAATGACTTCGCCCAGGGCTGATTGCCCTGTGGAGCCGAGCCCATGCTCGGCTGCCCTTCACACAATCCCAGCTCAGTCGAGCACGGCTCGACGCTACAGAAGGCTTCCCTTCGAACGCCGTCCGTGATCCCCTTGGGCGACATCGGGATCGAGGCCTGGCCATGGAGTTCAGGGTATTGCCTGCCGACGCAGCGGAACGACAGCAATTGGCGCAGTGGTACCACGCGCAATGGGGCCAGGACGCCGGCCTGACGCTGGAACAGGAACTGCAACGGCTCAACCCGCCGCAGGATGCTGAAGGTTTCCCGCACCTGATCGCCGCTTTCGAAGATGGGCAGGTGGTCGGTGGAGTCCAGCTCAAGCGCCGCGAGATGCAGGCCTTTCCACAGTACGGGTACTGGTTGGGCAGCGTATTCGTGGCCGACAGCCATCGTGGCCGCGGATTGGCCAGTGGTCTGGTCGAACAGGCTGCGGCACAGGCCGCGCGGATGGGCGTTTCCGACCTGTACCTGCAGACCGAGGCCCTGGATGGCGGCCTGTATGCGCGGCTCGGCTGGAAGTCCGTGCACGAAGCCGACAGCAACGGCTACCGCGTGCTGGTGATGGTGCGCGAGGTGACCGCATGACGGCGCAGCATTCCCGCTCGGCCCTGATCTTCCTGATCGCGGCCATTGTCGTCGCGCTGGTGTCCATTCCGGTGCTGCGCGCGGTAGGCATGGTGCAGTGGCCGGTGTTCGTCATCGCCTGGCTGATCAACCTGGGCGCGGCTTGGCATCTGGCCCAGTGGGCGCGCCAGCAGGGGCGCTCGGGCTGGGCGTTCGGGGTACCGGCAGCGCTGGGTACGGTCGCCTCGATCGTGGTGTATGTGCTGCTGGCGTTGCTGGGGCCGAAGGCCGCGGTGCACTGAATTTTCGCGGCTGCCGTAGACAATGCGCCGAGCATGGCTCGGCACTACAGTAGGGCCAAGCCAAACAGCAAGGCCGAGCCAAGCCCGCACGTGTTGCGTGGAACGCCGGCGCACAGGCCGGCGCCACATTGCCTCACATCGTCACCTTGCGCCGGTTGTCGTCGCTTACCCGGTCGATCAGCTTGTTGTAGGGGTCGAAGCCCGCTTCATCCGGCTTCTCGTCCACCGTCACCGTGATCTTCGGCTCGGCACTGGTGATGTGATGGCGCTGCAGGTACAGCACCTTCTGGTCGCGTTCCTTGCCTGAAGGCCCGTTGGCGAACACGCCGATCTCGACCCAGTCGTCCATCGTGCCGTCGCTTTCCTGGCCCTTGCCGTCGGCATACTGCTTGGCTGCGTGCAGGTCCAGGGTCACGTCGTAGCGGCCGTCATCGCGCTTGCGGGCGCTGGCGGCCATCACCCGGTTGTCGTAGAAGCTGATCTTCTCGAACAGGTCGGTGACCAGCTGCTGGCGGTCGGCCGGGGTCTCGGCGCGGATGTAGGCCAGCAGTTCGCGCGAAGTGGTGTAGGGTGGTTGCTGGTAGCCCTTGTCCTGCAGGAATCGCTTCAACGCACGGTTCAACGCCTGCTCGCCGATCTCTTCGCGCAGCCGGTAGAACACCAGCGACCCCTTCTGGTAGTGGATGTACTGCTGGTTCTCCACGCGCTCCAGCGGCTGCTCTTCAATGGCCTCGCCACCGCGCCCGGACAGGTAGCCGTCCAGCTCGCGCTTGAGGAACTGGCGCATGTGCTGGCGGCCGTACTCCTGCTCCATCACCATCAACGCCGAGTACTGCGACAGCGACTCGGACAGCACCGTGGCGCCCTGCACGTTGGCGCCGATCACCTGGTGCGCCCACCACTGGTGCGCGATCTCGTGCGCGGTCACGTAGAACACGTAGTCCACCTTGTCCGGATCACGCAGGTCGGCGATGAAGCCGATCGCTTCTGAATACGGGATGGTGTTGGCGAACGACTGCGCGAAGCGGGCATAGCCCGGGAACTCGATGATGCGCACCTGGCGGTGCTGGTACGGCGTGAAGTTCGCTTCGTAGTACGCCAGTGACTTCTGCACCGCTTCGATCATCCGGTCCACGTTGTAGCCGTGCGCCGGGTCGAAATAGACCTCGATCGGGATGTCCTTGTACTTCGCCTTGCGCACGTCCCAACGCGCCGACAGGTAGGCGTAGAAGTTCAGCATCGGCCGGTCCATGGCATAGCTGAAGCAGCGTCGGCCATTCACCGTGGTCTCGTGCTGCAGGTAGCCCGGGGCCAGCGCGACCTGGTCCGGCGCGGTGCAGATGGTGGTGCGGAAATCGAGCCAGTCAGCATCATTGGAAATGTAGGTGTTGGCGCGCGACGCTTCGTCTTCCAGCTTGGGCATGCGCCGCGGCTCGCCGAGATCACGCTTGCGCCGCTCGTTGCGGTCGGTGATCTCGGCGCCTTCGTTGTAGCCGAACGACGGCAGCACGCGGCTGTTGAAGAAGGTGCCGTTGTCCACGAGGTTGCTCGGCGCCTGGCCGGCGGTGATGCCATTGGGCTTCTGCACCACCCGGAAATGCACGCTACGGGTTTCGCCCGGTTGCAGCGGCGTGTCCAGCCGGTAGATGCGGTAGCCGAGATCCTTGTCGTGGAAGGTCAGCGTCTGTCCGCCAAGATCGGCCGCCACCAGTTGCTTGTCATCACCCATCGAGACATGCAGTTCCGGGATCGGCTGCGCGTGCAGGTTGCGGATCGTCCAGTCCGCGTCGATCACCATCGACTGTGATTCGGGGAACAGGTCCACGCCGTTGTCCACCGCCACGATGCGCGGCTGCGGCAGGTTGCGGTACTTCGACAGCTCGCGCTCGTAGCGGGCCTGCAGGTCCAGCTGTTGATCCGGGGAAAGGAACTCGTTGCGGATGTTGGTGCTCCAGTACAGCCAGCCGCCGACGCCGACAAAGGCCAGGGTGGCCACTGCGGCGAAGGCACCGGTCGGACCGCGCAGGCGACGCCCGGCCAGGGCCAGGCGCTGGCGCAGGCCCTGGCTGACACCACGCACCCAGAACGCGGACGCCAGGCACATCAATGCCAGCAGGAACAACGCCCAATAGCCCTGGAACGCCAGCTGTCCGGTGAGGAAGTGGCCGTAGCCGTTCATGTCCGAATAGGGAGCGATCGGCCAGCTGCCGAAGTTGTATATGTTCTGCGTGTAATCGAGCATGCCCAGCACGCCCTGGCCGATCATCACCACGATCAGCAGCGCGTAGCCCACGAACTTGTTGTTGGTGAGCACCTGCAGCACCAGCGCCATGCCGCCCATCAGCACGTACACCACCGAATCCAGCGCCAGGCTGCGCAGGTACAGCAGCGGCTCCAGATGGGTGTAGCCCTTGGCCAGCTGCACGCCCATCGCCGCGAAGGCGCCGGCGGCCTGGAAGCAGGCGATCACCGCCACCAGCGCGGTGAACTTGGCCAGCAGCGGTACCCAGTTCGGCACCGGCATGGCGTCGGTCACTTCGTTGATGCGCGCGCCGCGTTCTTTCCAGACCAGCTCGCCGGCGAAGAACAGCACGATGATGATCAGCAGCCAGCTGAAGGCGCCCTGCAGGCCCATGATCATCTGTGAGGTGACCGGCCAGATCGAGGTGCCATACAGCGTCTGCCGGAACAGGGCGCTGGGCAGGAAGTTGGCCAGCCCCAACACCAGCAGCACGATGAACGGGACGCTGCGCAGCACGCCGCCGGTGTCGAAACACACCTGGCGCAGGAACTGGTGCCATGCGGTGCTGCCAGTGAACGCCGGTACCACGCGCGGCACGGCTGCGCGGGCAGGACGAACGATCACCGCATCGGCGGCCGCCAGCGTCGGCTTGCGTCCCCAGCGGCGGCGGCCGCTGCCGCTGCGTTCGGTGCGGAACAGCGCGAAGGTGGCGGCAAACAACACGGCGGCCACGCCCAGCCACAGGGCGCGGTTGGCCAGCAGGTAGCCGGTCAGCGCCGGAATGCCGCTGTTGCGTTCGGCGGTGGACCAGTAGCGGATGGTGCGGCCCAGTGCGCGCATGCCAAGCGGCTCGCTCAGCACCGCGATCCAGGTGTTGTCGATGTCGCGCAGCAGGGCGGCACTGGCACCGAACAGCACCAGATAGGCCACCAGGCCGATGTAGACCCACAGGATCGAGCGGGTCACCGCGGCCAGCAGTGACAGCAGCGCGGTGGTGAACAGCAGGTTGGGGATGACGATGACCGCAAAGGTCCAGGCATAGCCCTGCCAGCTGATCGGGCCCATGCGTTCGGGATCGACCCAGGGCATGAACGGCGCCAGCCACAGGCCGAACGCGATCACCACGTAGACCAGCAGCCCGGCCGCCAGTGCTGCGGCGATGCGACCGGCCAGATAATCGCGACGCTTCACCGGGCTGGCGAAGATCAGCTCGGCGGTGCCCAGTTCGAAATCACGCAGCAGTGCATTGCTGACGAACAGCGCGGTGACCAGCATGCCGAGCAGGGTGAAGATGCCCAGCATCTGCGCGATCACCGTCGGCGCATTGCTGTGCACGTTGCCGGTGCCGCCACCGATCTGCACCGCGTCGCTGGAGGCCGCGGCGAAGGCGAGCAGGGCGAACAGCCCGGCCAGCAGCCACAGCAGTGGAGAGCGCAGCTGCTCGCGCAGCTCGAAGCGGAAGAAGTTGAGGATCATGGTGTGCTCCGCTCAGGCTGCCACGCGGGCACGGGCCTGCAGGCGCAGGCGCTGGAAGTACACGTCCTCGAGATCGGGAGCCACGGCCGCGAAGCCATCACCTGGGTCGTTGGCGCTGTGCACGTGGATCACCGGGCGGCCCCCGACCAGGCGCGTGGACAGCACCACGTAGCGCGCCTCATGGTCGGCCAGCTCGGAAGGGTCGACC
Source organism: Stenotrophomonas sp. 57 (assembly GCF_030291075.1). Lineage (NCBI taxonomy): Bacteria > Pseudomonadati > Pseudomonadota > Gammaproteobacteria > Lysobacterales > Lysobacteraceae > Stenotrophomonas > Stenotrophomonas sp. 57. The sequence continues at coordinate 1,112,535 of NZ_CP127407.1, forward strand.
TGCTTGCGCCAGACCTGCTGCTGCAGCGCGTCGATGGCATCGGCCGGGCGCCCGGTCAGCAGCACCTGGCCCTTGTTCATGATCGCCATCGTCGGGCAGAGGTCGGTCACGTCCTCGACGATGTGGGTGGACAGGATCACCGCCACGTTCTCGCCAATCGCCGCCAACAGGTTGAGGAAGCGGTTGCGTTCCTCAGGATCGAGGCCAGCGGTGGGCTCATCGACGATCACCAGCCGCGGGTCGCCGAGCAGCGCCTGGGCAATGCCGAAGCGCTGGCGCATGCCGCCGGAGAAGGTGCCCAGCTTGCGCTTGCGCGCGTCCCACAGGTTCACCTGCTGCAGCAGGCCGTCGACCACTTCGCGGCGCTGCGCGCGTTGGGTCAGGCCTTTGAGCACCGCGAAATGCTCCAGGAGATCCAGCGCGCTGACCTTGGGGTAGACGCCGAAATCCTGCGGCAGGTAGCCCAGACGGCGGCGCACCGCGTCCTTGTCGCGCAGCACGTCGATCGGCGCCTCCCCAGGAATGGTGAGCACGGCCGAGCCGCTGTCGGCCTCCTGCAGGGTGGACAGCGTGCGCATCAGCGAGGACTTGCCGGCGCCGTTCGGCCCGAGCAGGCCGAACATGCCGCGCGGGATGTCCAGGCTGACATTGTTGAGAGCATGCACGCCGTTGGCGTACGTCTTGGACAGCGAATCGATCTTCAGCATGCGACGTACACCTTTCCATGGGCGTGTCTGCGCGTTATCCGCGCATCGGCCTCCGTGCGCATCCGCCGTTGGTCATGGGGGGAGAATTCCGCCCTCGCACATTGGGGCGTGGCGGGAGGTCTGGTGGCGCTTACCGGCGCAGCGACGATTCCCGCACCACCAGCTTCACCGGGATGCTCTGGCTCTCCACCGGCTGCCGGCCGATCAACGCCAGCAGGCGTTCCACCAGCAGCTGGCCGGCCTGCTTGGTGTCCTGCTGGACCGTCGTCAGCGCCGGGGACACCGAGGCCGCCAGCGGGATGTCGTCAAAGCCGGTGACCGCCACGTCCTGCGGCACCCGCAGGCCGGCTTCGCGCAGGGCACGGATCGCCCCGATGGCGATCAGGTCGCTGGCCGCGCAGATCGCATCGATCGGCTCGCCACGCGCCAGCAGCAGCTGGCAGGCGTCCTGGCCGGACGCTTCGGTGGTGATCGCGTCGTGCTGCAGCGCCGGTTCGGCGACAAGGCCGTGGTCCTGCAGGGCCGCCACATGGCCGCGGTAACGCTCCTGGAATTCCGGGTAGTGGCTGGAAGCGTGGCCAAGGAACGCGATGCGGCGGCAGCCCTGCTGCAGCAGGTGGGTGGTGATGTCGTGCCCACCCTGGAAGTTGTCGCTGCCGATCGACACGCCGGGCTGGCCGGGCAGGGCCGCACCCCAGCGCACGAAGTGCGTGCCCTGTTCGACCAGCCGCTGCAGGCGGTCGCGCGACTCGTGGTAGTCGCCGTAGCCGAGCAGGATGATGCCGTCGGCCTTGTTGCTGTCCTCGTAATCGGCCTGCCAGTCGGTGGACAGCTGCTGGAACGACACCAGCAGGTCCTGCCCGTGCAGGGCGCAGGCACGGGTGATCGAGCCGAGCATCGAATGGAAGAACGGGTTGATCAGCGAGTCGTCGTTGGTCGGGTCTTCGAAGAACAGCAGGGCCAGCGTGCCGGCATTGCGCAGGCGCAGGCTGGAGGCGTTCTTGTCGACCTTGTAGTTCAGCTCGCGGGCGATGCGCAGGATGCGCTCGCGGGTCTCGGCGTTGACCATCGGGCTGCCGCGCAGGGCCCGCGACACGGTCGGCTGGGAGACCCCGGCCAGGTGGGCGATGTCCAGGGAGGTGGCTTTGCCTTTGATGGTCATGGGCGAACGGCAGGGGGCAGGTGGAAGGTGCCCGGGCATGATGCCATGGGCAGACGCGAATGCCCTTGCAGGCGTCCGTCGGGGCGACGCTAAGTCATTGCCGTACAAAGAAATCAGTCTGAGCCTTGGCTGCGGTCAGGGACTTCTGACCCGGCGGATGGCGGCGGCAATGCTAAGATGCATCGTTCTCGCATTCCCCCAAATTTCACCAGGGGCGGCCCAGCGTACTGCACCCCTGCCTGGGGCTGTGCTATCACTGGCGGTCTGCCCTTGGACAACGGACGAAGGTACCTATGGCGCGCGGCATCAACAAAGTCATCCTGGTCGGCAATCTCGGCAACGACCCGGACGTGAAGTACACCCAGAGCGGCATGGCGATCACCCGCATCAGCCTGGCCACCACCAGCGTCCGCAAGGACAAGGATGGCAACCAGCAGGAGCGCACCGAATGGCACCGTGTGGTGTTCTTCGGCAAGCTCGGCGAGATCGCCGGCGAATACCTGCGCAAGGGCAGTTCGGTCTACGTTGAAGGCAGCCTGCGTTACGACAAATACACCGGCCAGGACGGCGTGGAGAAGTACTCCACCGATATCGTCGCCGACGAAATGCAGATGCTGGGCGGCCGCGGTGAAGGCGGCGGTGGTGGCGGTGGCGGCAACTACGGCGGCGATCGCCCGCAGCGCCAGCAGGCCCCGCGCCAGGAGTACGGCGGCGGTGGCGGCGGCCAGCGTGGCGGCCAGGGCGGTGGCTATGGCAACCAGGGCGGCAACCAGGGCGGCGGTTACGGCAACCAGGGTGGCGGTTACGGCAACCAGGGTGGCAACCAGCGCCCGCAGCCGCAGCAGGCGCCGCCGATGGACGACTTCGCTGACGACGATATTCCGTTCTAGACCACACTTAGTAAAAAAAGTAGATATACGCAGAGGAGGAGCCCCGTAACTGGGGCTCCTCCTCTTTTTTTGTACGTTCCCAGGATGGCAAGAAATACGGCTATAGTCATACATACGTGAAATCAGGCGAGCAAGGGATGATGCCCAAGCTGTCGGTCCATGTGATGCAATACGGCGAGCGAGTTCCGATGCTCCACGACGAGTCGGGCCTTCCGCTGTTCTATCCCACGTTGTACGCGACCTCGCAGCTGCGAAATGCTGGCGTCTTGATCTCGTTGTTCTCGCCGATTGCGATGCGGATCGTCAACGGTGCGATCTACTCGTATCAGTTTGATGTCGCGTTGCTGTTCTACTTCGGGCCACTGATCCCCCTGGGCGTATGGCTTGTGGGTGTAATCATTGTGGGACGGGTCATGGTGGCCTCGAAACCAGAGCCTGAGGGGGGCGAAGCTCGCGATCAGTACAGATACAACCTTGAAGAGATCGGCGGATCGCGATATGGCCTGCACATCACGCCTCGACATCACAAACGCTGCTGCCGAATTTTTCGCATGCAAGTGTTCTGGCGCAAACCCTCAATTTCGAACGTGGGTGTGATGGCGAGGAGCACGTTGAAGACCTGCCTAATCAGTGAGCTGCAGTCGGGGGACACGGTTGAGATCGTTACACCCAATCAAAAGCTGGCCAAGTTGGTTGAATGGATGGCGGCGACCGGCATGCCACCCGGCTACACCATTGCATCCATAGAGCGCCGGCTCGGGCGCGTGACAATGATGCTGGGTTATCTCAGCGGTTGCGGTTGGTCGTGGAGAACTGCGCTGAAGAACCCTTTGGTCAGAGGTTTCGAGATCACGAGGTCATGAACGTTGGAACTGCACCAGCACATGTTGATGCAGTTGGTGATGCCTCTTGCCTGACACGGTATCGGGAAGCAGAAATGGGTGGAGGGACTGGCCAGAATGAGACTGATTGAGTTGAAATTTTCCACGGTCTACGCGTCGACAAGGAAGTGGGGATCTACGGATTCCGTTTGGTCTGTTGAAGAAGGAACGGTCGACGTGCTCTTTAAGTGAATGATTCAGTGCTTTTACCGCTCGACGGGTTTGGAGCTGAGTCATCAAGTGTGCACAACCGTTCTGATCGAAAGCTCGTTCGCAGCAGAAAAGAAAGCCCCGCTCATGCGGGGCTTTTCTTTTTGCGCGATGTCGACTGCGTTGTGCTTCGCAGCATCGATTTTCGTGCACCGCGACTTGCAAACAGTCAAATTCATCCCCTATGGTGCAATCGATTGCATTGCTGTGAATTGTTGCGTTTGATGCCGGTTGGGAGGCCGGAAGGTGGATGTCCATCCATACGATCAGACCGATCCCGCCCCCGGGGCTCACGCGGCGCGATGCGCTGCGCATGGCGATTGCTGGGGGCGTAGCCCTGGGTACTGCGGGAGCGTTGCCTGCATTCGCCGCCACTGCACCGTTGAAGGGCAACCTGAAGCAGGCCGTGGCCCGCTGGACCTTCCCGCAGCTGTCGGTTGCCCAGCTCTGCGCGACGGTGAAGGACATCGGCTTTGCCGCGATCGACCTGGTCAGCCCCGAAGACTGGCCCACGCTGAAGGCCCACGGCGTCTACAGCTCGATGTGCAACGGCGCGGAGCTGGGCCTGACCAAGGGCTTTGCCGGTCGCGAGTTCCACGATGAGCTGGTGGCACGCTACACGCGGCACATCGATCTGGTCGCCGATGCCGGCTACCGCAACCTCATCTGCTTCTCCGGCAACCGCAACGGTATGGATCCGCAGGACGGCATGGCGAATGCCGAGGCCGGCCTCAAGCGCATCCTCGGGCATGCGGAGAAGCGTGGCGTGGTGCTGGTGATGGAGCTTCTGAACTCCAGGGTCGACCATCGCGACTACCTGTGTGACCACTCCGCATGGGGCGTGGAGTTGTGCCAGCGGCTCGGCTCGGACAACTTCGGCCTGCTTTACGACATCTATCACATGCAGATCATGGAGGGCGACATCATCGCCACCATCGGCAGGCATCACGCGTGCTTCAAGCATTACCACACCGCAGGCGTGCCCGGCCGCAACGAGATCGGAGACCAGCAGGAGCTGAACTATCCGGCCATCTGCCGCGCGATCCGCGACACCGGTTTCAAGGGATATCTGGCGCAGGAATTCATGCCTGCGGCGCCCGATCCCGCTGCTTCATTGCGCGAGGCGATCCGCCTCTGCGACGTCTGAAACGATATCCACCCAGGTGAGAGACCCATGGCAGATAATCACTACGACGCCATCGTTGTTGGCTCGGGAATCAGTGGCGGTTGGGCAGCAAAGGAGCTGACCGGGAAGGGCCTGAAGGTCCTGATGCTGGAACGCGGTCGCAACATCGAGCACGTCAAGGACTACGTCAACGCGATGAAGGAAGCGTGGGATTTCCCGCATCGCAACCGGCCGACGCAGGCGATGAAGGCCGCGTTCCCGGTGTTGATGCGCGACTACGGGTTGGCCGAGAACCTGGAAGGGATGTGGGCCAACGAGCAGGACTCGCCCTACATCGAGACCAAGCGCTTCGACTGGTTCCGTGGCTACCACGTCGGCGGGCGCTCGCTGATGTGGGGGCGGCAGAGCTATCGCTTCTCCGACCTGGATTTCGAGGCGAACCTCAAGGACGGCATCGCCACCGACTGGCCGATCCGCTATGCCGATGTCGCGCCGTGGTATGACCATGTGGAGAAGTTTGCCGGCATCGCCGGTACGCGCGAAGGACTGGACGTGCTGCCGGACGGCGAGTTCCTGCCGCCGATCCCGTTGAACATCGTCGAGAAGGATGTGGCCGCACGCATCAAGAAGGCCTTCGGCGGAACGCGGCACATGATCCATTCGCGTACGGCCAACATCACCAAGCCGATGCCCGAGCAGGGCCGCGTCAACTGCCAGTATCGCAACAAGTGCATCCTGGGCTGTCCCTTCGGTGCCTACTTCTCCACCCAGGCGGCGACGCTGCCAGCGGCGATGAAGACCGGCAACCTGACGCTGCGTCCGTTCTCGATCGTCAAGGAGGTGCTGTACGACAAGGATCGCAAGCGTGCGCGCGGCGTGGAGGTCATCGACGCCGAAACCGGCCAGACCTACCAGTACACGGCCAAAGTGATCTTCCTCAACGCGTCGTCGTTCAACTCGACGTGGCTGCTGATGAACTCGGCGACCGATGTCTGGGACGGCGGGCTGGGTTCTTCGTCGGGCGAATTGGGGCACAACGTGATGGACCATCATTTCGGCGCAGGTGCCTCGGGTCGGGTGGAGGGCTACGAAGACAAGTACTACTTCGGCCGCCGTCCCTGCGGCTTCTACATTCCGCGGTTCCGTAACGTCGCGGCCGACAAGCGCGGCTACCTGCGCGGTTTCGGCTACCAGGGCGGTGCCAGCCGCACCGGTTGGTCGCGCGAGATCGCCGAGCTGAACATCGGCGCCGACTTGAAGGAGGCGCTGACCGTACCCGGTGACTGGCGGATCGGCATGACCGGTTTTGGCGAAATGCTGCCGCACCACGACAACACCATCCGCCTGGACCGCGAGCGCAAGGACAAGTGGGGGTTGCCGGTGCTGGCGATGGACGTGTCCATGCGCGCCAACGAACTGGCGATGCGCAAGGACATGGCCGCCGATGCTGCCGAGATGCTGGAGGCGGCCGGGGTCAAGGACGTGAAGATGCACGACAACGACTACGCCCCGGGCAAGGGCATCCATGAGATGGGGACCGCGCGCATGGGGCGTGATCGCAGGAGCTCCGTATTGAACGCACACAACCAGGTCTGGGACGCACCCAACGTCTACGTCACCGACGGTGCCTGCATGACGTCCAGTGCCTGCGTGAATCCCTCATTGACCTACATGGCGCTGACGGCACGTGCCGCCGACCACGCCGTGCGCGAACTGAAAGCGGGGAACCTGTGATGGATCGTCGCGAACTGCTGAAGATGATCGTGGCCGCCACCGGTGCGGCGATGGTCGGGCTGCCGGCACTGGTGCAGGGCAAGGCGCCCGCGGCGGGGGCGATCCCAGCGTTCTCCGATGCCGAAATCGGCATGCTGGACGAGATCGCCGAGACCATCCTGCCGCGGACAAGGACACCCGGGGCGAAGGACGCGGGCGCCGGTGCGTTCATGGCAACGTTCGTCAGCGACTGCTACACCGCCCGGCAGCAGGCAACGTTCCGCGCCGGACTGGTCGACATCGACAAGCGCGCGGGTGGTCGGTTCGTATCGCTTACACCGGAAGCCCGCACCGGGTTGCTGCGGACCTTGGATGCCGAAGCCAAGGCACGCAATGCCGATGTGACCGAGACCGGTACGCCTGAAGAGGGCGACGCGATGCCGCATTACTTCACGATGCTCAAGCAGTTGGCCATCTTCGGCTTCTTCACGTCCAAAGTCGGTGCGACCGGGGTGCTGCAGTACGTCGCCGTGCCGGGTCGCTACGACGGCGACCTGGCCTATACCCCCGGTACACCTGCGTGGGGGACCAGCTGATGGAGACCGTGATGATCAAGGCTCTGGTGATCGCCGCTGGCGTTCTGGCCGCTGCACCTGCCCTCGCACATGCCGCTGCCGATCCTGCACGCGATCCGAAGAAGACCGAGGTGTGGGAACCTGTGCCCGCCGTCGTGGCAACACCTGCAGGCAAGGCGCCTTCCGACGCCATCGTGCTGTTCGATGGCAAGAGTGTCTCGGCGTGGGAGGCAGAGCAGGGCGGGCCTGTGCCTTGGGAGATCGCCGATGGCGCGATGACCGTGCTGCCGGGCAGCAAAGGCATCCGCACCCGGCAACGCTTCTGCGATGTGCAGCTGCATGTCGAATGGCGCACACCCATGGAGACGAAGGGCTTCGACGGCCAGAACCGTGGCAACAGCGGCATCTTCCTGCAGGAACTCTACGAGCTGCAGGTGCTCGACAGTTACAACAACCCCACCTATGCGAATGGACAGGCGGGTTCGATCTACAAGCAGGCCCTGCCGCTGGTGAATGCCTCGCGTGCACCGGGGCAGTGGCAGGCGTACGACATCATCTGGAAGGCGCCACGTTTCTCATCGGGCGGCGGACTCCTCTCGCCTGCGCGCATCACGGTGCTGCACAACGGCGTACTGGTGCAGGATGACACCGTGCTGGCGGGGAAGACCGAGTACATCGGCGCGCCGTCGTACTCACCCCATGCGTGCGCGCCGCTCTATCTGCAGGAGCATGATTCCAGGGTCAGCTACCGCAACATCTGGGTGCGCGAGCTGTAGTACCCGCCGACTACTTCGCCAGGTAACTGGCGATGTCGTCGATCTCCTGCTGCGACAGTTGGGCGAAGGGCGGCATCAGGCCGCCTCCCTTGCGGATCTTGTCCTTGATCTGCGCAGCGTCCAACCGTTTGCTGACGTCGGCAAGCGCCGGGAACGCCCCTGGCATGCCGGCGCGATCGGCGCCATGGCAGGCCGCGCAGTTCGCGCTGTAGAGCGTGGCGCCGGCGGCGGGATCGTCCTTGCACCACGCGGTGGTGGCAAGCGTCGCGCCGCACAGCATTACCGCAAGTTTCAGCATCGTCTTCAAGCGAGTCTCCTTCGCGGGCTAGCGCTGTGTGCCGGCCGGCGGGCTGACGGTCAGGTGTTCACGCAGGTAGTCCGCGCCAGCCTGGATCACCTTGGCCGGATCACGTGGTTGGTCGTGTTCGAGGATGTACCAGTGCACGCCCGCGGCGGCCGCGGCTGGCAGGATCGCGTTCCAGTCCAGTACCCCCTGGCCGACGGCTGCGAATCCGCCTTCGTCTTCAGCCTGGCCCTTCGGGGCGTTGTCCTTGGCGTGTACCGCGAACAGGCGGCCGCGGAACCTGCCCAGCATCTCGGCCGGGTCGTGGCCAGCGCGCGCAACCCAGGCCAGGTCCAGCTCGGTCTGCAGGTCGGGCCCGGCGGCGGCGAACAGCAGCTCCAGGCCGGTCTTTCCGTTGAAGTCGGTCAGCTCGAAGTCGTGGTTGTGGTACGCCAGGCGCATGCCCTTGGCGCGAACCTGTTTCGACAGCCGGCCCAGCTCCTGGCCCAGTGCGGTCCAGCCCGCCGCATCGGTAGGCCGGTCCTTCGCGTCCAGGTAGGGCACGACCAGCGTGGTGTTGCCGATCGAGCGGTTGAAGGCCACCACGCCGTCCAGGTCCTTGCGCAGCTCTGCCAGCGCCACGTGCGAGGAGATCGCCTTGATCGAATACCTGTCCAGCAACTGCTTGAGTTCGGTGGCACTGACGCCCTGGGTCCCCACCGTTTCCACCGCGTGCACGCCTGCGTCGTGGACGATCTTCAGCTGCTGGTCGAGCGAGCCGGCGTTGCGCAGCGAGTACATCTGCACCGCGATCGGCTTCTGCGGCGCGGGGGCTTCGCCGGCAAAGGCGGGCAGGGCAGCGAGCAGCAACAGTGCCATGGCCGTCATTCTTCGAACTGGGGTCTTCATCATGCGTTCCTCCGGGAACTCAACCGATGGTGGTCCAGGCGCGGGACCTGGCCGATGCGATGACGCGGTCGACGATCCGTGCCGAGCGCACGCCGTCGTTGAAAGTGGGCAGACCCTCGGGCCGTTCGCCGTCGATCGCGCGATAGCTGTCGGCGACAAATGCCTCGAAGCAATGCCCGTAGCCCTGCGCGTGGCCGGCCGGCAGCACCGACAGCCGCCGTTGTTCGGCACTGCCTGCACCCGGGCCGCGCACGAAGATCTCCTCGCGCTGGTCGGGTCTTCCGATCCACAGTCGCTCGGCGTCCTCCTGGTTGAAGGCCACGCTGGCCCGGGCGCCATCGATCTCGAACCAGAGGCGGTTGTGGCGTCCGGCCGAGACCTGGCTGACCGTCAATGACGCCAGCGTGCCGGCGCCGGTGCGGAACATCGCCGCCGCCACGTCTTCGCTGGTGACCGCCTGCATCGCGCCGTTGGCCGTCGGCGTGCTGAAGCTCTGACCGCTGGCCGCGCCGCGCTCGGCGATCACGGTGGCGAATGCTGCACTGACCTCGGCGAAACGCTCGCCGCTGATCCATTCCACCAGGTCGCACCAGTGCGAGCCGATGTCGGCGAACACGCGCGACGTACCGCCCAGTGCCGGGTCCACGCGCCAGTTGTTGCTGGCCGGGTCCAGCAGCCAGTCCTGCAGGTAGCTGCCGTGGATCAGGTGCAACGGCCCAAGCTCGCCCTGTGCGATGCGTGCACACGCTTCGCGCACCACCGGGTGGTAGCGGTAGACGAAGGGTACCGTGGCCACAAGGCCGCGCGAGGCAGCCAGTGCAGCCAGCGCCTCGGCGTCCTCCAGCGAGGTGGCCAGTGGCTTCTCGCAGATGACGTGCTTGCCGGCTTCCAGTGCGGCCTCTGCCATCGGCCGGTGCAGATGATTGGGCGTACAGACGTGCACGACCTGCACCTGCGGATCGGCGATGACCTCGTCGATGTCCCGATAGGCGCGCGGGGCATTCCAGGACTGCGCCACGTCATGTGCACGCTGCGCGGACGAGGCGGCCACGCCGCGGATCTGCGCACCGGCCAACAGCGCCGCGCGACGATGCACGGCGCCAATCATGCCGGTGCCGACGATGGCGATTCCAAGCGTCGCCATCTACTGGATTCCCCGGGACGAAGCCGGTGCGGCTGCGACCAGTGGCCGATCGCGGAACAGCAGCAGGAAGGCGATCAGCACGACCAGTGCGACACCGGCCGGGAACAGCCAGATCTGCTGCCAGTCGCGTCCGGCGGCGGTGGTGTAGTGCTCCACCACCGCGCCGGACAGGAAGGTGCCTATCAGCATGCCCACGCCATAGGTCGCCAGGGTGATGAAGCCCTGTGCACTGCTGCGCGCGTCGGGGCCGGCATGCGCATCGGTGTAGATCTGTCCGGTGACGAAGAAGAAGTCGTAGCAGATGCCGTGCAGCACGATGCCGAGGACGATCAGGATGAAACCGCCGCCGGCATCGCCGATGTCGCCGAAGGCAAACATGACGTAGCGCACCACCCACGCGGCCATGCCCACCGCCAGCATCGTCTTCACCCCCAGCCGCACGAACAGGAACGGCATGGCCAGCATCAGCAGCACTTCGGACACCTGGCCCAGCGACTGCAGGCCCGCAGCGCCGCGCACGCCCAGGTCGTTGAGGTAGGGGTTGGTGAAGTTGTAGTAGAACGACAGCGGGATGCAGATGGCGATGGAGGCCAGGAAGAACACCAGATACGCGCGCGATTTCAGCAGGCGCAGCGAATCCAGGCCAAGGATCTGCCCGAGGCCGGCATCGCGCTGCTTCGCCAGCGGCGGCGTGTGCGGCAGGGTGAACGCGTACAGGCCAAGCGCCAGCGAGGCCAGCGCCGCCATCTGGAAGGTAAGCTCGAGCCGGTGTGCTTGTTCCCAGCCCAGCCAGCCGATCAGCACCCCGGCGACGATCCAGCCGACGCTGCCGGCCACCCGCACCAGCGGGAACTGCTTCTCCGGCGACTGCATGTGCCGCATTGCCACGCTGTTGGCCAGCGCCAGCGTTGGCATGAACAGCAGCATGTAGCCCATCACGCAGGCGGAGAACGTGCTGAAGCTGTCCGCCGTGGAGGCCATCCAAAGCAGTACTGCGCCGGCCAGGTGCAGGACCGCAAGGATGCGCTGCGCGGCGAAGTAGCGGTCTGCAATCAGGCCAACCAAAAAGGGCGCGACGATGGCGCCGATGGACTGGCTGAGGAAGGCCGTGGCCACCTGGCTGGCGCTGGCCTGCAGCGGGCCCTGCACCAGATAAGTGCCGAGGGTCACGAACCACGCCCCCCAGATGAAGAACTGCAGAAACATCATCGCGCCCAAGCGCGACATGGCGTGCGTCATGGCTTGCCCTCCCGGGGCGGTATCGGCTCAGAGTCCCAGCATGCGGTGCAGTGATGCGGCGTCGGTGCCGCTGTCGGCAAAGTCGTCGAAGGCGCGTTCGGTCACGCGGATGATGTGGTCGCGTATGAAGGCGGCCCCCTCCCGTGCGCCGTCCTCGGGGTGCTTCAGGCAGCACTCCCATTCCAGTACCGCCCAGCCGGGGAAGTCGTACTGCGCGAACTTCGAGAAGATCGACTTGAAGTCGATCTGGCCGTCGCCCAGTGAGCGGAACCGGCCGGGGCGATCGATCCAGTCCTGGTAGCCGCCATACACGCCACTGCTGGCGCTGGCGCGGTACTCCGCGTCCTTGACGTGGAAGATGCCGATGCGCGCGTGATAGCGGTCGATGAAACCGAGGTAATCCATCTTCTGCAGCAGCAGGTGGCTGGGGTCGTACAGGATCTTCGCGCGCGGATGATGGTCGACCACCTCGAGGAAGCGTTCGAAAGTCGCGCCGTCGTGCAGGTCCTCGCCAGGATGGATCTCGAAGCACAGGTCCACGCCGCAGGCATCGAAGGCATCGAGGATCGGTCGCCAGCGACGGCCCAGTTCGGCGAAGGCCTCTTCCACCAAGCCGGGCGGGCGCTGTGGCCAGGGATAGAAATACGGCCAGGCCAGCGCGCCGGAGAACGTGGCGTGCGCGGTCAGTCCCAGCCGCTGGCTGGCCTTGGCGGCCAGCATCAGCTGATCCACGGCCCAGGCCTGGCGAGCGGCGGGGTCGCCGCGCGTGCCCGCCGGTGCGAAACCGTCAAACAGGCTGTCATAGGCGGGGTGGACGGCGACCAGCTGCCCCTGCAGGTGGGTCGACAGTTCGGTGATCCGCACGCCGTGCCCGGCCAGCATCCCGGCCACATCGTCGCAGTAGGCCTGGCTGCGCGCCGCCTCGGCCAGGTCGAACAGGTGGGGGGCGCTGGTCGGCACTTGTACGCCAGAATAGCCCAGGCCCGCGGCCCAGCCGGCCAGCGTGTCCAGCCGATCAAAAGGAGCTGTGTCGCCGATGAACTGCGCCAGGAACAGCGCTGGACCCTTGAGCGTCTTCAACGTGATTCGCCCTCGATGCAATCGATTGCATTATCCTAGCAGGGGCTCACGCAGGACCTGTTGTGCACTGCACAGCGGAAAGGAGAACTAACGCCATGGCCACCATCTACGACATTGCAAAGCACGTCGGCGTCTCCGCCGGCACGGTGTCGCGCGCGCTTTCGCGGCCGGACAAGGTGCTGCCGGCCACGCGCGCGCGCATCGAGCAGGCCGCCGTCGCGCTGGGCTACGTGCCCAACACGGTGGCCCGCACGCTGAAGACCCAGCGCAGCGGCAAGATCCTGGTCACCGTTCCGGATATCGCCAACCCGTTCTTCGCGCAGATCCTGCAGGGTGCCGAAGACGCCGCTCAGGCGGTCGGCTACGCGGTGCTGCTGGGCGATACCCAGGACCAACCCGACCGCGAGGAGCGCTACGCGCAGATGCTCCGGCGCAACGAGGCCGACGGCATGATCGTGCTTGGCCACCGGCTGCCACCGACGGCGCGCGAGATTGTCCAGCAGAGGGGTGCGGCCGCGCCGGTGGTCAACGGATGCGAGTTCGACCCCACGCTGGGCTTGCCCAGTGTGCATATCGACAATGCCGCCGCCGCGCGCGCGGTCATGGAGCACCTGTACGCCCTGGGCCACGAACGCATCGCTGTGGTCGGCGGGCCGCCCGACAATCCGCTGCACCAGCAGCGCCTGGAAGGGGTGCGGGCCGCCGGCAAGGCGCGCGGCCGCCTGCGCCAGCTGAGTGTCGTGCCGGGAGACTTTTCCGTGGAATCCGGCCATGCGGCGGCGATGGCGCTGCTGGCGGACGCGACCGCACCGACCGCAGTCTTCTGCTTCAGCGACCAGATGGCGCTGGGCGCGCTGGCGGCCTGCCGCGACCGGGGCATCCGCGTGCCGGACGAGCTGTCCATCGTCGGCTTCGACGACCTGGCCTCTTCGCGTTACCTCACACCGCCGTTGACGACCATCCGGCAGCCGATGCGGGAAATCGGCGAGCGCGCGGTCAACCTGCTGCTCGCCATCATCGAACAGACGGATGTGCCGCTTCAGCAGACGCTGGATTTCAGCTTGATGGTGCGGGGGTCAACGGCTGCGCCCAGGCGCGGGTAAGGGCGGGCGGGGTGCCTTCGGGCGCCGTGACAGCCAGCGCAGCTGGCTGCAACCTTGATCCCGAATTGACGTAAAGCTGTCAGACTCGCGACAGGCAGCCCGGCACGGGCCGGGCTGGATCGTGCGATCGCGCAAGGGGGGCGGCAATGCCGTTCTTGACTGACTCGACGGAGGTCGCGATCGAAGGCGTCGGCGCGGCACGACGCATCGGCTGGATGCGCTTCGTGGGCAACGGCCTGGGGGCAATCCCCATCGCCTCGATCATGCTGGAGCGCCAGGATGGCGCGCTGCCCTGGGTCCTGTTGCTGCTCAATGCGCTGGCGTGGCCGGCGCTGGCACGGGTGCTGACCCAGCGCTCGCGCAAGCCGGCCGCGGTCCAGTTCCGCTGCATGGTGGTCGATTCCTTCTTCGGCGGTGGCTGGATCGCGTTCATGGCGCTGAGCGCAGTGCCCAGCGCCCTGTTCGCGGCATTGCTGGTGGCCGACAAGATCGCGGCCGACGGCGTGCGCCTGGCGATGCGGGCCACGCTGGCGCTGGTGGTGGGATTCGCGCTCACCTGGTGGGCACTCGGCTTCCCGTACCAACCCGTGTCATCGCAGCGCACGGTCGTACTCAGCGTGCCGTTCCTGTTCGTCTATGGCATCGGGCTGAGCATCCTCAGCTGGCAGCTGGCGCGCCGGGTGAAATCGCAGAACCGTCAGCTGCAGCGGTTGAGCCGGATGGATCCGCTGGTCGAGCTGGCCAACCGCGGCTTCCTGATCCTGCGTGCGCAGCAGGCGCTGGACAAGGCACACGGGCAGGGCGGCTTTGCCTGCCTGTTGATGCTCGATGTGGATGACTTCAAGCACATCAATGATTCGCACGGGCACCGCGCCGGTGATGAAGTACTGCGGCACATCGCCTCGACCCTGCGCGCCTTCGCCCGGCCCGGCGACACCCCGGCGCGACTGGGCGGCGACGAGTTCGTCGTGCTGCTGCACGACTGCGCGCCCGTGGATGCGATGCATGTGGCCGAGCGGGTGCGCCTGCACCTGCTCGAGGCCGCCCGTCAGGCCACGCCGGGCATCGAGTTCAGCGTGAGCATCGGCATTGCCGCCACCCCGCGCGGTGGCAGCGTGGAAGACTGGCTGGCGCAGGCCGACCGTGCGCTCTACCACGCCAAGCGGCAGGGCAAGAACACCGCCAGCTACGGCGAGTGAAGATGATGTGTCGAGGCCGCAGGCCCCTGCACGCGCTGCCAGACAGCCATTCATCCTGCGCGCGGAATCGTCGCCTCCAATCCTCTACCATGGGCCACCCCGCCCGGACGTGCCCCCCATGCAAGACGCCCTCGTAGCCCAGTCCAAGCCCCCTGTTCCGAGGATCGCGGCCTGGTTGATGATGCTGCTGGGCATGTGGCTGGCGCTGAAGCTGGGCCTGGTGGTGACCCTGCTGTCGGGCCTGCTGGTGTTCCAGCTGACCCACGTGCTGGCGTCCACGGTCGAGGGCAAGCTGCCGCCGGGACGTGCGCGCGCGATCGCGGTCATCGTGCTGTCGGCGGTGATCATCAGTGCGCTGGTGATGGCCGGTATCGGCGTCGCCTCGTTCTTCCGTACCGAGACCGGTGGCCCGGATGCACTGCTGGGGCATCTGATGGAGATCCTCAACAGCTCGCGCCATCAGGTGCCGGCGCTGCTGCAGCCGTATATTCCCGAGGACATGCCCGCGCTGCGCACGGCACTGAACGACTGGGCGGCAGAGCACCAGCGCCAGCTGGGCGTGGCCGGTACCTCGGCGGTGCAGATTGGCGTACGGGTGCTGATCGGCATGGTGCTGGGCGCGATGATCGCGCTGTATGACGAACTGCCGCTGCCACAGCTCGGGCCGCTGGCGCAGGAGCTGGTCGGCCGCACCAGCCGCCTGGCCACCGCGTTCCGCCAGGTGGTGTTCGCGCAGGTGAAGATCTCGCTGCTCAACACCGTGTTCACGGCGATCTTCCTGCTGGGCGTGCTGCCGCTGTTCGGCGTGCACCTGCCGTTGTCCAAGACGCTGGTGCTGATCACCTTCATCGCCGGCCTGCTGCCGGTGGTGGGGAACATCATCTCCAACACCATCATCACCATCGTCGCGCTGTCGGTCTCGTTCTATGTGGCGGTGGCCGCGCTGCTGTACCTGATCGTGATCCACAAGCTGGAGTACTTCCTCAACGCACGCATCGTCGGCGGCGAGATCCAGGCCCGTGCCTGGGAGCTGCTGTTGGCGATGCTGGTGATGGAGGCGGCATTCGGCCTGCCCGGCCTGGTGGCAGCGCCGGTGTTCTATGCCTACGTGAAGCGTGAGCTGGTCGATCAGCGCTGGATCTGACCCGGCCTGATGTGACATTTCCACTACGCTGAGGCGGGCCTTGCCGTCTTGTCGGCGCGTTCGCGGTCGTTGTGCGATACCCGTCGCCACGGTCTGCACGGCGCTGGCTTGGCGCTGCCGGAACCGGCCGCTACAGTGATCGGCACGTCAGGGGAAATTTGCATGGCCGGCAAGGCATCACCCATCGGGTTGCGGACCTGGGTCTGGATCCTCACCGGGTTGTTCGTGGTCTGCACCTTGCCCTTGATGGCCATCGCCCTGATGCAGGGCACGCTGCGCTACACCGGTACCGAAGACAACCTGGCCAGCCTGCGCCAGCTGCGGCAGACCTTCGATCTGGCCAACCTGGTGTCGGCCGAGCGCGGCCCGGCCAACAGCCTGCTCGGCGCCGATCCCCATGATGCGGCCGAGCAGGCGCGGCTTGGCGCCCAGCTGGCAGCGGCGCGCAGACGCGTGGATGCCGCGATGCTGCAGCTGGACACGGCGTTCAAGGCTGACCCGGGCGTGGTCGACGGGCAGGGTCTGCTGGCCGACGCACGACGCCGGCTGCACGCTGCACGTGCCGCCGTCGACCGGGTGGCAGCCCGGCCACACGATGCGCGCCAGGTGGAAGAGGTGGAGCGTGCGATCAACAGCATGTTCGCCGTGGTCGATCGCCTGCACCGGCTCACCTCCGCCCAGATCAATGTGCTGGTCGCCGCCGATCGCGAAGCAGCGATTCCGGCGATGCAGGGCCAGGTACTGATCGACCTGCGCGAACATGGTGGCCGCCTGGCCTCGAACGTGATGGCGCCGGTGGCGGTTCCCGGCGCCTGGCGCGACGAGCAGGTACGCGCGGCCCAGCAGACCGAGGGGCGCCTGCTGGAACTGTGGCGGTTGGCGGGCAGCCATGAGTCGGTGTTTCGAAGCGACCCGGTGCTGTCCTGGCACTGGGACATGGCGCGCCGTCAGTTCTTCGGCGAATCGCTGCCGATGATCGAGCAACTGATCGAAGACGGTCGCCGCGGCCTGCCTCCGCCGTGGACCGCGGCCGAGTTCACTCAGCGTTACGTGCCGACCCTGCAATCGCTGGAAGCATTGCGCGACGGCTTCCTGAACGTGTCCATCGCCCGCTTCGAACGCACCCGCAACCGTGAAGCAACGCGCCTGGTGGTGCTGGTGGCGACGGTGCTGGGTACGTTGCTGGTACTGGGCGTGGCCCTGCGCATTGCCCACCGGCAGATCCTGCGGCCGCTGCTGCAGGCGCAGAAGCAGGTCATCCAGATTGCTTCGGAGGCACCCGGGCCGGAGCAGCATGTCACCCACCCGCTGGCCGAAATGCAGCGCCTGTTCGATGCGATCGAAGTCCTGCGCGAGAAGTCGCGCGAGCGCTCTGCGCTGACCAGCGAACTGCGCCAGCTGGCGGGTACCGATGAATTGACCGGGCTGTTGAACCGGCGCGCGCTGGAAGAAAAGGTGCAGCAGCGCCATGCCGAAGGAGGCGCCGGCGCCGTGGTGATCCTGCTGGACGTGGACCGGTTCAAGGCGATCAACGACGGCCACGGCCACGATGCCGGAGACGAAGTGCTGGTGCAGGTGGCGAAGTTGCTGCAACGGCACCTGCGCCGCAGCGACAGCATCGCCCGCTATGGTGGTGAGGAGTTCCTGGTGCTGCTGGCCGACGGTGATCTGGCCGGTGGCCGCCAATTGGCCGAGTCCCTGCGCGTGGCCCTGCATCAGATGGATATCGCACTGGCCGATGGTGGTGTGCTGCAGGTCACCGCCAGCTTCGGGGTGGCCGAAGGGGGAACCGATGCGCTCGGCTGGCGCAGCCTGCTGCGTGCCGCCGACGCGGCCATGTACCAGGCCAAGGCACAGGGCCGCGACCGGGTAAGGGTGGCAGGCGGAGGTCGCATTGCGCGTTGATCGGTGGCATTCATCACCGACGCACCTTGCGCCGCCTAGACTGGCGGCCCCGATGCCTGCAGGAGCCCGACATGGTCATGCGTCCCATCGCCCTTGCTGCGGCCGGCGTGCTGGCCGGCCTGCTTGCAGGATGTACCACGCCCGCGCAGTCCCTGGCCGACGAGCCACGGCATCCCTCCATCGCTGCCGACCTGAGCCCGGTGCCGTCCTTCACCGGTGGTGGTGAGGGCTGGAGCATCGAGATCGCCTCGACGGGCAAGGGCAACCTCGATGCCCGCCTCAATGCCGATGGCCGTACCTGGAAGGGCGCGCTGCGCTATCGCGGCCAGCCGGCGGGTGTGCCCAGCTCGCTGATCGTGCTCAACGGTGAACTCGGCAGGCAACCGGCCATCGTCGAGATCAAGCGCGCGTCGTGCCGCGATGCAGAAGGCAGGGATACCCAGGCCAGCGTGCAGGTCACGATGGAAGGACAGCCGCAGCGCCGTGGCTGCGGTCATCTGGCGGTGTATTGAGCCCGCGCGCCGCCATGTTCGAGATCCCGACCCTGCACACGGAACGATTGCGGCTGCGGCCGCAACGGCTGGATGACTTCAACGTCTATGCCGCCTTCCTCGCTTCGCCGCGTGCGCAGGGCATGGGCGGTCCGTTCGGTGAAGTCGCGGCGTGGGGCCAGTTCTGCCACGACCTGGCCAGCTGGCATCTGTTCGGGCATGGCGCGTTGATGATCGAGCGCATCGATAGCGGTGCCTGCATCGGCCAGGTGGGGATCAATCACGGCCCGTTGTTTCCGGAAAAGGAACTGGGCTGGCTGCTGTATGACGGCCACGAAAGGCAGGGCTTTGCGACCGAAGCGGCCGGTGCGCTGCGGGATTGGGCCTTTGTGGTGCCGCAGCTGCCGACCCTGGTCAGCTACATGGCGCCGGACAACCTGGCATCGCAGGCCGTCGCGCGGCGCCTGGGCGGTGTGCTCGACACGCGCGCGGTGCGCAGTGATGCCGATGATCTGGTCTACCGCTACAGCACCGGGTAGTGCCGGCCGCTGGCCGGCATCACCGGTGCACCGGGGGCGTCATCCACGTATGTCAAGCAATGACCCATTGCGCGGCACGCCCGGGCTTTGCCATCCTCCCTGCTGTTTTCCGTAGCGTGGAATCCCGATGCGTCCTGCGTTCTGGCTGGCTTTGGCCCTGCTGCCCACTCTGGCGGTGGCGCAACCCGCGCGTACTCCCAAGGCCAAGGCCCCGGTGCAGGATCCCTTCAGCGAACTGTTCGACACCGCCTGCATGCAGCACATCGGTGCGCCGGCGCGGTTGCAGTCGTTGATGGAATCCAACGGGCTGTCGCCGCTGCAGCCCGCCGAGGCTGCAACGTTGCTGCAGGGCCAGCCGGGGGTGGCCTGGATGGTGCCGCTGGCCAGCGGGCGCTATGCGGTCAGCTGGGCCGACGATGGCACCTGCACGGTCTACGCCGAGAAGGCCGATGCGGCGGTCGTGCAGAAGGGATTCGCCCGGTTGGTGCAGGCCGCACCCAAGCCGTTGCAGGTGCGATCGCTGCCAGGGCGTGGGCCACTGTCGGCCGATCAGATGGCCATCCAGTACGGCTGGGCCACGCCGGGGCAGGGCAAGCTGCAGGTGCGCTTCCGCCTGGTCACGCGGCAGGCGGCCGAAGCCGGCGTGCAGGCGATGGCCTCGGCGGCCCCGGGCGAAGCGATGCTGGAGCAGGGCGCGCCTGGGCCCTGACAGGGACCACGCTCGCGATTCAGCCTTTCACGCGGCATGTGGTATATCGTTTATCGATAAATCCACTCCGGGGCGGCGAGGCCACCCCAATGCCGGAGGCCGCTTGACCGCTCGTCCCGCCCGCGCCAGATCTGCGCGAGGCTTGTTCACCCTGGCCCAGGCCGCCGTACAGGCTGTGCGGGCGATGTGCTGGCTGGGCATCCTGGCCGCACTGCTGGCGGTGCTGCTGGTGGCCCACGACCGCCGCTGGCTGCTCGACAGCGTGCACGACAGCGCCGCTGCCGCCGCGCATGGCAATGATCTGTTCCTGCACTTCTCCCTGGGCCTGGGCGCGATCGTCACGCTGCTGGTGCTGTGCCTGCTGTTCCTGCGCCATCTGCTGAGGCTGCTGAAGTCGGCGGCGCGCGAGCGGCCGTTCACCCACGCCAATGCACGGCGCCTGCAGCGCATGGCCTGGCTGATGCTGTCGATGGAACTGCTGTCGATCCTGATCGGTGCCTATGCGGCCTGGATGGGCCCGGATTTCACCTGGATGGAAGTCGGTGGTGGCATGTCGATCACTGGCCTGGTGGCCGTGCTGATGTTGTTCGTGCTTGCGCGCGTCTTCGCCGTGGGCGCAGCCATGCGCGATGACCTCGATGGTGTCATCTGATGGCGATCGTCATCACCCTGGACCGCATGCTGCAGGAACGGGGCATGACCCTGTCCGAGCTGGCCGGGCGCATCGACATCACCCTGGCCAACCTGTCGATCCTGAAGACCGGCAAGGCGCGAGCCATCCGCTTTTCCACCCTTGACGCGATCTGCCGCGAGCTGCAGTGCACGCCCGGCGACCTGCTCGGGCATGACCCGGCGCAGGCACAGGACGCTGACTGAGTGATCGCTTTTTTCCCTCACCTACTGACGAAACGGACCTGAAATGGAATGGTTGGCTGACCCCTCGATATGGATGGGCCTTGCAACCCTGGTCGTGCTGGAGATCGTTCTCGGCATCGACAACCTGGTGTTCATCGCGATCCTTGCCGACAAGCTTCCGCCGCACCAGCGCGACCGCGCGCGCGTGATCGGCCTGGCGCTGGCCCTGCTGATGCGGCTGGTGCTGCTGGCGGCGTTGGCGTGGATCATGAAATTGACCGAACCGCTGCTGACGCTGTTTGACCACAGCTTCTCCGGACGCGACCTGATCCTGCTGGGCGGTGGCCTGTTCCTGCTGTTCAAGGGCACCATGGAGCTGCACGAGCGGCTGGAAGGCCGCCAGCACGAGGACAACGGCAGGAAGGTCTACGCCAGCTTCGCGATGGTCGTGGCACAGATCGTGGTACTCGACGCGGTGTTCTCGCTGGACTCGGTGATCACTGCGGTCGGCATGGTCGACAACCTGGGCGTGATGTACGCCGCAGTGACCATCGCGATGGCATTGATGCTGTTGGCCAGCAAGCCGCTGACCCGCTTCGTCAACAAGCATCCCACGGTGGTGGTGCTGTGCCTGGGCTTCCTGCTGATGATCGGTTTCAGCCTGGTGGCCGAGGGCCTGGGCTACAAGATCCCCAAGGGCTACCTGTACGCGGCCATTGCCTTCTCGATCCTCGTTGAGGGATTCAACCAGTGGGTGCGCTTCAACCGCGAGCGCAACGAGCGTCGCCAGCCGTTCCGCCAGCGCACTGCCGATGCGGTGCTGCGCATGCTGGGCGCGCGCCCGGCCAATGGCCACGACGACGAAAGCGCTGACGAAAACGTCGATGCCGAAGAGCGCCTGCAGCCGGCCGAGCACGAGATGATCCGCAGCGTGCTGGGCCTGGCCGACCGTCCGGTGTCGAGCGTGATGACCGTGCGCGCCGACGTGCAGTGGATCGACCTGGCCCGTGGCCAGGAAGACGTGGTGGCACGCCTGGTGGCGTCGCCGCACACCCGCCTGCTGGTCGGCGACGGTGATCTGGACAGCCTGCGCGGCGTGGTGCAGAGCCGCGATCTGCTGGCCGACCTGCTGCAGGGCAGGCCGCTGCAGCTGGAAGGCAACCTGCGCGAGCCGCAGTACGTGCTGTCCAGCGCCAGTGCGCTGCAGGCGCTGGAGCTGATCCGCCAGCATCCGGTGCCGTTGGCGGTGGCAGTGGACGAGTACGGCAGCGTGGAAGGCCTGGTGACGGCCAACGACCTGCTGGCGGCGATTGCCGGTGATCTGGTCGATACCCAGGACGAACGCTATGGCGTGATCGCGCAGGGGGAAGGCCAGTGGGAGGCCGATGGCGCGTTGACCCTGGATGACCTGCAGCGCCTGGCTGGCGTGTCGCTGCCGCGCAGTGCCGACTACATGACCATCTCCGGACTGGTGCTGGAGCAGTTGGGACGCCTGCCGGACATCGGTGATGCGGTGGACGTGGCCGGCGTGCGCATCACTGTGCTCGCGATGGAGAAGCGCCGCATTGCCCGCCTGCGGGTGGAACACCTCGACCAGCCGTTGTAGGGCCGAGCCCATGTTCGGCTTCGGGGATGCAGCCGAGCATGGCTCGGCTCTACACAACATGGCCCGCAGCCGTCACCATGGCGGGCCCGTTTTTTGTCATGGATGGTTGCAGTGCTGAGTACGATCGGTTTGTTGATGGGCCTGTATGTGGCCTGGCGCCTGTTCTGGCCGCTGCGCATGCCCATCGGGTTGAAGGTCGTGCTGTCGCTGCTGATGGTGGCTGTGGCCGTGCAGCTGCGCATCGTGGCGACCTTCTGGGGCACGATGGCGTCGCCGGAAATTCCGAAAATGGCGATCGCCGCGCTGGCGACCGGCTCCACTGCGGTGCTGCTGCTGGCGTTGGTGATGCTGGTACTGGACGCCGGCCTGCTGGTTTCGCGCCTGCTGCGTTGGCCGTGCATGGTATCGGCCCTGCGTGCACCGAAGCTGCGGCCGCTGGTCGGCCTGCTGGCCCTGCTGGTGAGTGGCTATGGGATCAGCCAGGGCATGGCCGTACCCAAGCCCCGGCAGATCGACGTGGCGATCAAGGATCTGCCGGCCGCATTCGACGGCTATCGCGTGCTGCAGCTGACCGACATCCACGCCAGCCGCCTGCTGACCGGCGAGTGGGTGCGCAGGGTGGTGGCCGAGAGCAACGCGTTGAAGCCGGACCTGATCGTGATCACTGGCGATCTGATCGATGGCAGCGTCGAGGCCCGTCGCGACGACGCGCGTCCGTTGGCCGATCTGCAGGCGCCGGACGGCGTCATTGCCATCACCGGCAACCACGAGTACTACGCGCAGTACCAGGACTGGATGCAGGCGTTCCGCGCGCTGCACATGCAGGTGCTGGAGAACAGTCATCTGCAGGTACGACGCGGCGATGCGGCGCTCACCATCGCCGGTGTCACCGACCCGGTGGCGGCACGCTACGGCCTGCCGCTGCCGGATCTCCAGGCTGCACTGGAGGGTGCCGATCCGTCCGCACCGGTGATCCTGCTCGATCACCGCCCACGCAATGCGCGTGAGGCCGCTGCGCGCGGTGTGAAGCTGCAGTTGTCCGGGCATACCCACGGCGGGCAGATCATCGGCATGGACCAGCTGGTGAGGCGGGCCAATGGTGGTTTCGTGTCCGGCCGCTACGAGGTGGACGGGATGACCCTGTACGTGAGCAATGGCGCTGGCCTGTGGGCCGGATTCCCCGCGCGCATCGGGGTGCCCTCGGAAATCACCCTGATCACGCTGCGCCGTGCCGCGTGACCTGAAGTGGGGTCAGATCCCTTTCCGCGGGGAATTCGCTGTCTATCGTGCTGGGATCCCTCTGTAGAGCCGAGCCCATGCTCGGCTGAACCAGGGGCAGCCGAGCATGGGCTCGGCTCTACAGGTAACGGCCTCCTCAGGAACTCCACAGCGGCGGCCGCGCATGCGCATTGCGCCGCAGCGACTGCGCCCGCTTGGCGATCGCACGCACCACGACAGCGGTGAAGAGCAACGCGGAGGGCACCGCGTACCAGAAGTTGCCGGGCACGCGCTTGAAGTACGAATAGGTGAACACTGCGGCGATGATCCACATGCCGGTCACGTGCAGGCGACGCCACGCGGTGGGGCCCATGCGGCGGGCGATGCCACGATGCGAGGTGATGGCCAGGGCGAGGATGGCTACATAGCCGATCGTGCCCGGCAGGTTGGCCAGGGCCGAGCGCGCCGGCCAGAACGCGGGGTTGAGGATGCCGAAGGCGGTGATCGCTACTGCATGCAGCAGGTGCGAGAACGCGAACGACAGGCCGACGATGCGACGCTCGCGCAACAGGAAGCGGGTGAACGGACCGGGCAGCAGGCTGGCGAACGAGGAGGCGGTGAAGGCGGCCAGGAACAGCAGGAACGATGTGCGTGCCGTCACCCGGATCGCCGCGCGGCTGCCCTCGACCACGTCGGGCTGCAGGGCGAACGCCGCCAGTGCGAAGGCGATCAGGACCACGGCGATGGCCACGAACAGGCGCCAGCCGTGCAGGGAGGAGGTATTCGAAACAGCCATGATCAGACCTCGAAGAATGGAGATGGGTGGCACTGGCCTCTGGCCGGCACCTTCAACAGTCGCTAGGCACAACCAGCACGCCGGCCCCGCACAGCTCGCCCAGCAGCGGAGTGCAGGCTGTGCGCAGTTCGTCGGCGGCCACGCCCTGCAGGTCGGCCAGTCCCTGCAGCGCGTCTTCCGCACGGGCGCCGTCATCGCCGAACGCCGACAGCAGCGCATATGCCAGCGGTGCAAGTTCCTGCACCTGCAGGCTGAAGTCATCCAGGCGTCGCAGCAGCAGCAACGTCGGCACCGTGGTCGGCGCACCGCTCAGCCCGGCATCCTCATTCACAGGCCACTGGTAGCCCACCACCCGCACCAGCGGAGACAGTGCAAGCACGCTGCCTGCCTGTGGCGCATGCAATGGCTGCTGGCCGGCGTCACGCGCTTCAATGTGCAGTGCCTGCTGCGTGCTTTCGTAATGCGCCAGTTCCGCCACCCAGCCTGGCAGCGCGAGGTCTGCCTGCACGCCCAGCCACGCGGCGAATTCGCCGGCGATCTGCGGGAACAGCGGGGTGTGGCAGGCATGCCCCGTGTAGTAGTGGTCCACGGTGTCGCGCCAGCAGGCATCACCCAGCTGCGCCTGCAGGCGCGGCAGGCTGCCTGCCAGCAGGCTGCCCAGGTTGTCGATGCAGAGGCGGCGGTAGACTGCCATCAGCCGTGCATCGACGCCCTCAGGCGCGGGCATCGATGGGTCGCGTACATGGTCGGCCCAGCGCTGCTGCAGGGTGCCCAGCGGCTCAGCCATGGGCCACCTCGGGCAGCAGCACATCGGCCTGCGCGTGGCGGATCTGCTCGACCTCGGCCAGCAGCTCGGCCAAAGGCGGGAAGTTGAAATCGCGCTCCAGCAGGGTGGGGCGTACGCCGACACGTGCATATGCCTCACGCAGCAGCGCCCAGACCACGCCCTTCACCGGCGCGCCGTGGGTGTCGATCTTGAAGCCATCGTCCTCGTCGAAGTGGCCGGCCACGTGCAGCGAGGCGACGCGATGCGCCGGCACGCGTGCCAGGAAATCGAAGGCGTCGTAGCCGTTGTTGCAGGCGTTGACGAAGACATTGTTGACGTCCAGCAGCAGGTCGCAGTCGGCCTCGGCCAGCACTGCAGTGATGAAGTCGATCTCGCTCATGTCCGCACCCGGCACGGCGTAGTAGGAGATGTTCTCCACGGCGATGCGCCGGCCCAGTGTGTCCTGCACCTGGCGGATGCGACCGGCAACGTGACGCACGGCCTCGGCGGTGAACGGTAATGGCAGCAGATCGTAGACATGGCCACCGGCGGCGCAGTAGCTCAGGTGTTCGCTGTACAGCTGCACCTGGTGCAGATCGAGGAAGGCGCGCGTCTGTCCCAGCAGCGTGCGATCCAGCGGGTCCGGACCACCCAGCGACAGCGATAGGCCGTGGCAGGTCAGGCGATGGCGCTCACTCAACTGGCGCAGCGCCGCGCCGTGGGCACCGCCAACCCCGATCCAGTTGTCCGGCGACACTTCGAGGAAGTCGATGGCATTGGCCGGCATCGCCAGCAGTTCATCGATCAGGCCACGGCGCAGGCCGAGACCAGCGCTGGCGGAAGACAGGGGCAGGGACATGCGACGGTACTCCAGGGCGGTGGCGCCGCCGCAAGGGCGGCGCCGGGTGGGGAAACGATCAGTCGTTGACGCGGGAGAACAGGCCCTTCGGCATCGGCTTGCCGTTGGCCGTGTAGACACTGCGCAGGTAGTCGTGCGCTTCCTGTTCGCTGATGTAGCCGTCGTGGTCGGTGTCGATGCGGTCGAATTCGGCGGCGCGCGTGGCCGCCACGGCGTTGAACTCGGCACGCGAGACCCGGCCGTCGTGGTCTCGGTCGGTGCGGGCAAACGAGGCGTCGCCGCACTTGCCTTCGCCACACTGGCCTTCGGCCACCCTGGCGTTGCCGGCAGGCTTGCCGGTGGCAGCCTTGTTGGCGCCGCACTTGCCTTCACCGCACTTGCCTTCGGCGGCGGCGCTCATCGCCACGGCACCGATGGCCATTGGCTGGATCGCGGCGGCCTGGCCAGCCAGCAGCAGGCCACCGGCCAGAGCGATGCCGATGGCGCCGATGCGCGGCAGACGGGAAACAGCGGTGTTCTTGGTCGAGACGGACATGATGATGACTCCTTGGGATTGGCACGCAGGGCGTGCGGGATGGACGCCGCTTGAAGGCGACGGAAACGAAGGCAAGAAGCGTGGGGAGGGGCGATGCGGATCAGGCGTTGCGGCGACGGCGCAGTACGTAGCCCAACAGCAGGGCGCCGCCGAGCAGCGCGCCACCGA
The DNA here is from genome assembly GCF_030291075.1 of Stenotrophomonas sp. 57. Classification (NCBI taxonomy): domain Bacteria; kingdom Pseudomonadati; phylum Pseudomonadota; class Gammaproteobacteria; order Lysobacterales; family Lysobacteraceae; genus Stenotrophomonas; species Stenotrophomonas sp. 57. The sequence goes on from NZ_CP127407.1 coordinate 1,139,123, forward strand.
AGCCGACGCCGGGCAGCAGCACGGCGACCGGCAGCAGCAGGGCGATCAGGCTAACGCCCCAGCCGAGGCCGTCGTTGCCCGCCGTGGGGCGCTGCGGGCCGGCCAACAGGCGGTCCAGGCTGAGCGCACCGCCGCCGTTGAGGATCAGTGGGAGCAGCATGGCCAGGAAGAGCAGCGGCAGCTTGAAGTTGCCGTAGCCCTGGTCGGTGATCGCATAGCCCTGCCAGAGTTCGCCCAGGCCGTTCCACTGGCCGGGCCAGTGCACAGCGGCGATGGCAACAAGGGTCAGCACCCAGAAGATGTAGGCCACCGAGCGCGTGGCCAGGCCCAGCAGCAGCATCACAGCGCCCACCAGTTCCAGCCAGGTGGCCAGCTGCCAGTTGAGTGACGCAGGCAGGGTGGAGAACGGGAACGGGAAACGCCCTTCCAGGTCGGCGAACCAGTTCTGGCCGGCCAGCTTCTCGCGGCCGGATTCAAAGAACTCCCAGGCCAGCAGGGTGCGCAGCGCCAATGGCGAGAGCCAGCGGCCGACGGCGTCCAGGCGCGGCGTGTACACGGAAGAGGCGGTGCTGATCATGGGGGTGTCCTGCGGGCCAGTGGTCGATGGAGGCCATTTCAGGCGGCGCAGGTATCGGCAACGTGTGCTGTTGCCCGGGGTTTTGTCAGCGACTGTGGCTGTGTTAGGGGTTTCGTACAGTCAGATACAAAGGCGCCGGGTCGGGCGTTCACCGGGCATGGCCTGGCGCTATCGGGTGGAGAAGGTTCCCCGCATGTACGCGCGAGGACACCCGGCTGCGGTTGCACCGGGCCATGCCCGGCGGCCGAATGTATCCAACTGTAGGAACCCGCCGCCGCCCTACAGTCCGGTACAACTCTGCCTCGCAGCGAAACAGCGCCGATACATCCCCAGGCGGAAATGGCCACTCCCAACACCGGAGTACCCCCCATGATCCGCATCACCCTGCTCGCCGCTGCCCTCGCCCTTGCTGGCGTCGCGACGCCGGCGTTCGCCGACGAGGCCGATGCCGGCGCCCCGCCCACCGTCATCCTGGTACACGGCGCCTTCGCCGATGGCTCCAGCTGGAACAAGGTCATCACCACGTTGCACGATTGGAAGCTGCCGGCGGTGGCGGTGCAGAACCCGCTCACCTCGCTGGCCGACGATGTGGCCGCCACCCGTCGCGCGATTGCCGCTGCACCGGGCAAGGTCGTGCTGGTCGGCCACAGCTGGGGCGGCACGGTCATCACCGAAGCGGGCAACGATCCCAAGGTGCAGGCGCTGGTGTACGTGGCCGCATTCGCACCGGATGCCGGGCAGTCATCGGCACAGCAGGGCGAGGGTTATCCGGTCGGCCCGGGCCTGACGCGCCTGGAGGAGAAGGACGGCTACCTGACCCTGCCAGCCGACGCCATCGCCCAGGACTTCGCACCGGATGTGATGAAGAAGACCGCCGCACTGTTGTACAGCACGCAGGTGCCATTGAAGGCCAGCGCTCTTGGTGAGCCGGTCCGCGTGGCCGCATGGCGCAGCAAGCCGAGCTGGTACGTGCTCAGCCGTGACGACCGCATGTTGTCGCCGCAGCTGCAGGCGGCCACCGCAAAGCGCATTGGCGCGCAGCTGCAATCGATCGGCAGCAGCCATGTGTCGCTGCTCTCGCACCCGGCCCAGGTGGCTGACAGCATCCTGGAAGCCGCAGGCGTGAAGCCGGCCGAACTGCCGCTGGCCGAGCAGGGGGGCTGAACGATGGCCGGGCTGCGTGTGTATGCACTGCCGTTGTTGCTGGGCCTGCTGGGTGGGGCGGCGCTGCTGATGGCCTGGCCCAGCCCGGCGGCCGATGCGCATCCGGCGCAGGCCGCTCCTGCTGCCGGGTTCGATGGCGGCGGGCCCTGGCACAACAGCCCACCGCTCGCGTTGAACCAGCTGCGAGGGCAGGTGGTGCTGGTCGAGTTCTGGACCTATGCCTGCAGCAACTGCCTCAACGTGGCACCGCATGTGCACCAGTGGCATGCACGTTACGCGCGGCAGGGCCTGCAGGTGATCGGCGTGCATACACCGGAGTTCGCCTACGAAGGCCTGCCTGGCAATGTGCGCAAGGCCATCGCGCGGCTGGATATCACCTGGCCGGTGGTGCAGGACAACCAGTACCGGATCTGGAACGCCTGGGGCAACCGCTTCTGGCCGGCGCTTTACCTGGTCGACCGGCAGGGCAGGGTGGTCTACCGCCACTACGGCGAAGGCGACTACGCACGTACCGAAAGCGAGATCCAGCGCCTGCTGGCCAGCCCCTGAGCCGCGCTACCATGGCCGCGCCGCGCGGCCTTGACCTCCGTCTTCATCGAGAACGCAATGAACCACGTACCGCACATCCTTGTCGTCGACGATGACAGCGAGATCCGCCAGATGCTGGCCGACTACCTGCAGCGCAACGGCCTGCGTGTCAGCCAGGCCGATGGCGGCCGTGCGATGCGCGCGCTGATGGATACCCACGCGGTGGACCTGGTGGTGCTGGACGTGATGATGCCCGGCGAGGACGGGCTGAGCCTGTGCCGCAACCTGCGTGCCGGCAAGCGTCGCGCGGTGCCGGTGGTGCTGCTGACCGCCCGCGACGATGAAACCGACCGCATCATCGGCCTTGAAATGGGCGCCGATGACTACGTGACCAAGCCGTTCTCCTCACGCGAACTGCTGGCGCGCATCAATGCGGTGATCCGACGCACGCAGATGCTGCCGCCGAACCTGCAGGTGAGCGAAGCCGGCCGCCAGTTGGGCTTCGGCGACTGGCGCCTGGATACCACTGCCCGCCATCTGCTGGATGCGCAGGACACCGCCTATCCGCTCAGCGGTGCGGAATTCCGCCTGCTGCGCGTGTTTCTCGACCACGCCAACCGCGTGCTCAGCCGCGACCAGCTGCTCAGCCTTACCCAGGGCCGTGATGCAGAACTGTTCGATCGTTCCATCGATCTGCTGGTCAGCCGCGTGCGCCAGCGCCTGGGCGATGACGCGCGTGAGCCCACCTACATCAAGACCGTGCGCAACGAAGGCTACGTGTTCAGCGTGCCGGTGCAGCTGCTGGGGCCGGAGGAATGAACGCCCGCGCGCGCCGCCTGCCGTGGCCGCGCACGCTGTCGGCGCGCCTGCTGCTGGTGCTGCTGGGCGGGTTGATCCTGGCCCATGCACTGTCCTTCGGTCTGTTGTTCTACGAACGCTACCAGTCCACCCGCAGCATGATGCTGCGCAACCTGGACGAGGATGTTGCAGTGAGCGTGGCCCTGCTGGAACACCTGTCGGCCGACCAGCGCCAGGCCTGGGTGCCGCGGTTGGAGCGGCGTACGTACCGCTACCTGTTGCGCCCGGCAGAGGCCGGCCCGGCATTGGAAACCGATCGTGCGCGCCAGGTCACCGCCATCATCGATGACAGCCTGGAACGCCGCTATCCGCTGCAGGCGCGGCAGGTGGCACGCCTGCCGGAACGTTTCGAAGTGGAGCTGCGCCTGCACGACGGTTCACCGTTGACCATCGAAGTAACACCGTCGGGCCTGCCGCTGGCGCGCTGGCTGCCGGCCGTGCTGCTGGCGCAGCTGGCCCTGCTGCTGGTATGCGCGTGGCTGGCGGTGCGGCTGGCATTGCGCCCGCTGCGGCAGCTCTCGCACGCCGTCGAGCAACTGCAGCCCGGCAAGGACGCACCGATGCTGCCCGAAGACGGCCCCGCCGAAGTGGGCACGGCCGCAGCCGCGCTCAATGCACTGCAGGCGCGCATCCGTGGCCATGTCAGCGAGCGGCTGCAGATTCTGGCGGCCATCTCGCACGATCTGCAGACGCCGATCACGCGCATGAAGCTGCGCGTGGAAACCCTGCCCGAAGATGCCACCCAGCAGCGCCTGCTGGATGACCTGGACCACCTGGGGCAACTGGTGCGCGAAGGCGTGGCCTATGCGCGCAGCAGCCACGTGGCCAGTGGCGCGCCGGTGGCGATGGATCTTGGCGCGTTCCTCGCCAGCGTGGTGGGCGACTATGAAGACATGGGCAAGGCGGTCAGTGGTGGCGCGCCCACAGGCCTGACCGTGCAGACCTGGCCGCAGCCGCTGCGGCGGGTGGTCGGCAACCTGGTCGACAACGCGTTGCGCTACGCCGGTAGTGCCGAGATCGAGGCGGGGCGCGATGCAGCAGGCCGGCCGTGGATCAGCGTGTCCGACCGCGGCCCCGGCATTCCGGAGGACCAGCTGCAGGCCGTGCTGGCACCGTTCCATCGGCTGGAAAGCTCACGCAACCGCGATACCGGCGGCACCGGGCTGGGCCTGGCCATCGCCGTGCAGCTGGCGCAGTCGCTGGGCGGCTCGCTGCGGCTGCACAACCGGGAGGGCGGTGGCCTGCGGGCCGAATTGCAGCTGCCGGGGTAACTGGCGGGGTCGGATCCCTTTGCGGGAGCAAAGGGCTCTGACCCGGATGTGGGATCTGCGACGTTCCTGCATGGCACCAGGATCAGCGATCATCTGCAGCGAGTGTTGAAACCAGGGAGCACTACGCAATGCAGGGACGCCAGCCTTCAATCGGGCACGCACGCCGTATCGCGCTGCTGATCAGTGCAGGGTTGCTGCTGGCCTGCCAGCGCTCGCCGGATATACCGGCCGAGCACACGCCTGCGGTCCCACCGGCGCTGATGCCGACCGCCAGCGCCGACCTCTCTCCGCTGTTGGATGCGCTGCCGACCTGTGCGCTGGACGGCTGGTACATCGACCTTCAGACCGATCGCCCGGCCCATCCCTGGCTGGCCGTGAACGCGCCGAAACCCTGCAGGGTGGATGAGGAAAACGAGATCGCCACGTTCTGCGTGCGGGGGCAATGGAAAGGATTGCCGGTGGAGGAGGTGATCCTTCCGACGATGACGTTCGTTTCGTTCCGTGGGGCGAAGATCGGCCTGCCGCTGGAGAAGGCACGTCCCATCGTCCGCCAGCGCTTCGGGGAGGAGTTCCCGGGTGGTGCGGCTTACGAAGCGGGCCGCGAGCCGAAGCTGATGGCCGATCCCGAGGATGCGCAGCGCTCGTGGCTGCTGTGCAGCACACCGGAGCCGGGAGACGACCTGGGCAACCAGGCAGGCGTGAGCTATTCAGGGATGAACCTGCCCTACGACCACGACGGATGCAGCTATCGCTACAGCCCGGTCGATTTCTGCGATGCGCAGCACGTGGCGCGCGTCGAGGAAGCCCTCAGCAACGAGAAGCCCAACTTCAACCAGCACTACCTGCTGGTGCAGGTCGATGATCGCCCCGAGTTCTTCCAGCGCTCGGTGGTGCTGGTCGACACCCGCACGGGTCGAGCCACGCCATTGCCGGTGGATGCGTTCACCGGGCCAGCGGAGAAGGGCGGAGACACCAGCCGCTACGGAACCCTGGAAACGGGCGTTGACCAGCAGCAGTTCTGCCTGGATGGCGCGCTGCTGGTCTACCGTGTGTTCGAGGAAGGACGGTTCTGCTTTGGCTTTGACGGTGAGCGCTTCACCGGGCACGGGACGCAGTACATGCAGCAGATGGATGGCCGATGACCAGTACTTCACCCCGACCGTGACACCCTGCCCGGAACCTGCACCCACGGGAACGAGGCTGTTGAAGGCGAATACGCAATGACGGTGGCGCGGCAGCGCTCGATGTGGGTGGCCGGCCTGTCCACGGTAGTGGAGTGGTACGACTTCACCCTGTACCTGTACTTCGCCACGGTGCTGTCGCGGGTGTTCTTCGGCGGTGGCGAGCAGGCGCTGCTGGCGACACTGGCCGGCTTTGCGGTGTCCTACCTGATGCGCCCGCTGGGCGCGCTGTGCTTCGGCCATCTCGGCGATCGGCTCGGCCGGCGCTGGATGCTGCTGGCGTCGATGGCGTTGATGGCCGCGGCGATGCTGGCCACCGCGCTGCTGCCGACCGCCGCCACCGCAGGCACCACCGCTGGCGTGCTGCTGCTGGTATTGCGCTGCGTGATGGCGTTTTCGGTGGGCGGCGAATACACCGGCGTGGTGGCCTACCTGCTGGAAAGCGCACCCGTGCGGCGACGAGGCCTGGTGACCTCGCTGGCGTCGGCCGCCAGTGAAGTGGGCGCGCTGCTGGCGGTGGCGATTTCCGCGCTTACGGTCGCGCTGCTGCCCACCGCGCAGCTGGACAGCTGGGGCTGGCGCATTCCGTTCTTCGTCGGTGCCGCGCTGGCGCTGGTGATCCTGGTCGCGCGCTCGGGCATGCACGAATCGCCCGAGTTCGAGCGCCAGCGGCGCGAGGGCAGCATTCCCGCCACGCCGCTTCGGCATGTGCTGCGCAATCATCCGGCAGCAGTGGTGCGCACCTTCGCGATCTCGGCGCTGGGTTCGATCACCTACTACGTGGGCATCACTTACGTGCCGGCATTCCTGCATGCGCAGGGCCACGACGAAGGCGACGCGTTGTGGCTGTCGACGATTGCGGCAGTGGCGGTGATTGCGATCACCCCGCTGTGCGGTGCGTTGTCCGACCGCGTGGGGCGCCGGCCGATGCTGCTGGGATTGACCGTGCTGGCGGCGCTGCTGCCGCTGTCGCTGTTCGCGTGGATGGCGCAGGCTTCGGTGTGGGGCATCGCGCTGGCCGCGGTGCTGCTGGCCTGCGTGGCCGGTGGCGTGAGCGCGGTCGCGGCCCCGGCCACGGCCGAGCAGTTCCCGGGCGAGGGCCGGGTAAGCGGGCTGGCATTGGGGGTGACCATGGCCACGGCGGTGTTCGGCGGCGCGACACCGTGGCTGGCGCAGTGGTGGGTGGAGCGCAGCGGCTGGGCAGCGGCGCCGGGCGCGATGATCGCGCTGGTGGCGGTGCTGGTGCTGCCGGTGCTGTGGACCCTGCCCGAGACGACCCCGGGCAGGGGCAAGCGCTAGGCGATCAGACCTTCAGGGTCTGCTCGATGTCGGCCAGTACCGCGGCCGCATCCACGCCGATGGCGACGGACTGCAGCACGTGGCCATCCCACACGCTGGGGCCGAAGCCCATGCCTTCCGGCTTCGGAATGGTCATGCCACGGGCAACGCCGTCGGTGGCCACGCGCACGCTGGCACGTTCGAACTGGAACAGCTCCGGACGGGTCAGCGCGATGCAGGCGCAGCAGTCGTGCACGACCATGCCCTTGTGGCCGGCCTGCAGGTAGAAGTCCACGTAGTCCTGCGACAGCGCACGGACCAGCTCGGCGTCGGCGCCGCCGAGGGCGGCCAGCTTGTCCAGGCCGTCGCGGTCCATTTCCACGCGGGTGGTCACGTCCAGGCCGATCGCGGTGACCGGCCAATCGGTGGTGAACACCACATCGGCTGCTTCGGCATCGCCCCAGATGTTGGCCTCTGCGGCCGGGGTGATGTTGCCGTTGACGTGGAAGGCGCCGCCCATGAGCACCACGCCGCGCACAAGGCCGGCGATGTCCGGCGCCTGCTGCAGGGCCAGGGCCAGGTTGGTCATGCGGCCGACCGCGACCAGGGTCACTTCACCCGGGTGGGCGCGGACCAGGTCGATGATCAGCTGGTGGGCCGGGCGCGCATCGGCAGCCACGTCCAGCGCAGCCGGCACCGGGTGGTTGCCCAGGCCGTTGTGGCCATGGATGTGCACCGGCCAGGCTTCCGGGGTGGCTTCCGGCTGCAGCGGGCCAGCGGCGCCGCGCGCGACCGGGGCGGCAAAGCCCCAGGCCTGCTTCAGGTACAGCGCATTGTGCGTGGTGGACTCCACCGAGGCATTGCCGAAGGTGGTGGTGACGCCGATCAGGTCGATCTGCGGGTGCTTGTGCAGGTACAGCAGGGCCAGGGCGTCGTCGACGCCCGGGTCGGTATCGAAAATGACTTTCAGCATGTTGTTGTTCTTCTTCTTCCGTGTGGTGCGGGGGGCGCCGGCGGCCCGGAGACAGGCCGGCGCGCCCTACATTGTCCCATCTTCATGACAGGCAGGGCGAACCGGGGCGGCGGTGCTATCGTCAGGGGGTATCCACGGAAGGAGAACCGCCATGAAGACCCCCGCGATCCTGCTGGCCGGCCTGTTGTGCCTGGGCGCCGTCGCGCCGGCATTGGGCACCTCGGTGGTGCCGAAGCCGCTGGAGGAAATGGTGGCGGAAGCCGGCCAGATCGTCCGCGCCAAGGTGGTCGACGTGGAGATGGTCGATGGCAAGGGACGGCGGCTGACCGATCCTGGATCGCGCACCGGGCCAGGCCTGGACAACGAAATCCGCCTGGTGCTGCAGGTGCAGGAAGTGCTGCGGCCGCGTGAGGGCAAGGTGCCGGCGACGATCCGGGTGCCGCTGTGGACGATGTGGCATTACACCTTGGGCCATATCCGCGAGGCCACGCTGGGCAGCGAAAGCCTGTTCCTGCTCAAGGGCGAGCGCCATGCACCGGTCTATCCGACGGGTTTCCAGCGGCCACTGAATGAGCGCGCGCAGATCCAGTCATTGATGGTGGCGCCATGACCGCGCCGGTTCGCTGCTGCGGAGGCATGCCATGCTGGTGGTGACTCTGGCCCTCATCGCCCTGGTGCTGGGCCTGAACCTGGTTGCCACGTATGTGGTGTTGCAGCGCGACCACGTGTCGGTGGGAGGGCGGATGGTGCAGCTGCTGCTTGTCTGGCTGCTGCCGCTGGTTGGGGCGATCCTGTGCATGGCGATCGCCACCGCCGATGGCCCGGTCAGCCGCGGTGATGGCAGCTTCGCGGGCAGCCACGATTTCTCGGGCGGGTATGCCAGTGACAGCCACGGCAGCCACAGCCATGGCGGATCGGACTGCAGCAGCGACAGCGGCGGCGGCGATGGTGGCAGCTGCGGCGATTGAGGCGCAGATAGCGATCCGCAGCCATCGGCAGCGCCGGGCCATGCCCGGCGAGGCAACAGCCAGCTCAGCCGCCGCCTTCGGTCGGCAGCGGTGCGGGCACGTTCAACAACCCACCATCGGCCACGTACGCGGCCAGCGCCTGGCCCTGGCTCAGCAGGTGCCGTTCCATCGTGCGCTCTGCCGCCTGCGCGTCACGGCGGCGGAAGCAGTCCATCAGCTCGCGATGCTCGGCCAGCGACTGCGCGGTGCGGCCCGGTGCGAGCAGCTGGCGGCCGCGATGCATCTTCAGGATGCGGTGCAGGTCGTGGGTGATACGGATCAGCCACGGGTTGCCGGCGTAGTGCTGCACGGTCTCGTGGATGAGGTAGTTGTTGCGGTAGTACTCGGCAATGTTGCCGTTGGCGGCAGCCGCTTCCATCGCCGCATGCAGGTTTTCCAACTGCTGCACGCCGGCATCGTCGATGTGCTTGACCGCCTCATGCGCGCAGCGCCCTTCCAGCATCGCCATCACCGGGAACAGCTGGTTGAGGTCTTCCAGGGTGAGCCGGGTGACTCGCGCACCGCGGCCGGCATCGATCTGCACCAGCCCTTCGGCGGCCAGCAGCTTCACCGCCTCGCGCAGCGGCGTACGGCTGATGCCGAGTTCCTCGCACAGCGCGGGTTCGTCGATCCATTCGCCCGGCGGCAGCCGGTAATCGTAGATGCGCTCGCGCACATGCTCGGCCACCTCTTCGTACAGAGGTGCGCGCTTCTTCGGCGAACGCGGGGCGGGAGCAATGGCCATGGTGGAAAGTGTACTGCCTCCCTGCGTGGAACCTGTAACGCGGTGCGGAAACACGGCTTGGTAGAGTCGACCAACGGTCGACTGCGCTTCGCATGGATGCCGAAGATCCCGCGCTGCGCGCGATAGTCGACCAATGGTCGACTCTACCCAGTCGCCTCCCCAGCCGATCCCGCCCCGTGGCTTGAAACGCGCCGGAATCGTCCAGCGCCCCTCGCACTCACATCCAGCCCGGTACCACGAAAACCAGCCAGGCCAGCAGCGGGCCGAACGCCACCACCAGGCCGCTGTACACCAGGAAGCGGCGGAACAGCGTCTCGCGCTCTTCCTTCGCGGCCGAGGCCACCACCAGCGCGCCGTTGGTCGAGAACGGGCTGACGTCGACGATGGTGGACGACACCGCCAGCGCGCAGATCACGCCGGCCGCACCCAGGTGGCCCTGCAGCAGGAAAGGCACCGCCAGCGGAATGGTCGCGCCCAGCACGGCCGCCGAGGAGGCGAATGCGGACACGATGCCGCCCACGTAGCAGACCAGCAGAGCGCCCAACAGCGGGATGCCGATGCTGGAAACACCATGGCCGATGAAGTCCACCGCACCGGCATGTTCGAGCACGCCGATGTAGGTCACCACACCGCAGATCAGCAGCACGGTGGACCAGCTGATGCCATCGACCGCACCCTTCTGGCTCTGCGGCGACAGCAGGGCCAGCGCCACCGCCACGGTGATCGACACCAGGCCGACATTGAGGTTGTAGATCAGCGCGGCCACGCCCAGGCCGAGCAGGCCGATCAGGGTGAACAGACGCTCGCGGGTGAAGCCCACCGCATCCAGCGCGGCCGGGTCATTGGACAGCGTGCCACCACCGGCGGCGACCAGCGCACCGTGGCCTTCGATGGCGAACTGCTGCGATGACGCCTGCGGGCCGCCGGCCATGGCGAGCTCGGCGTTGCCCACGCCACCGGTGGCGGTGATCGAACCGCGACGCATCAGCGCGATGCCACCGAAGGCCAGGAAGCAGATGATCGCCATCATGAAGTTGAAGCCGAGGCTGGTCAGGAACACCGCCATTTCGGTCACTTCCAGGCCGGCCTTCTGCACGACGCCATTGGTGATGCTGCCGTACACGCTGATCGGCGAGAAACCACCGGCCTGCGCACCATGGATCACCAGCAGGCCCATCATCAGCGGGTTGATGGTGTACTGCTTGGCAAAGCGCAGCGCGACCGGGCCGATGATCGCCACCGCGGCCGGGCCCAGCGCGCCGAACGCGGTCAGCACGGCGGTGATGACGAACATCACCCACGGAATGGCCACGATGTGGCCACGCACGGCTTTCACCGCCCAGTGCACCAGCAGGTCGATGGTGCCGTTCTTCTGTGCGATGGCGAACAGGTAGGTGATGCCGACCAGGGTCAGGAACAGGTCACCGGGGAAGCCGGCGAGCACGTCCTTGCCACCCATGTCGACGAAGATCCCGCCGATGATGAAGGCGAGGGCGAAAGCCACCGCACCCATGTTGATGGGCATCGCGGTAGCGACGATGAACATGATCACCAGACCGATGATCGTTGCGATTTGTGGACTCATGCGCCCTCCCAGACACGTGACTCGGGTACAGCTCGGATGGAGACCCGCCATCCCGGGGTAAGGCGTCGTACTACGTGATGCGTGATACGTACTGCTCGAACCCGTTACTGCAGCCGCTCCAGCGCGCTGCGGACCCATGCCGCCGCGCCGTCCAGGCTCTGGAACTCTTCCACCGCGCGCACCTCGCAGCACGGGTAGGACGGCGCGACCATGCGCGCCAGTGCATTGCCCGGGCCCAGCTGCAGGAATACCCGCGCGCCGCGCTCGAAGGCCTGGCGCATCACCTGCGCCCATTCAATGGTCTGTGCCAGCTGCGCCGACAGCGTGTGCACCGCTGCCGCGCGGTCCCGCACCGGGCGCGCATCAATGCCGGCCAGCAACGGCAGGCGCGGGGCCTGCAGCGGCGAGTCATCGAGTGCGGCGGCGAACGGTGCGACGGCAGCGTGCAGCAGCGGCGTATGCGCGGGGACGTGCACCGGCAGCGGGCGGATCTCAGCAGCCTGCGCGCGCGCGGCATCGGCCAGGGCCTGCAGGGACGCCGGCGTGCCGCCGACGATGAAGTGATCGCGACCGTTGGCGATGGCCACATGCGCGCCGTGCGCATCACACAGCGGCTGCAGCGTCTGGCGCTCCAGCCCCAGCACGGCCTGCATGCCTGCATCGGTGGGGCTGGCGGCATCCATCAGACGCGCGCGCTGCGCGGCCAGGGCCAGGCAGGTGCTTGCATCAACGCTGCCGGCCACCGCATGCGCGGCCAGTTCACCGATGCTGTAGCCGGCCACCAGCAGCGGTGCCGGCAGCGCCTCGCGCAGGCCGTGCCAGTGCGCCAGCGTTGCGGCACACAGCAGCGGTTGCGCCAGTGCGTTGTCGAAGCGTGCTTCGTCGGCGGCGGCCGCGAACACATCACGGCCGAGCACAGCGCTGGCTGACGTCAGCACGTCGCGGGCCGCGGGCAGCTCGCGCACGCGGTCGAACATCGCCGCGTGCTGCGCACCTTGTCCGGGGCAGAGCAGGGCAAGGCTCATGCGCCCTCCTGCTGCAGCAGGAACCAGCTGCAGGCCAGCAGGTCGGCGCTGCCCCCTGGGCTCAGGCGGCGCGCGACGAAGCCCTCACCGATGCCGTGCAGGCGAGTTTCCCAGCCGGGTGCGAAGGCACCGCCCGCCTCGATGAAGCGGCGCGCCTGCTGCTGCGCCCAGGTCAAGCCGTCGGCGCCGCCACGGTGCAGCAGGTTGAGATCGTCCACCTGCGCGACCAACTGCATCAGGGTCTGGCACAGCGCCGCACCACGCGGCAGGCCGTTGTGCAGGGCATGGCGCAGGGTCGGTACGGCCAGGTCGCGCAGCACGGGGTAACCGGCGGCGGCCTGTTCGCGCACGCCCGGCACACCATGGCGCGCGCGCGCCCGCTGGCCGGGGCTGTTCGCATCCAGCGGCGCCGCGGCGAACGCATCGGCCCAGTGCTGCACGGCCAGGCAGATCTGCGCGGCGGGCGCGGGGTGGCCCTGCTGGCGGCGGCAGCGTGCGGCAGCGGCCACCAGCAGGCCCAGGCTGAAGATGGCACCGCGATGGGTATTGATGCCGCCGGTGGCGCGCAGCATCGCGTGCTCGGCGGCGATGCCGTGCGCGCGCAGGGTGGCGAAAGGCGCATCAGCAGCGCCGGCGTCGGCAATCGCGATGAAGTAGTGGCGCAGCGCGAACAGGCTGCGCAGGAACGTACCGGCATCCATGTCGTCATGGCTGCCGGTATCGAACGGCGTGACCAGGCCCGGCTTGGGCGCGCAGGCCAGTTCGGCATGCAGGCTGGCGATGGCCAGGCGGCCCAAGCGCGCGCTGTCGACGCGGCGCGCGATGGGGCGGGTGGCATAGGCGAGTGCGTTCATGCGGCCACTCCGGTGGCCACCAACAGCCGTTCGCGGGCTTCGAGCGCGGCACCTTCCAGGCGCTTGACCAGTACCTGGCGGCTGCCACCGGCGTATTCGCGCCAGTTCACCGCGCCGCCGTCGGCCAGGCACAGTTCGCCATCCACCCGACGGCCGTGCTCGGCTTCCCACTGCTGCAGTCGCGCCACCAGTGCATCGGCCTGTGCCGTGGCGTCCACCTGCCACAGCAGGTCGATGTCCGATGCGGCATGCACATAGGGCAGGCCACTCAGGTGCTGCCAGGCGAAGGCACCGAACACACGGGCAGGCGCAAGGCGCGCCAGTGCGTGCAGCGCGGCCTGCCAGTCGTTGGCAACGCCGGTGGTGAGGATGGTTTCCAGCGTCGGCGGTGGCTGCTGGCGCAGCACGTCATGCAGCGGCACGCGCAGCCCCAGCCGCTGCTTGCCTTCGCTCGGCGGCAGCGGCACGCCCAGGCGCAGGCGCGGGTCGGGATCATCCACGGCACGCCGCGCCACCATCGCGGGCAGCCCCTGCGCGAACCACGTCGCCAGGCGCGGTTCCTGCGCGGCCACGTCGGCCCGCCAGTCGGCAAGCGCCGACAGCCAGACCAGCGTGTGGCGGGCGGGCCGGTCAGGCATCGCCGCGGGCCACCGCAATGCAGACATCGGCCGCCAACGCACGGCCACCACGTTCGGCGCCGCGTGCGGCACGCAGGTCGCCGTCGCTGGGCGTACGCAGCGCCTGCAGCAGGTGCTGGGCAAGGTCGCCGTCCCACAGCGATTCGACCGCGCCCATCGATACGTAGTTGGCCACGCCCGGAGCGAACACCGGTGAGCTCTGGCTGAGCGCCTGCAGCTTGTCCAGCGGTTGCTTGGTGACCCGCGCCATCGCGCGCAGGTCCATCACCCGCACCTGTGCATCGGGCAGGGCATGGATGTGGTCGGCCATCAGGCCGAAAGACAGGAAGCCGCCGCTCACCGATTCGCCGTAGACCAAGGTGACCAGGCGCGCGCCACGACGGCGGGCCAGGTCGATCGTCTGCGCGAGGTGGGCGAAGTAACCGTTGATGCCCAGCAGTTCATCGCGGCGGGCCAGGCGCTGGCCGGCGGTGTCGGCCAGCATCACGATCGGTCGCTGCGGGTGTGCGGCGGTACTGGCCAGCACGGTTTCGGCCAGCGCCAGCGCGTGGTCGACGCCGACCTCGATGCGGTCGGTGGTGCCGATCACCGTCACTTCGCCATCTTCGGTAGTGGCCGTACCGGTCAGCACCGAATCGTGGATGTCGATGCGGTGGCCGCGCGGGAACAGGGCGTCGAGCAGGGTCTGCAGCGGGGCGCTCATGGCAGGCTCCGGTCGGCGGTGGCGGCGAGGAAGGCGTCGGTGTCCAGCAGCGGCAGGCGTTCGGGCTCGGCAATGCCTTGGCGGGCCCAGATCTCCAGTCCATCGCGGCAGTCGCCCCAGGCCTGCACGCGTGCCTTCAGCGCGGCGTGACGGGCCTGCAGGGCGCTCAAGGCGGTGTCGGTATCGCGGCTGGCGGCGTCGACCTGCAATGCATTGGCGGCGGCGCGGGCGAAGGCTTCGATCGAATCGGGCACCAGCACCTGCGCCTGGTCGATCAGATAGCGGTGCTTGCCGCCGGTGACGCGCCAGACCAGTGCGCGGTCGCGCGAATCGAACTCTTCCACGCCGCGCACGGTCTCGATCACTTCCGGCCCGGACAGCGACAGCCGGCCTTCCTCGGACATGATGACGGTGGTGCAGCAGCGGGCGACGATGCCCATGCCGCCGAACGCGCCATTGCCGCTGCCGATCAGCGCCACGACTGGAACGCCGGCGGAGCGTGCGCCCAGCGTGGCGCGCATGATTTCGGAAATAGCGATCAGACCGGCATTGGCTTCGTGCAGTCGCACGCCGCCGGTATCCAGCAGCAGGAGCACGCCATCAGGCTGCGTTTCCGCCGCGCGGCGCAGGAGGCCGGTCAGCTTGGCGCCGTGCACTTCGCCGACGCCACCGCCCATGAATCCACCCTGCTGCGCGGCCAGCAGCACGCGCCTGCCCTGCAGCGTCGCTTCACCGACGACGATGCCATCGTCGAAGGCGGCTGGCTGATCAAGCTGGGCCAGGTGCGGGCTCATGATGCGCCGTGCGGGGCCGAGGAATTCGCGGAATGAACCGGCGTCGACCAGGCCGGCGATGCGTTCGCGTGCATCGGCTTCGTAATAGCTGTGGCGTTGCACGTGGCTCATGGCGTGCCTCCGGCCAGCAGGGTTTCCGCGGCCTGGTCCAGGCGCAGGCTGACCACGGCCGGGGTCGCACCGGCGTCGTTGATCGAGACGCGCACGTCGCGCAGGGGATGGCGCTGGGCGAAATCGGCGATGACCGCCTGCCAGATGGTGCCGAAGCCCTGCGCGGCGGTGATGATGCGCACCGTCATTGCGCCGTCCAGTGCGGCGGGTTCCAGCAGGATTTCCAGGTTGCCCGAGGCGAGCACGCCCACCAGCACCGCATCGCGCGGGAACCGCACGGGGGTACGGCCGTCGAATCGATAGTCGAGGGTTTCCATGCTCAGTCCCTTACCAGTTGCGGAAGCGCTTGGGCGGGTCGTACAGTCCGCCGGACCAGCGCACCAGGTCCTTGACCGAACGCGCGGCCAGCAGGTCACGGCTGGCATCGCGCGGTGAGATGCCAAGATCTTCAGGACGACGGATCACGCCGCGGTCGCGCAGGTTCTCCACCGTCGCGCGGTCGCGGCCAAGGCCGACGGCGGTGTAGCCGGAGACGCCGCGGATCGCCTGTTCGCGTTCCTCCGGCGTGCGGCACAGCAGCAGGTTGGCGATGCCTTCCTCGGTCAAGACGTGGCTGACGTCGTCGCCGTAGATCATCACCGGCGGCAGCGGCATGTCCGCGCGCTCGGCCAGTTCCCAGGCGTCCAGTCGTTCAACGAAGGCCGGCGCCATGTGCTCGCGGAAGGTTTCCACCATCTGCACCACCAGCTTGCGCCCGCGCGGCATCTCGCCCGGTCGCGCGGCCTGTTGGCCAGCCTTGATCCACGCGTCGCTGGCGTGGCGGCGTCCGCGTGCGTCCGAACCCATGTTGGGTGCGCCACCGAAACCGGCGATGCGGTCGCGGGTGGCGGTGGAGCTGTTGCCCTGCAGGTCGATCTGCAGGGTCGAGCCGATGAACATGTCGCAGGCATACAGGCCGGCGGTCTGCGAGAACGCGCGGTTGGAGCGCATCGAACCGTCTGCACCGGTGAAGAACACATCGCCACGTGCGGCGATGTACTTCTCCATGCCCAGTTCCGAACCGAACGAATGCACCGATTTGACGAAGCCCGATTCGATCGCCGGAATGAGCGCCGGGTGCGGGTTCAGCGCCCAGTGCTGGCAGATCTTTCCCTTCAGCCCCAGCGATTCAGCGTAGGTCGGCAGCAGCAGCTCGATGGCCGCGGTGTCGAAGCCGATGCCATGGTTGAGGCGGTTGACGCCGTACTCGGCGTAGATGCCCTTGATGGCCATCATCGCCATCAGCACCTGGATCTCGGAGATCTGCGCGGGGTCGCGGGTGAACAGCGGTTCGATGTGGTTCGGGCGCGGTGCCTGCACCACGAAGTTGACCCAATCAGCGGGGATATCGACGCGGGGGAGGGTGTCGACGATTTCGTTGACCTGGGCGATGACGATGCCGCCACCGAAGGCGGTGGCTTCGACGATCACCGGGGTGTCTTCGGTGTTCGGGCCGGTGTAGAGGTTGCCGTGGCGGTCGGCGGCCTGCGCGGCGACCAGCGCCACGCGCGGGGTGAGGTCGATGAAGTAGCGCCCGAAAAGTTCCAGATAGGTGTGGATGGCACCGATCTGGATGCGCTTTTCGGCCACCAGGTTGGCCAGCCGCACCGACTGCGGGCCGGAAAACGAGAAATCCAGCTTCGAAGCGATGCCGCGCTCGAACACATCCAGGTGCGAGGGCAGGGACAGCACCGACTGCACCATGTGCAGGTCGTGCACGCGGGCGGGGTCCAGGTCGGCCAAGGCCTGGGCGAGGAAGTCGGCCTGCTTCTGGTTGTTGCCCTCGAGGCAGACCTTGTCGCCCGGTTCCAGCAGGGCGTGCAGCAGTTCGGCCACATCCGCGGCGGCGACCTCGCGGCCCCTGGCCCATGGCGCGGCCCGTTCCAGGCGGGCCTGGCGGCTGCGTTCCAACGTGTCCCAGCTCGGGTTCATCGACCGGCTTCCGATTGGTATTGGAATAATTACGGCATAATTACCGAGGGATGTGCAACCCGCAGCGCAGCAAAAAAAAGGGCCCGCACGCAGGCGGGCCCATTCAGATAGGCCGCGACCGTCGGTCGTGGCAGTGCGGGGAGGCAGGTGTCGATCAACGGTCGGCACCCACCGCGCTTGCGCCGGTAGTTCCAGGGCATGCGTGGATAGGGCCCCGGTGTGGGGTCAGAGCCCTTTCCTGCGGAAAGGGATCCGACCCCGGCATGCGGCGGGCTTAGAATTTCCAGCGCAGGCTGGCCGACACGAAGCGCGGCTCGCCGAAGTTGTTGTAGTCCAGGTTGGCCCAGTAGGTCTTGTCCAGCGCGTTGCGCACGCTCAGCGTCGCGGTCCAGTTGTCGCTGATGCGGTAGTTGGCGTTGAACTGCACCAGCGAGTACGCCGGCTGGTTCACTGTGACCGTGCCGCCCAGCGGATACGCGATGTTGTAGCCCTGCACCTTGCTCTGCCACTGCACCCCGCCACCGATGCTCAGTCGTTCCAGCGCGCCGCGCAGCTGCAGCTGCGTGTTGAGCTGCAGCAGGTCCTTGGGCGGGTTGGCGTACAGCAGGTCGGTGGCGGCGCGGGTCACCTTGACGTGAGTGTAGCCGGCGTTGACCGTCCACCCCGGCAGGATCTCGCCATTGACGTCCATCTCCCAGCCGCGCGCCTTGGTGCCGTTGACGCCGATGTAGGCCGAGGTGCCATCGCTCAGCGAGCCTTCCGGTACGCCCATGTCACGCACTGCATAGTTGTCCTGCTTGGCTTCGAACACGGCGGCGTTGGCGGTCAGGCGGCCATCGAACCACTGCGTCTTGATGCCTGCCTCCAGGTTCGAACCCTGCACCGGCGCCAGCAGGTTCTCGTTGCGGTCCTTGTAGTTCTGCGGATTGAAGATCTCGGTGTAGCTGGCGTAGGCCGACACATTGGGGGTGATGTCGTAGACCAGGCCCACGTACGGGGTGACTTCATCGCTCACCTTGTAGGCGCCGCTGGTGCCGGTATAGGCGCCTGCCGCGTTGTAGGAGCGGCTGAGGGTTTCCCAGCGGCTTAGCCGCGCGCCTGCAATCAGCGACAGCGGATCGGCCAGGCGCAGGCGGGTGGCCAGGTACACGCCACTCTGCGTGGTCTTGGCTACGCGGCGTGCGCCGGTACGACGGTAGGTCACTTCGGAGATGTCGCCGTTCCAGCTGTACACATTGGGGATGTAGTAGCAGCGTTCGCTGCCACAGCGCGCCCAGTCGGTCGGGTAGTTCAGCGCGAGGGTGTTCGTCGTGCCTTCCAGGTCCGACCACTGCGCGCCAACGGTGAGGTCGTGCTCGCGGCCGAACAGGTCGAAGCTGCCGGTCAGGTAGGCGTCGACGTTGCGGCGGGTGTCCTTGGAATCACCGGCGGCCGCGCGCAGGAAGATGCCCGAGCCGGTCACCGGGTCCGGGTTGCCGGTGCCGTACAGGCGCACGTTCTGCACGTTGCCACGGGTGTAGGCGGTGTTGATCTTCAGCAGCCAGTTGTCACCGAAGCGCTGTTCGAGGTTGGCGAACGCGGTGTTGCTCTCGCGCTTCCAGTAGCTCCACTTCGGCGACAGGTTGGTCGAACGCGGCAGGTGGGCGAAGTTGCCCTGGTTGTCGAAGAACGGCACGGTGCCCCAGGTCGAGCCGGTCGGGTTGTTGTCCTGGCTCTGGTAGCCGAGGGTGATCGTGGTGCTGTCGGTGACGTCGCCTTCCAGCACCGCCATGCCGGCCATCTTGTTCTCGTCGTAGCGATCGTAATACAGGCCACGATCGGTATAGGCGGCGACCACGCGGCTGCGGAAACGGCCATCATCGGTCAGCGGCGCAGTCACGTCCGCCTCCATGCGCCGGTAGTCCCAGCTGCCGGCGCTGATCGCGAACGAGGCATCGAACTCCTTGCCCGGGCGCTTGCGCAGCAGGTTGACCGTGGCCGAGGGCACGCCGGCGCCACTGAGCAGGCCGTTGGCACCGCGGATCACTTCGATGCGGTCATAGAAGGCGGTGTCGTACTCCTGGTTGGTCGAACCGCTGTAGGTCGGGATGCCGTCGACCTGGAAGTCAGTGATGGCGAAGCCGCGTGCGTAGTACAGCGGCCGCTGGGTGTCATAGAAGGACACGCTGACGCCGGTGACGTTGCGCATCACGTCGTTGATGCTGAACAGCGATTCGTCCTGCAGGCGCTTCAGGCTGATCGCCGTGGCCGACTGCGGGGTTTCCTGCAGCGTGATCGGCAGGCGGGTGGTGCTGGATGGCGGAGCGGACTGCTCGGCACGGACGCTGACCCGGTCCAGGGTCTTGGCATCGGCTGAGCCGTCGGCGGCAGCAAACGCGCTGGGCGCCGCCAGCAGGGACAGCGACGAAAGCAGGGCAGCCGGCAGCAGCGCGCGGCGGGGCAGGCGGTTACGCAGGGTCAAGGACATGGTGGGCTCGAGGCTTGGAAGCGGGGAAGGGTGGCGACAGTCGTCCAGTACCCGGGGCGGCGGCTTCGGGCACATCAGGTCCATCTGGGAGGGCGCGGTCACTGCGCAGGGCGCAAATGTAAATAATTCTTAACAACATTACAATTCGTATCGATGCGCAGGGGCGTCCTGGCACCGGGCACGGCCGTCCGTAGAGCCGAGCCCATGCTCGGCTGCTTCTGGCTGGAGCCGAGCATGGGCTCGGCTCTACACCAGGGAGCCCCTCCCAAAAAACGAACGGCCACCCGAAGGTGGCCGTCCGTCTGCATCGAAAGGAAATGGCGGGCTTAAAGCGCCTGCAGTTCCTCGTTGGCGTTTCGCTTTTCCTTGGCCGGCGCCGGAACCGCGGTCGGCGCAGGCGCTGCCGCATTGGCATCCACCGGCACTTCCAGGTAGGGCAGGTGCAGGGTCTGGCTGGTCAGCGTGCGGATCTCGTTGGTCAGCGCGGCGCTGTCGTTGAGCTTGCGCCCGTACGACGGCACGATCTCGCGCAGGCGCGCTTCCCAACCGGCCTTCATCTGGTCCGGGAAGGCCTTGGCCATCAGGTCCAGCATGATCGGCGGCGAAGTCGACGCGCCCGGCGAGGCGCCCAGCAGCGCGGCGATGGTGTGGTCCTTGTCGGTCACGATCTCGGTACCGAACTGCAGCACCGGGCCCTTCAGCGGGTCGCGCTTGATGATCTGCACGCGCTGGCCGGCGGTGATCAGCTTCCAGTCGCCCGGCTTGGCGTTGGGGAAGTACTTCACCAGCTCGGCCTGGCGATCGGCGTCGTTCAGGCGTGCCTGGGCCATCAGGTACTGCACCAGGTCCAGGTTGTCCTTGCCCACTTCCAGCATCGGGCCGACGTTGTTGTGGTTCACCGACGAATACAGGTCCCACCACGAGCCGTGCTTCAGGAACTTGGTGCTGTACAGCGCGAACGGGCCAAACAGCACCACCGGCTTGCCGTCCAGCTTGCGCGCATCCAGGTGCGGCACCGACATCGGCGGCGAACCGGTTTCGGCCATGCCGTAGGCCTTCACGCCGTGGCGCGAGGTCACGTCCTGGCCCTGGAAGGCCAGGAACTGGCCGCCCACCGGGAAGCCGGCGTAATCCTTCGATTCGGGAATGCCGGACATCTGCAGCAGCTTCAGCGCGGCGCCACCGGCACCGATGAAGACGAAGCGGGCATGGGTGGTGGTTTCGGCGTTGGCCTTCAGGTCCTTCACCGTCACGTTCCAGCTCTTGTCGGCGTTCTGCCGCAGCGCGCTCACTTCATGGTTCAGGTGCAGCGTGAAGTTCGGGCTGCGCTGCAGGCCGGCGGTCAGCTGGCGGGTGATCACGCCGAAGTTGACGTCGGTGCCCAGCGGCATCCAGGTGGCGGCCACCTTCTGCTTCGGGTCGCGGCCTTCCATCAGCAGCGGGGCCCACTGCTTGATCTGCGCCGGATCTTCCGAGTACTGCATGCCGTAGAACAGCGGGTTCTTCACCAGCGCCTGCTGGCGCTTGTGCAGGTAGGCGATGTTGTCATCGCCCCAGACGAAGCTCATGTGCGGGGTCGGGTTGATGAAGTCGCTGGGCTGGCTCAGCCGCCCTTCCTTGACCTGGTGCGACCAGAACTGGCGCGAGACCTCGAACGATTCGGCGATGCCGACCGCGCGCTTGGTCTCGATGCTGCCGTCGGGCAGTTCCGGGGTGTAGTTCAGTTCGGCGAAGGCCGAGTGGCCGGTGCCGGCGTTGTTCCAGCCATCGGAGCTTTCGCCGGCGACGGTGTCGAGGCGTTCGTAGACCTGGATGTTCCAGTCCGGCTGCAGTTCCTGCAGGTAGGTGGCCAGGGTGATGCTCATGATGCCGGCGCCGACCAGCACAACGTCGACGGGCTTGTCATTGCTGGCGGCGGGCACCGAGCGCTGGGTCAGCGGCCAGTACAGGAACAGCGCGGCGGCCAGCAACAGCAGCACGAGCAGGGCGAGAAGAGCCTTGCCAAATTTCTTCATGGGGGCGGGATCGTTGGCGGAGGGGAGGAGTCCAGGATGCGCAGGGAGCAGGGAAAGGGCGTGAAGAAACAACGCCTTGCAGCATCCAGCTGCGATTCTAACCGGATCCGGTCCGTTTTTGATGCAACGCAGCATCCGGCACTTCGCGCCATCCTTACCCGGTAGCGCCGGGCGATGCCTGGCGGCGCCGTCAATCAAACCAACTCAAGAATCTCGTCACCGGCCTCGTCGACCTCCCCGGTCGGGCGCCAGCCCAGGCGCCGGTAGAAGCCGTGCGAGCGCGAGCGCGGGTCGGCCGAGCAGGCCAGGAACAGCCGCGGGTGGCCGGCATCGCGGGTCAGGCTGACCACCTCCTGCAGCAGCTGGCGGCCGATGCCGCGGCCTTCATATTCAGGCAGCAGGGCCAGCACCAGTACTTCGCCACTGTCGCGATCGGCGAAACAGTAGCCGGCCATGCGCTCGCCGTCCCAGGCGATGCGGCCGATGAAGTCGCCTGCCGAGATGGCTTCGGCCCATGTCTGCGCGGTGATGCCCAGCTCCGCCAGTTGCGCGGCGCTGAAGGCGTTCTCGCGGGTGCGCCCACGCAGGTCGATGCAGGCGGCAGCGTCTTCGGGGCGCGCATCGCGGACGAATACGGGCATGCAGGGCTTCCTTGCAGTGATCGGCCGGCCAGTATCCGCATCACGCATGGACCCGGTGTGTAGGGCGCATGGAGATTGGATGGAGAAAAAGGAGACGGAGGCGATTAAGTCGTTTAAGGCCCAAACGTCATGCAGGGCAAAGATGACGTGATCCCCTCAGTCCGCTTTTTTTTCAGCGCTTGCGCCGGATCAGCGCGGAGGACGCGTCCAGCACCGCGCGGGTCAGCAGCGCCATGGTCTGCACGTCGCCCTTCCAGTGCTGCCAGTACAGCGGTACGTCTTCCCAGGCGCGCTGGCGCACGTAGACCAGGCGGCCGGCGTCCAGGTGCCGCTTCACCAGCGGCAGGGGGTTCATGGTCCAGCCCATGCCGCCCAAGTTGGCCTGCACGAAAGCGCGGGTGGACGGGATCCACCAGGTCGGCGCGGTGCTGGGCAGGTCGTCGCCGGCCATGCGCCGGGCAAAGCGCGACTGCATGTCGTCCTTGCGGTTGAACACCAGCACCGGGGCCTGCGCCAGCGCCTGCGCGGTCACGCCCTTGGCGAAATGGCGCTCGCGGAACTCAGGGGTGCAGGTCGCCGCATAGCGGATGCTGCCCAGCGCGTGGATCTGGCAACCCTGCACCGGCTCGTCCAGTGTGGTCACTGCACCGAGCACCGTGCCCTGGCGCAGCAGTTCGACGGTGTGGTCCTGGTCCTCTACGCGCAGGTCCAGCGTGGTGCCGGTGGTCTGTGCGAACTGATAGGCCGCCTGCGGGAACCAGGTCTCCAGGCTGTCGTGGTTCACCGCCGCCGGGATGCTGGCCTGTGGCAGATCCTCGTCCGCCAGGCCCATCCGGTGCAATGCATCGTGTTCGAGCAGGGCGGTCTGCTCGGCCAGCTGCACCAGCAGCTGACCCTCGGCAGTGGCGGTGGCCGGGGTGCCACGCTTGACCAGCAGGCGGCCGATCCGGTCTTCCAGCGCTTTGACCCGCTGCGAGATGGCGGACGGGGTGACATTCAGCGACTGCGCGGCGCGGTCGAAGCTGCCTTCGCGGATCACCGCGGCCAGGGCACGCAGCTGGGCATGATCGATACGCATCGAATTAAGCTCCGCTAATGTTGGTTTAGGAAGTTTAGCTCGTCTTTCTCATGTTGCGGCGCGACAATGGCGCTCGTTCCGGTGCTGTCCGCCTTCGCGAGGCACCGTCCCCGAAGCAAGCAAAGGCAGTGAATCCCATGTTCTCGGTCATCTCCGCCAGCACCGGCCTCGGTGCCTGGTTCTCTGGTGCAGCCACCGGCATCGGCCTGTTCGCCGTGGTCGGCGCCCAGAGCGCCTTCATCCTGCGCCAGGGCATCCTGCGCAAGCACATCGTGCCGGTGGTCGCCACCTGTGCGGCCATCGATGCGATCTTCATCTTTGCCAGTGTGGCCGGCCTGCGCACGCTCACTTCGGCGCTGCCGTGGCTGACCACCGCCGTGCTGTGGACCGGCGTGGCGTTCCTGGCGTGGTACGCGATGAAGTCGGCGCGCCGTGCGATCGCCGGTGGGGGCGGCATGGGCGAGGCCGACAGCGACGACGGCAGCCGCCGCGCGGTGCTGATGGCCGCGGTCGGTTTCTCGCTGATCAACCCGCACTTCTGGCTGGACATGATGGTGATCGGTTCGATTGCCGAGAACTTCGGCAACGCCCGCATGGCCTTCGCCGCCGGCGTGGTCACCGCCAGCTGCCTGTGGCTGACCGCGCAGGGCCTGGGCGCGCGCCTGCTGGCGCCGCTGTTCACCAAGCCCAGCACCTGGCGCGTGCTCGACGGCACCATCGCGGTGATCCTCAGCATCCTGGCCCTCACGTTGGCGGTGCGCGGGGTCCATTGACCCGGCGCACGCCCCCCGAACCCACGTCCTGACTCTCTCTCCAAGGTAGTGGTAACGACGGCACCGGCAACGGTGCCGTCGTTTTTTGTGCGCCACTGGCGGGCGGGGCACTGGCCTGCCTAGAATCGGCCAGCCGGGACAAGGGGTCCAGGCAGGGGAGAGATGGATGCACAAGCGCTGGCTGGCCGCCCTCATCGTGGCGGTACTATGGTGTGGAACCGCTGCTGCGGTCGATCTGGGCGCCTACGTGCGGGCGGACAAGTTCGGCGATGTCCTGCTGTCCCCCGGGGGCGAATACTTGGCGGCAACCGTGCCCGGCGACGGATTCACCGCCGTGATCATCCTGCGCACGGACGACAACACGCCGGTGGGCAACCTGCGGCCGCCACTCAATTCGCATGTCTTCGACATGCACTGGGTCAACAACGATCAGGTGATGTTCGGGTTGGCGCAGAAGTTCGGCACCCGCGATGCGCCCTGGGCCACCGGCGAGCTGCTCACCCTTGATGCGCGCACCGGGCGACCGGAACTACTGGTGGGCTACCGCGATCTTGGCCTGCGCGTGCGGCCCAAGTACCGGACGTCGGCTGCGGCCTTCCTCAGTGACGCCTTGCCGGGCGACGATGCCCATGTGGTCATCGCGGTGGGTGGATCGCGGCTGGACGCCAATGGCTATGCGGCCCAGCTTGAACTGGCAAGCGGCAAGCAGCGCCTGCTGGCCCGCGCGCCGATGCCCGGTGCCTCCTATGTGGTGGATGCCCGAGGCGACGTGCGTTTCGTCCAGGGCGTCGGTACCGATAACGTCCGACGGCTCTACCACCGCAACGGTGGCGACTGGGTGCTGGTCAATGATGAGAAACGCAGTGGTCGCGGCGAGGCGGCGCTGGGCTTTTCCGCCGACGGTCAGCTGGCCTACCTGCTCAGTGAGCAGCCGAGCGGCCCCGATGCCATCGTCAGCTGGAACCCGGCGACGCAGGAGCGCAAGGTCGTGCTGCGCGACGAGGTCGTCGATCCGGCGCGACTGATCCACCGCCCGGGCAGCACTGTGCCGGTCGGCGCGGTGTTCCTGGGAAACACACCGCATACCCGGTTCTTCGACGAGAGCTCCGAGGAGGCGCGGTTGTACCGCAGCCTGGAAGCGGCCTTCCCCGGGCGTGCAGTGTTCATCACCTCCAGTACCCGCGACGGTCGCCGCCTGCTGGTGGAAACCGGATCCGGTTCCAATCCGGGCGAGTTCTATCTCTACGACCGTGACCGCAACCAAGCGCGCTTCCTGTTGGCCCGCAGCGAGTGGTTTGACCCGGAGACCACCGCTTCGGTGCGGCCGGTCCTGCTGAAGGCGCGCGACGGAATGGACCTCCATGGGTTCCTGACCGTGCCCCATGGCAGTTCCGGCCGTGACCTGCCGATGGTGGTGGTGCCGCATGGCGGGCCGATCGGAATATTCGACGACGGTCGTTTCGATCGCGAGAACCAGTTGCTGGCCGCTGCCGGATACGCCGTGCTGCAGATCAATTTCCGTGGCTCGGGCAACTACGGCCGTGCCCACAGCCGGGCCGCACTGAAGCAATGGGGCGGCACGATGCAGGACGACGTGACTGACGCCACACGCTGGGCGATCAGCGAAGGCATCGCCGATGCCCGGCGCATCTGCATCTACGGTGCCAGCTACGGTGCCTACTCGGCGATGATGGGCGCTGCCCGCGAGCCAGGGTTGTACCAGTGCGCGGCCGGCTATGTGGGCGTCTACGACCTGCCGCTGATGTTTACCAGCGGCGACGCCAAAGGCAGCGATTCGACAACGGGCTATCTGCGCGAGTGGCTGGGTGATCCGGCAACGCTGGGTGCGCTCTCGCCGGTGAACCTGGCGGATCGGATCAAGGTGCCGGTGTTCCTGGCGGCAGGCGGTGAAGACAAGCGCGCCCCGATCCAGCATACCGAGCGCATGGAAGCGGCCCTCAAGCGTGCCGGCACGCCGGTGGAAAGCCTCTACTACCGGACCGAGGGCCACGGCTTCTACACCGAGGCCCATCGCAGCGAGTACTACGGCAGGCTGCTGGCCTTCCTGTCGCGCAGCCTCGGCGGCAAGACCGCCACGGCACCGGACAGCAAGGGCAAGGCGCCGTAACGCAAAGGGCGGCCGATGACTCATCCGCCGCCCCGGTTCCTGCCTGCGCTGGGCCTATTTGACCCCGTGCATCATCCGCTTCAGCAACGGCGCGGCGATGAAGGCGGCCAGCGCACACCCCAGGCCGATCCACATCAGCAGCCAGAACAGGTGCGCGTAGGCACCGGCCGCAGCCACCATGTCCAGCGATTCGCCTTCGGGTACCTCGATCGCGGCCAGCTTGCCGAACAGCGCGGCCAGGGTTTCCGAGAACGCGGTGGCCAGGAACCAGGTGCCCATCATCAGGCTCATCACCCGCGGCACGGCCAACTGGGTGACCGCCGACAGGCCGACCGGCGACAGGCACATCTCGCCACTGGCCAGCAGGAAGTAGGCCAGCACCAGCCACCACACACTGGCCATCTCGCCGGTAGCGCCGACCTGCTGTGCGGCCAGTGCCAGCGGCACGAACGACAGCGCGCCGATCACCAGACCCCAGGCCGATTTGACCGGCTTGCCCGGTTCCCAGCCGCGCCGGTCCATCCACGTCCACAGTGCGGCGAAGGCCGGCGCCAGCAGCACCAGGAACAGGCCGCCCAGGTAGGTCAGCGAGCCGGCGGTCTGCGGAATCACCAGACAGTCGCGTACCAGCAGCACCAGCATCAGCACCACGATGGCGGCGAAGAAGATGCGAGGTGCCGACGAGCCCGGACGGCGCTCGGACAACCGTGCGCTGACCACGAAGCCGAGCGGTGCCAGCAGCAGCGAGATGATCGACCATGGCAGTGGAGTGCCGCCGGTGATCACCAGCGACGGCACGATATCCTTGGTCAACAGGCGGTCGGTGAAGGTCACCCACGAGCCGTAGGACTGCTCGTACATCGTGAAGAACACCAGCGCCATGAAGATCAGCACCATCAGGGCGATCATCTGCTGGCGCTGCACCGGCGTGCACTGCGTGCCGGTGAACCAGGCGAACCAGACCAGCACGCCGCCCAGCACCACCAGCATGAGCATCAACGCCAGGCTGATTTCACCGCCGAGCGCGAACGCGCCATTGCCAGCCGCCCACATCAGCCACGCCACCGGCAGCACACCGAGCACCGCGCACAGATAGATGAGCCATTCGCGGGGCAGGCCCAGCACCTTCTGCTTCAGCGCGGCCGGCTGTGGCGGTTCGGCGTGGCCCTGCAGGTACTTCTGTCCCCACAGGAACATCGCCAGGCCGGCCAGCATGCCGATACCCGCGGCACCGAAGCCGTATTTCCAGCCGTAGGCTTCGCCGAGGAAACCGCACACCAGGGACGAGAACAGCGCGCCCAGATTGATGCCGGCGTAGAACAGCGAGAAACCCGAATCGCGGCGCGGATCGTCCTTGGCGTAGAGCTTGCCGACGATGGTGGAGATGTTCGGCTTCAGGAAGCCCACGCCCATGATGATCAGTGCCAGCGACAGGTAGGTCACCGCCAGCGCCGAGGTGTCGCGCACCACCTCACCGTTGACCCGGTACGCCGGGTGGCCCTCGAAGGCCATGCCGAGGTGGCCAAGCACCAGCAGGATGCCGCCGAACAGTACCGCCCGGCGCATGCCCAGCCAGCGGTCGGCCAGCATGCCGCCGAATACCGGGATGCAGTACACCAGGCCACCGTAGGCACCGAGCAGGTCCAGGCCGGCCTTGTCGCCGAACAGGTGGTATTTGGTGAGGTACAGCAGCAGCAGTGCCTTCATGCCGTAGAAGGAGAAGCGCTCCCACATTTCAGTGAAGAAGCATACGTAGAC
The DNA here is from genome assembly GCF_030291075.1 of Stenotrophomonas sp. 57. Classification (NCBI taxonomy): domain Bacteria; kingdom Pseudomonadati; phylum Pseudomonadota; class Gammaproteobacteria; order Lysobacterales; family Lysobacteraceae; genus Stenotrophomonas; species Stenotrophomonas sp. 57. The sequence continues at coordinate 1,167,246 of NZ_CP127407.1, forward strand.
GCCCTTGGGGTGGCCCAGGAAATCGTCGGAAGCGATAGCGGTGGAATTCATCGCGGAATTATAGGCCTGTGGCCCGATCCGCTTTCAGTGGATCCACGCCATGCGTGGATTGCCGGACTGGTCTGGGCGATCACAGGTATCGCAACCACGCCAGATCGCGCCTTCGCGCTTTGAACCGCGCGAAGGCCCGCGTCGGCGGGTACAGCACCACCGCCAGCGCACAGGCCACCAGCAGCAGGCCGGCCACCGAATCCAGTGCGTACAGGTCACCGTGCGTCGGTCCCCAGATCGCCAGCGCGGCCAGGTACAGCCCCTTCAGCACATACAGGTGCAGCAGGTAGAAGAACATCGGCGCGGCGCCGATATCGGCCAGCGGGCGCAGCGCACGCGCCAGGGGTGGCCATTCGTACAGGCGCAGCAACAGCAGTCCCACGCCCAGGGTCAGCAGCAGGAACTGCAGCGACGGCGGGTACTTGGTGATGTTGAGGATGCTCAGCCAGGTGCGCAGCGGCGTGGCCTGGTATTGCCAGGGGGCATCCCCGTACTGGTTGGCGAACCGCAGCAATGCGAACAGGGCCAGCGCGCCGACGCCTGTCCACAGCAGCCCGCGCTGGCGCTGCTCCGGTGCGCGCTCGCGGGTGAACCACGGCCCCATCAGATAACCCAGTGCGATCACCCCGATCCACGGCAGCACCGGATAGGAGGTGCGCAGGCGCATCACCCCTGCGTCGATCCAGTCGCGCTGGTGCAGCACCTTCCACAGCACGGCCAGTACGCCATTCCCTTCCACCCGCACCCCATCGAACAGATTGTGGCCGGCCACCAGCAGCACGCCCAGCACCAGCAGGGCCGGGCGCGGCAGCCACAACAGGCCGGCCAGCGCGATCATGCTCAGCCCGATGGCCCAGATCACCTGCAGGTACAGCGTGTCCGGCGGCAGCTGGAAGGTCCAGGCGAAATTCACCAGGGTCAGTTCCAGCACGACCAGGAACAGCCCGCGCTTGAGCAGGAAAGCTGCGGTGGCCCGGCGCGGATCCGCCTGGCGCTGGCCGTACAGCCAGGCCGAAAGGCCGGTCAGCAACACGAATACCGGGGCGCACAGATGGGCCAGCAGGCGGCAGGCGAACAGGGCCGGCGAGACCGTGGAGGCATCCATCGGGTCGCTCACCTGGTACTGCAGGAAAAAGGTCTCGCGCACGTGGTCCAGCAACATCAGCAGCATCACGGTGCCGCGCAGCTGGTCGATGGAGGCCAGGCGGGGGGAGGGGGAAGGGGGCATGCGATGCAGGAACAACAAGGTAGCATTAAGATATAACATATCATTTGCGGCGTGCCCAACCGGACTTTGCCGGGTCGGTCGATTGCCGGTCCACGTACTGGCCCATTGCGCTGCAGCACAGGCCCCCATCCTTTGGCACGCTGGACTTGATCTGTCCTGAACGCTAGCGTGGCAGGGATTTTTTGCCAGCAGGGGCTTCCATGAACCACGACGCTGCGCCCAAGCAGCTCACTTTCCGCGCAGTGGCCCTGGCCATCGTGCTGGCGGTGGTGCTGTCGGCCGCAAACGCCTACCTCGGTCTGTTCGCAGGCCTGACCATCGCCACCGCCATTCCCGCCGCGGTGATTTCCATGGGCGTGCTGCGCCTGCTGGGCGGTGGCTCCATCCTTGAAAACAACATCGTGCAGACCGGCGCCTCGGCCGGCTCGTCGATCGCCGCCGGTGTCATCTTCACCATCCCCGCGCTGGTGATCATGGGCTACTGGCCGGACTTCAAGTACTGGTGGGTGCTGGGCATCGCCGGTCTGGGCGGCCTGCTGGGCGTGCTGTTCTCGGTGCCGCTGCGCCGTTCGATGATCGTTGAAGATCCGCTGCCGTTCCCGGAAGGCAAGGCCGCGGCCGAAGTGCTCAAGGCCGGTGAGAACCCGGGCCCGGGCCTGAAGATCCTCGGCCTGTCGGCAGTGATCGGCGCGTTCGTGAAGCTGGCCGCGGAAAGTGGCATGCGCCTGATCCCTGACGCCTGGGCCACCTCGGCCTATGTCGGCAGCTCCAAGGTCACCGCCTTCATCGGCACCAACCTGTCGCCGGCGCTGCTGGGCGTGGGCTACATCGTCGGCCTCAACGTCGGCATCGTGGTGGTGTCCGGTTCGATCCTGACCTGGCACATCGCCATCCCGATCTACCAGGCGTTCTTCATGAACACCGATCCGGCGCTGGCCGCATCGGTGGCCACCGCTTCGTCCACCGAAGCCGCGTTCGCCATCTGGGGCGCGAAGATGCGTTACCTGGGCGTCGGCGCGATGCTGATCGGTGGCATCTGGACCCTGATCTCGCTGCGCAAGTCGCTGCTGAACGGCGTCAAGAGCGGCTTCGCGGCTGCCCGCAAGAGTGGCGGCCCGGTGCTGGCGCACACCGAGCGCGACCTGCCGATGAAGTGGATGCTGGTCGCCCTGGTGGCCTTCGTGCTGCCGCTGCTGGCCCTGTACCAGGCCATCGTCGGTCAGTGGCACGTGTCGATCCCGATGACCCTCATCATGATCGTCGCCGGCTTCCTGTTCGTGTCGGTCTCGGCCTACCTGGCCGGCCTGATCGGTTCGTCCAACAACCCGGTCTCGGGCATCACCATCTCCACCATCCTGTTCGCCTCGGCCGTACTGGTCGTGCTGCTGGGCGCCGACGGCCTCAAGCCGGTCGGTGCCGGTGGTGCGCCGCTGGGTGCGGTGGCCGCGATCATGATCGGTGCGGTGGTGTGCTGCGCCGCCGCGGTCGGCGGTGACAACCTGCAGGACCTCAAGGCCGGCTACATCGTCGGTGCCACGCCGTGGAAGCAGCAGCTGATGCTGGGCATCGGTGCGTTCTCGTGCGCGCTGATCATGGCCCCGGTGCTGAACCTGCTGGCCACCGCCTACGGCATCGGCGTGAAGTCCGAGCTGCACCCGAACGCACTGGCCGCGCCGCAGGCCAACCTGATGGCCTCGGTGGCCAAGGGCCTGTTCGGTGGTGAACTGCCGTGGACCTTCATCGGCATCGGTGCCGTGGTCGGTGCCGCCATCATCGCCTTCGACAGTTGGCTGAAGTCGCGCAACGCCCGCTTCCGCGTGCCGGTGCTGGCCGCGGCCATCGGCATCTACCTGCCGCTGGAGCTGATGGTGCCGATCTTCCTCGGTGGCCTGATCGCCTACCTGGTCGAGCGCTTCCACAAGGTGCGCGCCGATGACGAAGAAGGCCGCGACCGCGTGCACAAGCCGGGCGTGCTGTTCGCCGCCGGCCTGATCACCGGCGAGGCGCTGATGGGCATCGCCATCGCGATTCCGATCGTGGTCAGCAGCCGCGCCGACGTGCTGGCCGTGCCGTTCCACCTGCCGGGCGCACAGTGGATCGGCCTGGCCGTGCTGTTCCTGGTCGGCTGGCTGATCTACCGCACCGGCAAGCGCGCCGTGGCGTAATGCCAAGGGGGGCGGATACCTGCCCAACGGGAAGGGCTCTGACCCCGACGCAGTCCCCCCGCAAACCGCGCTACGGCGCGGTTTGCTTTTTCTGGCGGTGGGACGAGCCCCCGCGGGCAGCCATGACCGATGGCCTTGGCAGCCCCGGCCGCACGGGCCTACCATCGGTTTTTTGCCGTCCTGCGGAGACCCCGATGAAACTGCGTCATGCCCTGCTGCCACTGAGCCTGCTGGCCGCCCTGCCCAGCGTTGCCGCTGCCCGTGGCCTGGAAGTCCGCGACATGGTGGCCATGGACCGCGTTTCCGCGCCGGTACTGACCGCGGACGGTGGCACCGTGGTGTTCGCCAAGCGCAGCGTGGACGCCAACCTGAAGGCCTCCACCGCGCTGTTCGCGCGCAACCTGCGCACCCGCGACGCGGCACCGCCGAAGCAGATCACCCCGGCCGGCTGGAACGTCAATTCCGCCTCGCTGTCGGCCGATGGCCAGACCGTGTATTTCCTCAGCGCCAAGAACGGCAGCCAGCAGCTGTACGCCCAGCCGCTCAGCGGTGGCACCCCGCGCCAGCTGACCGATTTCGCGGTCGACGTGGACAGCTACCACGTGTCGCCGCAGGACGACCGCGTGCTGTTCAGCGCCGGCGTGTTCCAGGCCTGCGCCTCGGACCTGGCCTGCACCGAGAAGAAGCTGAAGGACATCGCCGGCGCCAAGGCCAGCGGCAAGGTCTTCGATTCGCTGTTCGTGCGCCACTGGGATGCCTGGAACGACGGCCGCCGCAACACCCTGTTCGTGGCGCCGCTACCGGCCGCCAAGGCCGGTCCGGTCAAGGGCGCTTCGGCGCTGAGCGCCACCATCGATGGTGATGCACCGTCCAAGCCGTTCGGTGGCAATGACGATTTCGTGTGGTCGCCGGATGGCGCCAGCGTGGTGGCCAGCATCCGCGTGGCCGGCAAGCAGGAGCCGTGGTCGACCAATTTCGACCTGTACCGCTTCGACGCTGCCGGCAAGCAGGCGCCGGTGAACCTGACCGCGTCCAATCCCGCCTGGGATGCCGGCCCGGTGTTCAGTGCCGACGGCAAGACCCTGTTCTACCGTGCGATGAAGCGCCCGGGCTTCGAGGCCGACCGCTTCGGCCTGATGGCGATGGACCTGGCCAGCGGCAAGACCCGCGAGATTGCCCCGCAGTGGGACCGTTCGGCCGGTGGCATCGCCCTGTCCGCTGACGGCGCCAGCATCTACACCACCGCCGATGACCTCGGCGAGCACCCGCTGTTCCAGATCGACGTGGCCAGCGGCAAGGCCACCAAGCTGATCGGCGATGGCAGCGTTACTGCCGTGGACGTGGCCGGCAACAGCGTGGCCATCACCCGCAACAGCCTGAAGAGCAACGACCAGGTGCTGGTCGGCCTGCTCCCGGCCGCGGGCCAGCCGATCGGCGAGCTGCGCGCGCTGACCCCGGCCGCTGGCGACGTGCTGAAGGACGTGTCCTTCGGCGACTACGAGCAGTTCGAGTTCAAGGGCTGGAACAACGACACGGTGCACGGCTACGTGGTCAAGCCGCACAACTACCAGGAAGGCAAGTCCTACCCGGTCGCGTTCCTGATCCACGGCGGCCCGCAGGGCAGCTTCGGCAACGGCTGGAGCTACCGCTGGAACCCGCAGACCTACGCTGGGCAGGGCTATGCGGTGGTGATGATCGACTTCCACGGCTCCACCGGCTACGGCCAGGCCTTCACCGATGCAATCAGCCAGCACTGGGGCGACCGCCCCCTGGAAGACCTGCAGAAGGGCTGGGACGCAGCGCTGAAGAAGTATTCCTTCCTCAACGGTGACAAGGCCTGTGCGCTGGGCGCCAGCTACGGCGGCTTCATGGTCAACTGGATCGCCGGTAACTGGAACAGCCCGTTCAAGTGCCTGGTCAACCATGACGGCGTGTTCGACCAGCGCATGATGGGTTACGCCACCGAAGAACTGTGGTTCACCGAGTGGGAGCAGGGCGGTACCCCGTACCAGAAGGCGGCGAACTACGAGAAGTTCAACCCGGTCAACCACGTGGCGGACTGGAAGAAGCCGATCCTGGTGATCCACGGCCAGCAGGACTTCCGCATTCCGGTCGAGCAGGGCCTGGCTGCGTTCACCGCTGCACAGCGCCAGGGCATCGAATCGAAGTTCCTGTACTTCCCGGATGAAAACCACTGGGTGCTGAAGCCGAACAACAGCATCCTGTGGCATGACACCGTCAACGCCTGGCTGAAGCAGCACATCGGCGAATAAGCCGGTCCAGCGCCGACCCCCGGGGCGGCGCTCTGCTTGTTGTAGAGCCGAGCCATGCTCGGCTGCTCTGTGCCTCCTTTCCCGCCAACAGCAGCCGAGCATGGCTCGGCTCTACATGAGCGCATGCATGCCTTCGACTGCTCTGATCCAGAACGACATCGTCGTCTTCGGTTTGATCGCCGCCACCCTCGGCGCCGTGTTCTGGACCGCCTCGCGCGAGCAGGGCCTGTGGAAGCGCTTCTACACGTTCGTGCCGGCGCTGCTGCTGTGCTACCTGATTCCCGGCATCTACAACACCGTCGGCCTGATCGACGGGCAGAACACCAAGCTCTACAACCCGATCGCGCGCGACATCCTGCTGCCGGCGGCGCTGATCCTGCTCACCCTGGCGGTCGACATCAAGGGCATCCTGCGGCTCGGCCCGAAGCTGGTGCTGATGTACCTGGGCGCTTCGGCCAGCATCATGCTCGGTGCGGTGGTGGCCTTCCTGCTGATGCGCGCGGTGCATCCGGAAACCGTGGCCGGTGACACCTGGGCCGGCATGGCCGCGTTGGCGGGCAGCTGGATCGGTGGCGGCGCCAACATGCTGGCCATGCGTGAAGTGTTCGACGTCAACGCGACCACGTTCGGCCAGTTCGCGGTGGTCGACGTGGGTGTCGGTTACGTGTGGATGGCCGCGCTGATCTTCCTGGCCGGGCGCGCGGCGAAGATCGACGCACGCAGTGGTGCTGATACCTCGGCCATCGATGAGCTGAAGGAGCGCATTGCGCGCTTCCAGGCCGAGCACGAGCGCATTCCCAGCCTCACCGACCTGATGCTGATCGTGGCGGTGGCCTTCGGTGGCGTCGGCCTTGCACACGCGATCGGGGCGCCCCTGGCGGCATGGTTCAAGGCGAATGTCGGCTGGGCTGCGCAGTTCAGCCTGGATGCGCCGTTCGTGTGGGTGGTGGTGCTGTCGACCACGTTCGGCCTCAGTCTCAGTTTCACCCGTGCGCGCAACCTGGAAGGGGCGGGCGCGTCGCGGCTGGGTTCGCTGCTGCTGTATTTCCTCATCGCCTGCATCGGCATGCAGATGGATCTGCTGGCGCTGCTGGATCGCCCATGGTTGTTCCTGCTGGGCATCATCTGGATCAGCGTGCACATCGTGCTGCTGTGGTGCCTGGGCAAGCTGCTGAAAGTGCCGTTCTTCTACTTCGCCATCGGCTCGCAGTCGAACATCGGTGGCCCGGCCTCGGCACCGGTGGTGGCTGCGGCGTTCCATCCGGCGCTGGCACCGGTGGGCGTGCTGCTGGGCACGATGGGCTATGCGACCGGCACGTACCTGGCCTACATCGTTGGCATCACCCTGCGCGCGCTGGCCGGGCAGGGTTGATCCTGTAGCGCCGAGCCCATGCTCGGCTGCTCCTCGTCGTCACCTGCACGAATGCAAAAGCAGCCGAGCATGGGCTCGGCGCTACAGTAGAGCCACGCCATGCGCGAATGGTGCGGACCAAGGTCCGCACCCACCAGCGGCGGTTACGCCGCCTGCAGCAATCCGCGTTCGACCAGCCACGCCTTTGCGTCTTCGGCGTCCTGCTCGAACCACGCTTTCGTAGACCCCAGCCGATACGTGTACCCCCAGGCATCCATGTCGGCCATCAACCGCGCACTTCCCACACCCGGCAACCGCCCGGCCAGCACGATCTGCAGGTAGCAGGTCGCATCTTCCTCGGCCACCGAATCGGTGGCGTCGGTATGCACCTGCGCGCGCCGTTCCGGTGGCAATACGATCAGGTGGCAGGCTTCGTGCAGCATCGAATGCACGGGGGTGTCATCGCGCACATAGACATTGCTGGCGATGATGCCCGCCTCGGGCTCTCCCCAGTAGCTGCCGGGAATCGGTTCGCCTGCGGCCACATGGTGCAGGAGCAGGCCATGCGCGGCGAGCAGGCACTGGGCGTCGGCGAAGGCGATGTCGCCCACGCAGGTGATGTCCGCGGCGGTTGTCGTATCGGTCATGCAGCTCACGCAGCCCCGCCCATGCAGGCACGGGCGGGGCAGGGCATCAGGGTTTGTCCGGGCCTTCAGGCAGCGCCACGGAGATGTCCAGCACATCGTGCTGGCCATCCTTCACCAGGTCGACCTTCACCGCGTCGACGTCGATGTTCACGTACTTCTTGATCACTTCCAGCAGCTCGCGCTGCAGCAGCGGCAGGTAGTCCGGGCCACCGCGGTGGCTGCGTTCCTGCGCGATGATGATCTGCAGGCGGTTCTTCGCGGTTTCGGCGGTGGTCTTCTTCGCTTTGAGGAAATCGAACAGGCCCATGCTTACCCTCCGAACAGCTTGCTGAAGAAGCCCTTCTTCTCGACGTTGGTGAAGCGCATCGGGCGATCTTCGCCGAGGATGCGCGCGACGGCGTCGTCATAGGCCTGGCCGGCTGCGGATTCGACATCCAGGATCACCGGTTCGCCCTTGTTGGAGGCATTGAGCACGTCGCCCGATTCGGGGATCACGCCGATGGCCTTCAGGCCCAGCACTTCCTCGACGTCGGCGATGCTCAGCATTTCACCGGTTTCCACGCGCAGCGGGGTGTAGCGGGTCAGCAGCAGGAAGGCGGGCACGTTCTGGCCGGATTCGGCCTTGTGGGTCTTCGAGTCCAGCAGGCCGATGATGCGGTCGGAGTCGCGCACCGAGGACACTTCCGGGTTCACCACTACCACCGCACGGTCGGCGAAGTACATCGCCAGGAACGCACCCTTCTCGATGCCGGCCGGCGAGTCGCAGATGATGTAGTCGAAGCCGTCGGCGGCCAGGTCCTTCAGCACCTTGCCCACGCCTTCCTGGGTCAGTGCATCCTTGTCGCGGGTCTGCGAGGCGGCCAGCACGTACAGGTTGTCAAAGCGCTTGTCCTTGATCAGGGCCTGCTTGAGGGTGGCTTCGCCGTGCACGACGTTGACGAAGTCGTACACCACGCGCCGTTCGCAGCCCATGATCAGGTCGAGGTTGCGCAGGCCGACGTCGAAGTCGATCACCGCCACCTTCTTGCCGCGCCGCGCCAGGCCACAGGCCAGGCTCGCGCTGGAAGTGGTCTTGCCCACGCCGCCCTTGCCGGAGGTGACTACGATGATTTCAGCCAAAGGACTTCTCCTGGTTCTGCATTAGTTTGGGGCTGCGTCAGTCCAGCGCAGCGATCTTGATCTGGTCCTGCTCCAGCCACACCTGCACGGCCTTGCCGCGCAGGTTGTCCGGAACATCGTCCAGTACCTTGTAGTGGCCTGCAATGGCCACCAGTTCCGCATGGAAATCACGGCAGAAGATGCGTGCCGCGGTGTTGCCCTGGGCCCCTGCCAGCGCGCGGCCGCGCAGGGTGCCGTAGATATGGATGCTGCCATCGGCGATGACCTCGGCGCCGGCGCCGACGGTGGCCATCACGGTCAGGTCGCAGTTCTCCGCGTACAGCTGCTGGCCCGAACGCACGTTGCCCAGCTGCATGCGGCCCGGCTGCGGTGCGGCCGCATCGGCGACCTTGGCCACCGGTGCGGCCGGGGCTGGCTTCGGTTCGGCGCGCACGGCGCGACGCGGTTCCGGCGCGGGCGGCGGCGGGGCCGCTTCGGCCTCGGCACGTTCGTACTGGGCACGGAACTTGGCCAGCAGCGGCAGGCCGAGCTGCTGCGAGAGCAGGTCGACCGCGCTGGTGCCATAGGCCAGCGCCACCGGCAGCACGCCGGCGCTGCGCAGGCCATCGACCAGTGCCTGCGCGGTGGCCACGTCCGGCACCTGGCTCAGGCCGCCGAAATCGAGGATCACCGCCGCGCGGCCGAACAGCTTCGGCGCACGGGTCACGCGCTCGCGCATTTCCTGCACAAGGCGCTCGACATCAAGGGTACGGATGCGCAGGTTGGCGATGCCCACCTGGCCGATCTTCAGTTCACCGGCCTGTTCGTAATCGAAATTCACCGCCACGCTCAGGTCCCCGTCGGCCGCTGTGCCTGCGCCGGCAGCTGCCGGGCGCGTGTCCATGCCACATCCGGCAGCTTGCCGCCGTAGGTCTCCTGGACCCACGGGTAGCTGCACAGTTCCTTGGCCAGCATGCTGGCACGCACATCGACCTGGGCCATGGTGTTCTGGCCCAGCTCGCGGAAGCCGAAGCTGCCGTGGAAGAGCAGGGCGGCATCGGCGCCGTGGTCAAGGAACACTTCGCAGGTCATCTGCGGGTAGCGCAGCTCGGCAAAGCTCTGCGCGTCGGCATAGAAGGCACGGCCGACGCCACCGCCACGACGGCGGCTGGCGACCACGATGCGGTCGATGTAGAAGAACGGGGTGTCCAGCTGCTGCTTGAACCAGGCGAAGTTGCTGCTGTCGTGCTGGCTGTCGCTGCCGAAGCCGATCAGGAAGCCGGCCAGGTTGCCGTCGCGCTCGGCGACGCGGAAATACTCAGCGGTTTCGTAGAACAGGCGCAGGCGGGCCGCATCCAGGGGAAGGATGGCCAGGCCAGCGTTGTTGTTCAAAGCCAGGACGGAATCGAGCTCGTGCTCGCGCACGTCGCGGATGACAATCGACATTGTGACTCCGTGGGGTAACGCGGTTGGTCCATCAAGGGACCCTGCGCACGATTATTGCATGCCCGGGGTGGGCTGCGGCATGAACAGGCGACCGGGCAGGCATGACTTCCGTGGGGTGCGGTGTGCAGGCCGGGCCCGTAGAGTGCTGGCATGTTGGGAGTCCTCAGCCATACCCGCGTCCTCCGCCTGGCCGGCCTGTTCACCTGGGTCATGGTCGGTCTGCCCTTGGCGTACTCGCAGTTCGAGAACCTGCACAGCCGCGGCGACATGGGGGGCTGGGCGGTCCTGCTGTTCGTCGCCTATCTGTCCTTCGGTACCTCCTATTACTGGCTGACCCGCATCCTGCGCAGCGACAGCCACACCAGCTGGCTGGACCGCGGGCTGCTGTTGCTGCTGACGATCTCGGCGCTGGGGGTCAGCTTCCTCAGCGGTTCGGGCCTGGGCAGCATCCTGATGATGGTGGCCGCCGGGGTCATCCCGTGGATGCTGTCGGTGCGGCTGGGCGTGCTGTGGCTGCTGGTCAGCCAGCTGGCGGTGGCCCCGGTCTACTACATGCTGCTGCGCTTCCCGCTGTTCGAAGCGGTGATGCAGTCGCTGCTGTATGGCGGCTTCTCCATGTTCATCTTCGTGACAAGCCTGGTTGCCCGCCAACAGACCGAGGCGCGCGACGAACAGCGCCGGCTCAATTCAGAGCTGCGTGCCACCCGCGCCCTGCTGGCCGAGAGTGCCCGCGTCAATGAGCGCACCCGCATCTCGCGCGAACTGCATGACCTTCTGGGCCACCAGCTGACCGCGCTGACCCTGAACCTGGAAGTGGCTGGGCACCTGGCCGAAGGGCAGGCGCTGGAGCATGTGAAGCGCTCCCATGCATTGGCCAAACTGCTGCTGGGCAACGTGCGCGAGGTGGTCAGCCAGCTGCGCGAGACCGGCGCGATCGAGCTGGGCGCGGCGCTGCGCCCGCTGACCGAGAACGTCCCCTCGCTGGACATCCAGCTGGATATCGAGGACCCGCTGAACGTGGAGGACCCGCAGCGGGCCCACGTGCTGCTGCGCTGCACGCAGGAGATCATCACCAACGCGGTGCGCCATGCCGGTGCCCGCCACCTTTGGATCAAGGTGTACCGTGAAGCCCCCGACCGGGTGGTGGTGGAAGCCCGCGACGACGGCGTCGGCGCGGATATGGTCAACGTTGGCAATGGCTTGCGCGGCATGCGCGAGCGCCTGCAACAATGTGGTGGCCAGCTGCAGATCGAGACCCGTCCCGGCGAAGGCTTCCGGGTGCGCGCGACCGTACCTGCAACGGTGCTGGTGGCCGCCCTTACCAAGGTTCCTGAAGGAGTACGTTGATGATTCGCGTCTGCCTGGTCGACGACCAAACCCTGGTGCGGCAGGGAATCCGCTCCCTGCTGGCGCTCGACGACGGCATCGAGGTGGTGGCCGAAGCTGGCGACGGCCGGCAGGCGGTCGAGCTGATACCGCAGGTACGTCCCGACGTGGTCCTGATGGACATGCGCATGCCGGTGATGTCCGGACTGGAAGCGCTGCAGGTACTGTCGCGGCAGGAACAGCTGCCGCCGACCATCATCCTCACCACCTTCGACGACGACCAGCTGGTGCTGGCCGGGCTCAAGGCCGGTGCCAAAGGCTACCTGCTCAAGGACGTCACCCTGGCGCAGCTGGTCGGTGCCATCCGCACCGTGGCCGAGGGCGGCTCGCTGGTGCAGCCGGCCGTGACCCAGCGCCTGCTGTCGGGCCTGGAGCACATGCGCAACGAGTTCGTCAGCCTGGACCGCCCGGACCCGCTGACCGACCGTGAGACCGAGATCCTGCGGCTGATGGCCAGCGGCTTCTCCAACAAGGAGATCGCCAACTCGCTGGGCGTGGCCGAGGGCACGATCAAGAACCACGTGTCCAACATCCTCTCCAAGCTGGGCGTGCGCGACCGTACGCGTGCCGTGCTGAAGGCATTCGAACTCCAGTTGGTCTGAGAAAAACCGTTCTGATACAAAGGCTTGGGTGGTGGCAGGGGGTTGCGGCCAAGGTTGCCCCCTACTTGCCGGGTGGCGTATGCGTTACCCTTCGAACTCTTTGTCCATACAAATACGCAGCCGGCAGGGAAACCGGTGCGCCAATCCCGATAAACAATGCCCGCGAAGCCTGCTAGGATTGGCGCTTCGCTTCAATCAACCCGGCCGTGGGATCGGCCCCGGAGACTCTCTGAATGACCCGTATTATCGAGTTCCTGATCGCCTTGGGGATCGTGGCTGGCCTGTTCGTCATTATTGGCGTCTGTCTGCCGGGCGAGCGTCACATCACCGAAAGCATCGAGACCAACCGCAAGATGACGATCGTGTACGACACGGTCAGCAGCCTGCGCCGCTTCAAGGACTGGAACCCGCTGGTACTGCGCGATCCCGCCGTTGAACTGAAGCTGTCCGGCCCGGCCTCCGGCAAGGGCGCCACCCTCGACTTCACCTCCAAGGACCTGGGCACCGGTTCCTGGAAGATCACCGACGCCGAAGAGAACAAGCGCGTTGCGATCGCCATCGAAGATGGCACCAAGGGTCACGACAAGGTCACCACCTTCACCCTGGAGCCGACCGGCAAGGGCGGCCGCAACGTCAAGATCACCCAGGACTACTCGGTGAAGTACGGCTTCGACCTGTTCGGCCGTTACGCAGGCCTGTATGTCAGCCGCCAGATCGGCGACGACATCAAGATGGGTCTGTCGCGCATGGCCAACATGCTGGCGACCGTGCCGAACGTCGACTACCGCACCCCGGAAGCCCCGCTGACCGATCTGGGCATCGTCGATGTGCCGGCGGAAGACCTGCTGGTCGTCAACGCCGGTAACGTGGACCGCGGTCAGGACACGATCACCAAGTCCATCAAGGACAACCAGGAGTGGATCAAGCGCGTGATGGAGGCCAATGGCCTTGAAGCCGCCGGTCCGTTCCGCATCATCACCACCGACTTCGGCCAGGAGAAGTACGCCTTCGACGTCGCCCAGCCGGTGAAGAAGAAGGGTACCGAAGGTGCCACCGCTGAAGCCCTGACCGTCAAGATCGACGGCGGCGCTCCGGTGAAGTACCTGCACGTTGCTCCGCACCGTTCGGCACATGCGGCCTACACCGGCCACATGGCGGGTCTGGACGTGGCCCGCAACGGCCTGCGCGCCTGGGCCGTGACCTCGGGCAACGAAGTGATCGACCGTCCGTACGAATCCTGGAAGGACGGCATCGACAAGTCGTTCACCCCGGAAGGTACCTACGACATCTACTGGGCCGTCAAGTAAGCCTCGGCTGACCCATGTGATGTTGGACACAAAAACGCGCCGCTCATTGCGGCGCGTTTTTTTTCATCTGGCGCCCGGCAAAGGGCGCTGCGCAAGGACCCCTCATGTTCAATCTGGAACGTCGCGCACGTAAGCCTTCCCTGCTGGCCTGTGTTGGCGCGCTGCTGGCGGCCGCCTCGATCGGCCTGTCCGCCTACGCATCGCACGGCGTGGCCGACCCGCTGGCTCAGCAGCATCTGAACATGGCCGCGCTGTATGCGTTCGCGCATGGCGCGGTGCTGGCGGCGCTCGGGCCGCGCGCGCAGGGCGCGATCGCGCACCTGGCGCTGTACGTGCTGCTGCTGGGCGTGCTGCTGTTTTCCGGCAGCCTGGTGGGCGGCGCGCTGTGGCAGTGGCCGACGCGGATGGCACCGATTGGCGGCACCAGCATGATGGCCGGATGGGTGCTGCTGGCGATCAATGCATTGAGGCGGTGACTGAGTCGACGTTGCTGCTTCGATCCATGCTGATGCGATCTGCACCGTTCATGGGCGTTACTTTTCTTTTCGCGCGAAAAGAAAAGCAACCAAAAGAAACGCGCCGCCGGCCGCGAGCCGGTGCTGCGCACCGGTCCCCCGCGCTTCTCGGCCCGTCGAGGGACGGTGCGGGAACTCGCTGCGCTCAGACACCCGCACCTCTTCGCCCTCGCCGGACCTGCGGTGCTCGGCTCGCTTGAAGGCGGACCCAACAGCCGCGCGCTGATCCGTTATAGAGGCTTCGAGCGAAGCGACCGGCTTCTGTCTTTGCCTTCTTGTTCCATCTCGTGGTGGGCGCGCGCGCAATCCGCCCGGAAAGCTCCATGAAGTTCGCCTTGCGGCTGCCACGAGGGGCTCAGCTGGTGGCCGGCTTCCAGCACCAGTGCCACGGTTCGTAGACGATCCCGTGCGGATTCTCGCGGGGGTAGCTCAGATGGAAGCCATGTCCGCTGGCATTCGCCTGCAGCCACGCGAACGCGTCGGTGGCTTCGAACGATTCCTCGGCCGGCGCATCGCCCGGTGTTCCGATGTCCAGCGCGTAGCCGCTGTGATGTTCACTGAAGCCCGGCGCCGCATTGACCTTCAGGATCTCCGCCACGCTCAGACCGCGCGCGCGCTTCCGTTCGAAAATGCCCAGTTGGTAGGCGTGGCTGCGGAAGCCGGAGATGGCATCCAGTGCGATGCCATCCCGCGCTGCGTGCAGGCGCATGCGTCGCCAGCCCTGTGCGGGGTCGCGGCGCAGCCAAAGGGGGCGGGCGAAACGATCACGGCCGGCGAAGTGCAGCAGGCAGGGTTCGGGTTCGAGCGGCAGGCCACTGTCGTCGGCGTAACGCTGCGGGTCCAGGCCGAGCTGCTGCAGGCGCTGCTGCAGCCCGGCCAATGGCAGCCATTGATCTTCCAGCGACGCGGCGAACGGCCGTGCATTCCGCGCATCCAGCAGCGCCAGAGCGTCCTCGACACCGGGCTCGCGCGGCAGGCGCGGCACCAGCGAATGCACGCCGCGCGTCAGCACCGCTGCCAGGTAGCGGCCATCACGCTTGCGCCGCAGCACCCATTGCGCCTGTGCCAGCAGGCGCGCATCGGCATTGCTGCGTGCGCGCAGCAGATCGGCGGGCCACAGCTCGATGGCTTCGGTATTGATCAGCAGGGGCGGGCGTCGTTGCATCGCCTCAGCTTACTGCTGTGGTGCCGGTGCGGCCACCTTGCGCAGTGCCTCCAGCAGCGCCTGTGGCCGGTCCAGGCTGAGCAGCAGCGCGCTGCCATCGCGTACCGGCAGCACCAGGACGCGGCTGCGGTCGGTGACCAGGGCAAAGCCCTTGCCGCCGCCCAGCAGGCGGAAGTGGCCGGAATGGAAGCCGGGCATCGAATAACCGTTGGTCTTGAAGCGGATGCCATAGCGCCGGTCGCGGCCGAGGTCGACCACCTCGGCCTGGTCCAGTCGCAGCTGCGCCACCGGCACGCGCCGTCGGTACATCGTTGAACGGACGTCCAGCACGTCGCCATCGAACTCCACCCGGCGCCGGAAGAAGGCCAGGCCCAGCCCGATACCGAGCGCGGCGATCATCACCAGGCTCCATGCCGCGCTGCCGCCCATGCGGAACCACGGCGGCGACAGGGTCACTTCCATCCACGGCGCGTTGTCGCGGGCGGTGTGCAGCTGCGCGTAGACGCTGATGGCGAAGGCCAGCAGCAGCGGCAGGACCACCCACAGGACGCGGAACGGCGAGCTCTCCGCCACGTCGAAGCGCTTCGGGTCGCTGCCGCTCATCGCTGCGCCTTGATCCAGGTGGCCACGTCATTGATCAGCGTCGCATCGACATGGCCCGGTTGCGCGTATTCCTGCAGCGAGCTGGGGCCGCTGCCGGCAATGCCGATGTGGTTGAGCGCCGGATAGGCCTGCCACTGCACGTCGCTGCGGCCGGCCAGCGCCTTCTGCCACAGCACCCAGTCGGCATCGGGTACCTGGAAATCGCGGCCGCCGTGCAGCATCAGCAGTGGTTTGTGCAGGGCCTGTGCATCGGCCCGTGCGTTGACCGCCTCCACGCTCTTCCAGAACGATTGAGGAACGCCCAGTGGCAGTTCGCCCGCTGGCGCCGGTGTATCACTGCGTGCTGCGGCGATCTGGGCGTCAAGGCGGTCGAGGAAGGCCTGCTCGGGCGCACTGATGCTGCCGTCCAGTGCCATCAGGTAGCGGTTCTGTTCCGGCAGCAGTTCCAGCAGGGTGCGTGCCGGTGCGGCCCACAGGATCGCGCCGCGCGCCTGCGGCCAGCGGCTGGCGATGCGCGGGGCGAGCATGCCGCCCTGGCTGTGGCCCATCACGAACACGCGCTTGCGGTCGACGCGCGGGTCGGCGGCCAGGCTGGCCAGTGCAGCCTCCGCATCCAGCGTGGTCTCGTCATCGACGGTAAAGCGGTCATTGGCGAAATCCTGCGGGCGGGCGAAGGTGCGCTTGTCATAGCGCAGCACGGCGATGCCCTGGGCTGCCAGGCCGCGCGCCACATCGAGGAACGGGCGGCTGCCACCGATCGTCTCATCGCGATCCTGCGGACCCGAGCCATGCACAAGCACGACCGCCGGGAACGGGCCTTTCCCCTTCGCCAGCGCCAGGGTGCCGGGCAGGGCGCCGCGTGTCTGCGGCACGCTGAAATCCACTTCGCTGTAGTCGGCATCGGCCGGTGGCGGGGGTGCCTTGTCGGCTGCAGCGGGCCGCAGCATCAGTCCGGCCACCTTGTCCTGCGCATCCACCGCCACCTGTGCAACGACGCGGCCGCTGGCGAACTGCAGCGGCACCACCACCAGGTGCATGCCCTGCTGCGTACTGACTTCGGGGGCACCTCGCTGCTGCAGGTCACCCAGTGACTTCCACAGCGCGCCCAGCTTGTCGGCGGGAACGGCCTCGGCCATCTGCGTGGTCAGCATCGCCTCTGCATCGGCGATCTGGCCGGCCTGCAGGTGGTCAAGCAGCCGATTGGCCACCTGTTCTGGTTCAGCGGCGAAGGCCGGGGCAGTGAGCAGAGCCAGTGACAACATGAGCAGTCTGCGACGACGGGACATGGCTACTGCTCCTTCTTGAAGACCAGCATGGCCGGGCGCATCGGCGCCGGAATGATGATGTTGACCAGTTCCCAGCCCAGCATTCCCTGTCGGGTCAGTTCACTCTGGATGTCCTCGGCCTTGAGGACGCCCATCATCGAGGTCTTCACTTCAATCGTCTGGTAACTCCAGCGCGTGCTCATTCCTTGTTCTCCGGCGATGGCGTGGGTTTTGGCAGGCGTCCTGCCTTGCGCAGTGCGTCGCGCAGCACGTATTCGATCTGCGCGTTGAGGCTGCGCAGTTCGTCGTCAGCCCAGCGCTGTGCCGCGGCCAGGACCTCGGCGTTGATGCGCAGCGGATAGGCTTTCTTCTCACTCATGAAAACTCCTGGCGGGGCGGTGGGGCGCCCCGTTGCGAGGGTGGTTCAGTACAGCGAACCGGCGTTGACGATCGGCTGGGTGCCGCGGTCCGAGCACAGCACGGTCAGCAGGTTGCTGACCATGTGCGCCTTGCGTTCCTCGTCCAGCTCCACCACGCCGTTCTTCTGCAGTTCGGCCAGGGCCATTTCGACCATGCCGACCGCACCGGCCACGATGCGCGTGCGCGCGGCGATCACGGCGTTGGCCTGTTGGCGCTGCAGCATGGCCTGCGCGATCTCGGCGGCGTAGGCAAGGTGGCTGATGCGCGCGTCGATCACCTGCACGCCGGCATCGGCCAGGCGTTCGGCCAGCTCGTTCTTCAGGTGCTGGGAGATCTCGCTGGCGTGGCTGCGCAGTGCCAGCTGGCCATCCTCGTGCTGGTCGTAGGGATAGCTGGTGGCCATCGCGCGCAGTGCCGATTCGGACTGGATGTGCACGAAGCTCTCGTAGTCGTCCACGTTGTAGACCGCTTCGGAGGCGTCGACCACCTGCCAGACGATCACTGCGGCGATCTCGATCGGGCTGCCGTCCAGCTCGTTCACCTTCAGCTTGCCACTTTCGAAGTTGCGCACGCGCTGGCTGACCCGGCGCTTGGCATAGAAGGGGTTGTTCCAGCGCAGGCCGTTGTCCTTGACCGTGCCCACGTACTTGCCGAACAGGCTCAGCACGGCGGCCTGGTTGGGCTGGATGGTGTACAGGCCGGCCAGGATGAACACCGCAGCGACGATGACCAGCACGCCGGCCAGCATCAGCAGCAGGTTGGGTGAGCCGGTGCTGGCCTTGGCCGCCACCCCCAGCACGAACAGCGCGCCGCCGGCCAGCGCGGCCAGCAGGGATCCGGCCAGGGTGCCGAGGCCGTTGAGGGAGGCAAGCGACTTCTCTTTCATGGCGGTACGTCCTTGAGGGTTCGAGTTGAAGATATCAAAGTGATATCACTTGTCGACTACCGTTCGTCGGATGCCATGGCCGGGGTGCCCGGCCAGCTAGAATGCCCACCCGCCTTCACATCGCTGCTGGAACCGCCATGGCCAAGCTTGGAACCCCGTTGTCTCCCTCCGCCACCCGCGTGCTGCTGCTGGGCTCGGGCGAACTCGGCAAGGAGGTGGCCATCGAACTGCAGCGGCTGGGCGTGGAAGTGATCGCGGCCGACCGCTACGCCGATGCGCCGGCCATGCAGGTTGCGCACCGCGCGCATGTGATCGACATGCTGGACGCGATGGCGCTGCGCGCGCTGATTGCCCAGGAACAGCCGCACCTGGTAGTGCCGGAGATCGAGGCGATCCACACCGAGACCCTGGTCCAGCTGGAGCAGGAGCAGGGCCTGCGGGTGATCCCGACCGCGCGCGCCGCGCGCCTGACGATGGACCGCGAAGGCATCCGCCGCCTGGCCGCCGAGACCCTGGGCCTGCCGACCTCGCCGTACCGCTTCGTCGATACCGAGGCCGAGTACCGCGCCGCGGTGGCCGCCATTGGCCTGCCGTGCGTGGTCAAGCCGGTGATGTCGTCCTCGGGCAAGGGCCAGAGCACCCTGCGCAGCGAGGCGGACATCGCCCCGGCCTGGGAGTACGCGCAGACCGGCGGCCGTGCCGGTGCTGGCCGCTGCATCGTCGAAGGTTTCATCGATTTCGATTACGAGATCACCCTGCTGACCGTGCGCCACGCTGGCGGGACGTCGTTCTGCGCGCCGATCGGCCACCTGCAGAAGGACGGCGACTACCGCGAAAGCTGGCAGCCGCAGCCGATGTCGAGCGCGGCACTGGCACGTGCCGAGGAGATCTCACGTGCGATCACCGACGACCTTGGCGGCTGGGGCCTGTTCGGCGTGGAGCTGTTCGTGAAGGGCGACGAAGTGTGGTTCAGCGAAGTGTCGCCGCGCCCGCACGACACCGGCCTGGTGACGCTGGTATCGCAGGAGTTGAGCGAGTTCGCGCTGCATGCGCGCGCCATCCTCGGCCTGCCGATTCCCGTGATCCGCCAGAGCGGCCCGTCGGCGTCGTGCGCGCTGCTGGCGCATGGCGAGGGCGTGCCGTACTTCAACAACGTCGCCGCCGCGCTGCAGGTGCCGGACACCGCCGTGCGCCTGTTCGGCAAGCCGAGCGTGCACGGCCATCGCCGCGTTGGCGTGACCCTGGCGCGCGCTGAAACCATCGACGAAGCGCGAGCCATCGCGCGTGATGCAGCCGACGCCATCGGTGTCGAACTGCGCCCCTGAACCTGCATCAGCTTTTTGCAGAGCCGAGCACAGGTTCGGCTCTGCAATCGCCGTTGCAAGTACTAGCGCCTACGCCATGGCAGCACGGTCACATGAATGATTGCGACGATGCCCAGCGTCGAACCATAGAGCCACCAGGTACCGAAGCGATCGGCGTAGCCCTTCCAGCAGGCAACTGCGGCCGGAATCAGGCCGATCAGCACCAGCGGCAGCAGGGTGAATACCCATCTTTGGCGCATGGCCATCAGCAACGCGATCACCGCAGCAACGCCGGCAATGATCAGCAGATTCTTCTTCACGTGTGGCTCCCCTTGCCGTTCCGTTGCTGGACTCTAACAAAGGGACGCCGCCTTCTGTAAGGACGCCTTACGGCTTCACGTCCACCCACACCAGGTGGTGGTCGCTGCCGTCGGCGATCTTCGCTTCCGGGCTTTCATTGGCCGGCCAGAAGATGCCGCTGCCCACGTAGTCGAAACCGGTCGAGGGCAGCACGTAGTCCAGGCGCATGGTGCCCGACTTCGGGCCGAAATCGCCGGTGGCGTGGAGCGGTGCGCCCTTGCGCTCGATGCCCTTGGCCGCATAGGCCAGGCTGGTCTGCTCGCCGCCGATGCTGCGCGGGGTGGGGTAGCGCAGCACGCGGGCGTTCTCGATCAGCTCGACGATCGCTTCATGGCGGCCATCGCCGTCGACGGGGTCGTTGTTCAGGTCGCCCAGGATCACAAAGCGTGCGTCCTGCGCCAGGCCACCGCATTGGCCCTTGTCGTCGCACAACCACGGCTTGTTACCCTTGGAGAGGTACTCCTGCCACAGGCGCAGTTCGTCGTGGTTGCGCGCCGCGTTGCGCTTCTCCGGGCCGTCGAACACCGGCGGGGTCGGGTGCGAGACCAGCGCGTGGACCACACCGGCGGGGGTCTTCACCGGCACGTCCCAATGCGATTTCGACGACAGGCGCAGCTGCGACCACACGTGGTCGTTGTAGAAGCTCTTTCCGGTGCGCGGATCGACCGGGCGGATCGCGCCGGGCATCGCGCTCCACTTCAGCAGCTGGAAACTGCGCACCTTGGCTTCATCGATCGGGTAACGCGACAGCACCAGCATGCCGTACTGGCCCGGGTGCAGGCCGTAACCCCACGCATCGTTGCCGCGGCTGCGGCCTTCGCCGCCGACCACGCCGTTGTTGTCCAGGTCCAGGCCGCTGGGCACGCCGGTGTTGACCGGGGCCAGGTAGCGGTAGGCGAAGTGCAGCGGCTTGCCGCCGCCGGGCTGGGCCACTTCCAGGTAGCGCTTCTGGAACAGGTCGGCGGCGCGGTGGGCATCGTCGAAGTCGAACTCGTTCAGCAGCACCAGGTCCGGGCGCACCTGCTGCAGCACGGCGGCAATCTTGCGCGCGTGCTCGCTGTCGCCTTCCAGCTCCTTGATCAGGCCGCCGGCGTCGTCGGAGTACAGCGAAGTGTTGTAGGTGGCCAGGCGCAGCGCAGTGGACGGCTTTTCGGTCATCGCGGGGGACGTGGCGAAGGCGGGGGTGGTGGCGCCGCAGAGCAGGGCCAGGCCGAGGATCAGGGGTTTGGCGTTCATCCCCCTATTCTGCACCCGGCCCGGTGTCAGCGGTTTGTCAGCGCCCGTCCAGTTCGTTGTCGAAATCGCGCCAGCGGCGGCCGTCGTAGGCCTCCAGCGGATGGAAGCGGCGCTTGTAGTCCATCTTCTGGTGGCCGCGGATCCAGTAGCCCAGGTATACGTGCGGCAGCCCTTCGCGGCGGGCCCACTCGATCTGCTGCAGGATCGCGAAGGTGCCCAGCCCGCGTGCGGCGTGGTCCGGGTCGAAGAAGGTGTAGACCGCCGACAGGCCATGCTCGGTCACGTCGGTCACCGCCACCCCCAGCAGCTGGCTGGGCTGGCCGTCGTGCCCGGGCAGGCGCATTTCCATGAAGCGGGTGTGCGACCAGCTGCCGATCAGGAACTGCTCGAACTCGTGCGGCCCATGGTCGTCCATGCCGCCATTGGCGTGGCGGTGGGTGAGGTAGCGGTGATACAGCGCGAACAGGTCGTCGCGGGCGGTGGCGGCGGTGATCCGCACCTCCAGGTCGTCATTGCGGGCGGCGCAACGGCGCTGGCTGCGGTCCGGGGCGAAGCGGGCCACGGGGATGCGTACTGCCACGCAGGCCTGGCAGTGCGCGCAATGCGGGCGGTAGACCAGATCGCCGCTGCGTCGGAAGCCCCAGCTCAGGGCCAGCGGATACAGGCCGCCGAGGCGACGGTCGTGCGGGTCCAGCACCAGGTCGCGCGCCACCCGGTCCGACCAGTACCCGCAGGGGTGCTCGCCGGTCTGGAAAAGCCGCAGTTCGTCGTCTCTGTCGCCGTGTATCGCCATGGGCACAGCATAGCCCCAGCCCGTCGCAGTGGCGGCGACTGTCCGCCGGATGAATGGAACCGGCCGCGGCGTCAACCGATGCCACGCCCGGGCGTTGTTGTTCCCCGAGGGTGAAGTGACCACCCCGACGCAATTCCCATCTCCAGGAGTGAACTCATGATCCGTACCCCCCTGCTGCTGGCCCTGCTGCTCGGCACCTCCGCTTCCGGTATCGCGCTGGCGGCCGACACCCCGACCGCACCGGCGCAGCGCCCGGCCAAGCTGGACACCAACGGCGACGGCGTCATCGACCGTAGCGAGGCGGCTGCAAACCCGCGCCTGGCTGCGAAGTTCGACGAACTGGACAAGAACAAGGACGGCAAGCTCTCGCGCGACGAGATGCCGCGCTGGAAGCACGGCCGCCGTGGCCATGGCGGTGAACGCTGGGCCAAGCTGGACGTCAACAAGGACGGCCGCATCAGCCGCGAGGAAGCCAAGGCCGATCCGCGCCTGGCTGCCCGTTTCGACCAGCTCGATGTCAACAAGGACAGTTACCTGGACAAGGCCGATCGCGAGCTGCGCATGAAGCAGATGCGTGATGCCTGGTTCGCCGCCGCCGACACCAACAAGGACGGCCAGCTGAGCAAGGCCGAGTTCGACGCGGCCAAGGGCCCGATGCACGGCGGCCCGCGCCACGGTGGCCCGCGTGATGGCAGCGCGCCGAAGCCGCAGCGCTGAGTTTCAATGCAGTGATTGACGACAACGCCGGCGCATCGCCGGCGTTGTCCGTTACAGCCGGCCGCTCCGCACCAGCGAATACAGCACAAGCGCGATGACCATCAGGTTCATGGCGATGATGCCGGTGCGGCCGTACATGGCCTCGTACTTCCAGTTGGTCCCGGTGAGCCCGCGCTGCAGCGAGTCACGCGCGATCATCGGCGCCATCAGCCGCTGCAGCGGTACCAGGCACTGGTAGTTGACTACGGCAAGGCCCGCGACCTGCACCAGCAGGACGGCCCAGAGCGGCGCCTGCAGCAGCACTGCCATCAGGATCGTCAGGCACCAGAGCATGCAGGTGCCGATATTGAGATAGAGGAAATGGCGGACGTCGGCGCGCTCGGCCTTGCTGCGGGCGTACGACATCAGGAAGCGTCCACCGAAGTAGCTGCCGACCGTGCCGCCGACCACGCCACCGATGACCGCTCCCCAGCTTTCAGCCGGCATCACGTGCAGTTGCCCCAGTGCGGCGGTCAGCGAGCCCATCGCGGTACCGCCGGCGGCACTGGCGCCACCGAGGCTGAGCTTGCTGCCACCGATGCCGACACCGGTGCCGAGCAGGATTGCGGCACTGGCGGTGCCGGGCGCGGCCACCAGCACCATCGACACCACCGTGGTGGCGAACGCCGCACTGGGCGCGCTGCTGCGGGCGAACTCGCCGAAACGCTGCAGCAGTCCTTCGCGGACCAGGCCGCGGGCACGCGACAGGCGCTTGCGTACCGCCGCGTCGCTGAGCCCGAGCAGGTCGGCCACCTGCTGCGAGCGCTGGCCCTCGCGGTAGTACAGCAGCAGTACTTCGCGGCTGTCGGCGGGCAGGGCGGAGATGATGTCCTCGGCGGCGATCTCCTCTTCCACGCGCTGCAACCGGTCGGCCGTGCTCGGCGACGGATCGGCGGCCATGCCCAGTGCCACCTCGGCCGCCTCGCCGGTCAGGGGCCGGCCACGTTGCGCACGCAACCAGTCGCGGGCCAGGTTGCGGGTGATCTGCCGCAGCCACGGCAGGAAGCTGGTCGAGCTGCGCAGCTGGTGCAGCTGCTGCCAGCCCTTCACGAAGGCTTCCTGGGCGATGTCCTCGCTGGCCTGGCGGTCGCGGGTGATGGCCAGGGCAATGGCGGTGACGGTGTTCTGGCAGGCGAGCACGATACGGCCATAGGCGTGCTGGCAGCCGCCGGCGGCCGCCGGCAGCTCGCGTTCCAGGGTCTGGTCGATCGATACGGCGAACGTCGTCATGGCGGCGGCTCTCCTGCTGGGATTGTGTCCCATGACGGAGCCGCGTGCGAAGTGTGACCGGCCTTCTGCACGGTAGTGCCGGCCAGCGGCCGGCACTACCCGTTCGTCATTTCGAGGGCTGGATGCGGACCCGCACTTCTTCCTCTTCCGGCGCGGCCTGCGGGGCCGGCTGGGCCTGCTGAGGCTGGGCCTGCGGGGCAGGGGCCGGTGCCGCCGGAGCCGGGGCACCACGATGGCGCAGGCCGATCACCAGCGCCACGCCGGCAATCACTACCAGCAGGGCGATGCGGATGCGCCAGGCCCAGCTGCGGCCGCCGCTGCCCGCTTCCGGTGCGTCGCGGAAAGCGAACTCGGCGGTGGGATGATCGCGGCGGGTGGTGTCGAGCAGGCGGGCCTCGCGCAGGATTTCGCGCGCGCGCGGCTGATCGTCGGCGCGCACGATCCACACGGCCGGGTAGGCGTTGGCGTTGCCCAGGTCGGTATAGCTGAACTGACCACGGCGGCGGGTCTTGTACGAGCGCCCGTTGGTCACCTTGACGTCGATGCCGTGCCCGCGCAGCAGCTCGGCCACGCCTTCGACGGTTTCCACGCGCTGGCTGCTGAAGATCTGGCGCATCGGTTTACTCCTTGGCCGGCACGGCGGCGGCCGCGGCCTGGTCGGGAACCACGCGGATAAGCCCTTCCTGCGCGGTGCTGGCCACCAGCACGCCATTGCGGGTGAAGAACTGGCCGCGGGCCAGGCCGCGCGAATCCTGCGCGCTGGGGCTGTCCAGCGAGTACAGCAGCCAGTCGTCGGCGCGGAACGGGCGGTGGAACCAGATCGCGTGGTCGAGCGAGGCCATCTGCACGTGCGGGTGGTAGTAGCTGATGCCGTGCGGGAAGGTCGCCGTGCCCAGCAGGTGGAAGTCCGAGGCATAGGCCAGCAGGGCCTGGTGCAGTTCCGGAGCATCGCCGACCGGCTCGCTCAGGCGCAGCCACACCTGGTGGTAGGGCGGGCGCTTGGGCGGGTTCAGTTCGTCGCGCGGGTAGACGTGGCGGAATTCGAACGGGCCGCCGCGCGACAGCCAGCGCTGCACCTTGATCGGCAACCGTTCCAGCACTTCGGCCGGCAGTGGCCGGTTCGGCTCGATGTCTTCCGGCTGCGGCACTTCGGGCATCTTGTGCTGGTGCTCGGCACCGGTTTCGGCCTGCTGGAAAGAAGCCGCGCAGAAGAAGATCACCTTGCCGTGCTGGATCGCGGTGACCCGGCGCACCGAGAAGCTGCCGCCATCACGGGTGCGGTCCACGTCGTAGACGATCGGGTGGTCGATGTTGCCGGCGCGCAGGAAATAGGCGTGCAGCGAATGCACGTGGCGGCCGTTGTCGACCGTGGCCTGCGCGGCGGCCAGCGCCTGGCCCAGCACCTGCCCGCCGAACACGTACTTGGTGCCGATGTCGCGGCTCTGCCCGCGGAACAGGTTGTCCTCCAGCCGCTCCAGCGTGAGCAGGTCGATCAGCTCGGAGACGACGGGTTCGGGCGTGTCGTTCAAGGGGGCGGCCACAGCAGTGAAAGAGGGCCTGATTATACCGGTCAAGGGTCAGATCCCTTTCGCATTGCGAACGGGATCTGACCCCGGGCGCGGGCCAACGTTATCTGCCCAGCCGGGCGACCAGGGCCTGCAGGGCATTCTGCGCGTCCGGGGCGAACCAGGCCTCGACGAAGCGGTCCAGCTGGATCAGGTCCGGGTGCAGCGCTTCGTGCAGGTCGGCGCGGGCGATGGCGCGGGTCAGCAGCATCGGCTGGCGCGGCTGCTTGAGCAGGTCCTGCAGCCAGGCGATGGCGCGTGCCACCACCAGATCGCCTTCGGCCAGTTCATCGACCAGGCCGATCTGCAGCGCCTGTTCGGCCGGCACCAGCGAGCCGGTGGTCAGCAGCACGCCGGCACGGTGCACGCCCACCGCACGGCGCAGCAGGCGTTGGATGCCCTCCGGCGCGATCAGGCCCACCTGTACTTCGTTCAGGCCGATGGCATACGGACGCGACGGATCGGCGCTACGCGCCATCACCCGGTAGTCGCAGCACAGGGCCAGCACGCAGCCGCCCGCCGGCGCATGGCCGGTGATCGCCGCGACCACCGGGATGCGGCTCTCGGCCAGCGTGCGCACGGCGCCAAAGAAGGCGTTCCAGGTGTCCAGCAACTTGTGCTTGTCATCGCCATGCGAGAGCAGGTGCGGCACGTCCATGCCGCCGGTGAAGATGCGCTCGCTGCCCGACAGCACGATGCCATGCGCGTCTTCGGCCATCGCCAGCTCGATGGCGTGGATCAACTGCCGGCACAGTTCGGTGTCCAGTGCGTTGACCGGCGGCCGCGCCAGCCGCAGTTCGCGGATGGGGCCATGGTTGATCACCTCGATGAGCGTCGTCATGCTGCGGTCTCGTTGCGAAGAAGGAACCTGGGCGATGATAACCAAACCATTCGTTGGCGTACTGTTGGTTCTGTGTGCGGCTGCAGCATCGGCCTCGGCCGCAGAAACGGCCTGCGTCACGGTGGAGCAGGGCTGGGCGCGGTTGCCACCGAATCCCGCGATGCCGATGACCGCTGGCTACGGCGTCATCCACAACGGCTGCGGCAAGGCGGTGGTGATCACCGGTGCAAGCAGCGCGGTGTTTGGCGACGTGTCGCTGCACGAGACCACGATCGTCGATGGCGTCAGCCGGATGCGCGCGATCGAGCGCCTGCCGCTGGCAGCCGGCGCGCGTGCCGAACTCAAGCCGGGTGGCCTGCACCTGATGCTGATGCAGGGCCGTGGCGCGCTGAAGGAGGGGCAGGCGTTGCCGCTGCGGCTGCAGTTGGAGGGCGGTGGTGAAGCCAGTGCGGCGTTGACGGTGCGCAAGGTGGCGCCGTAACGCATCGCCCGTTTCGCCGGGTCATGCCCGGCGGGATGCTACGTCCAGTCGTACGAGAACAGCACCGTGCGGCTCACCGGTTCGTACAACATCACGATGGCATCGGCACCAGTTGCGCACCAGTTGTAGCCAGCGACATCGGCCACGGCAAAGAACTTGTTGCCGTTGCGGGTGATGATCACCGTTTCGGCGTCATCCGGGGCGTCGGGGTCATCGGCAGCCTCGGTGAAGCCCAGTTCGAATGCCGCGGGAATCTCTGCGGTCTCGGTCCAGTTGCCGAAACCGATCGGGCCACCCAACGTATCCAGATAATCGCGCTCGCTGGGTTCACCCTTGCCGAAGCGCGAGTAGCAGGCCAGGCGCCCGTGCGTGGCATGGTAGTCGCGCGCCCTGGCATAGCTCTCGCGCATCTGTGCGATGTGCTCATGCGCGTACTTGTCATCCACCTGGTCGCCGATGAAATAGCCCTCGTTGCCGAGGAAGCGCATCTCGTTGCCGTCGGTCAGTTCGAAGGCGATCCAGTTGGTGCCGGTAAAGTCGTTGTGGTGCGCTTCGGTGGTCTCGCCGATGCAGCCGTCATAGGGCTCGATCGGGCACAGCATCGTCGCCACCTGGCCAGCCAGTTCCGGGCGCAGTACGCCAAGGTCGATCTTCAGCAGCGGCAGCAGGTGCTGCGCGAGCCACGCCTGATCGGCAGGGAAGACCTCGGCGGGGAAGGGGACCATGCCGGGCAGCAGGTCGCGCAGTTCAGTCTGGTGGATCATGTCAGTCCTTTGATCAGTGTCGGTAATGCCGGCCAGCGGCCCGCACTCCCCGATGCACGTCAGGTGGACGCGCTGCGGATCGCCTCCGGCAGCGGTGCGCTCTTGCCGGTCTGCGTATCCATCCAGACCACCACCACGTTGCCGTCCGAATACAGCTTCGACTCGTCCTGCTGGTCGACGATGCGGTGGCCGATGGTCACGCTGCTGTTGCCCAGGCGCTCGACGAACAGCTCGACCAGGATGTCGTTGGGCCACACGATCGGCAGCCGGTAGTTGACGTTGGTCGCGGCCACCACCGGGGCGATGCGGTCGGTCATCGATACGCCGTCCACGCCCAGCATCCAGCGCACGCGCGCTTCTTCCAGGTAGGAAATGTACTTGGCGTTGTTGACGTGGCCCATGCTGTCCATGTCACGCCAGCGCACGCTGATCGGGATGCGGGCCAGGATCTTGTGTTCGCTGCTCATCAGGCGTCCTTCTTCTTCTTGCTGGCAGTAGCGGTCTTGCTGGACTTGCCGGTGCTCTTGGCAGCCACCGCCTTCTTTGCCGGCTTCTCCGGCTTCACCTTGCGCGGCGGGCGGGCATCGGGCTTGTTGGCCACGGCGGCGGGCTGCGCCGGGCGCGCGCTGGTGGAGGGCAGCATGCGTGCCAGGAACTGGCCTGTGTACGACTGCGGGCAGGCCGCGACGTCTTCCGGCGTGCCGGTGACCAGGATGGTGCCACCGCGATGGCCGCCTTCCGGGCCCAGGTCGACGATCCAGTCGGCGGTCTTGATCACATCCAGGTTGTGCTCGATCACCACCACCGTGTTGCCTTCGTCGCGCAGCTTGTGCAGCACGCCCAGCAACGCTTCGATGTCGTGGAAGTGCAGGCCGGTGGTCGGCTCGTCGAGGATGTACAGGGTACGGCCGGTATCGCGGCGCGACAGTTCCTTGGACAGCTTCACGCGCTGCGCTTCACCACCGGACAGCGTGGTCGCGCTCTGGCCCAGCTTGATGTAGCTCAGGCCCACGTCGACCAGCGTTTCCAGCTTGCGTGCGATCGACGGCACCGGCTCGAACAGCTTCAGCGCATCCTCGACGGTCATTTCCAGCACGTCGTTGATGTTGAAGCCCTTGTACAGGATCTCCAGCGTCTCGCGGTTGTAGCGCTTGCCATGGCAGACATCGCACGGCACGTACACGTCCGGCAGGAAGTGCATCTCGACCTTGATCAGGCCATCGCCCTGGCACGCTTCGCAGCGGCCACCACGCACGTTGAAGCTGAAACGGCCCGGCGAATAACCACGCGCACGCGCTTCGGGCACCTGCGCGAACAGCTCGCGCAGCGGGGTGAACAGGCCGGTGTAGGTGGCCGGGTTCGAACGCGGGGTGCGGCCGATCGGCGACTGGTCGATGTCCACCACCTTGTCGAACAGGTCCAGGCCATCGATCTCCCTGTACGGGGCGATCGGGTGCGAGGCGCCGTTGATCTCGTTGGCGGCCAGCGAGAACAGGGTGTCGTTGATCAGGGTCGACTTGCCCGAGCCGGACACACCGGTCACGCAGGTCAGCAGGCCCGACGGAATCGCCAGGTCAACGCCCTTCAGGTTGTTGCCGGTCGCCCCGCGCAGGTGCAGGGTCATCTTCGGGTTCGGCGTGTGCCGGCGCGCCGGGATCTCGATCGCGCGCTTGCCCGACAGGTACTGGCCGGTCAGCGAGCGGGGGGCTTCCAGGATGTCCTGCAGGGTGCCCTGGCCGACGATCTCGCCGCCATGCACGCCCGCGCCCGGGCCGATGTCCAGCACGTAGTCGGCCAGGCGGATGGCATCCTCGTCGTGCTCGACCACGATCACCGTGTTGCCGAGATCGCGCAGGCGGGTGAGGGTACCCAGCAGGCGTTCGTTGTCGCGCTGGTGCAGGCCGATCGACGGCTCGTCAAGCACGTACATCACGCCGACCAGGCCGGCACCGATCTGGCTGGCCAGGCGGATGCGCTGCGCCTCGCCACCGGACAGGGTGTCGGCCTTGCGCTCCAGGGTCAGGTAATCCAGGCCGACGTCGACCAGGAAGCCGAGGCGTTCGCCGATTTCCTTGACGATCTTCGCGGCGATCTCGCCACGCCAGCCCGGCAGGCTCAGTTCACTGAAGAACTTCAGCGCCTCGTCGATCGGCAGCACCACCAGCTCCGGCAGCGGTCGGTCGGCCACGAACACGTTGCGCGCCGCGTTGTTGAGGCGCGCGCCATGGCATTCCGGGCACGGTTGCTCGCTGATGTACTTGGACAGTTCCTCGCGCACCGCCGGCGACTCGGTTTCCTTGTAGCGGCGCTCGAGGTTGGGAATGATGCCTTCGAAGCGGTGCTTGCGCTGGGTGCGGCCACCGGTTTCGGTGAAGTAGGTGAAGGTGATCGCTTCGTCGCCGCTGCCGTAAAGCACGGCCTGCTGCACCTTGGCCGGCAGCGAGTTCCACGCGGCGTCCACGTCGAACTTGTAGTGCTTGGCCAGCGAGGCGATCAGCTGGAAGTAGTAGGCGTTGCGACGATCCCAGCCGCGCACCGCACCAGCGGCCAGCGACAGCTCCGGATGCACCACCACGCGCGAGGGATCGAAGAATTCGGCAATGCCCAGGCCATCGCAGCCGGGGCAGGCGCCCATCGGTGCGTTGAACGAGAACAGGCGCGGTTCCAGTTCCGGCAGCGAGTAGTCGCAGACCGGGCAGGAATACTTGGACGAGAACAGCGTCGGCGCGGTTTCGGCGTTGTCCAGGCTCTGCACCGAGGCCATGCCGTCGCCCAGCTTGAGCGCGGTCTCGAAGCTCTCGGCCAGGCGCTGCTTGATGTCCTCGCGCGGGCGGAAGCGGTCGATCACTGCTTCGATGGTGTGCTTCTGGCGCAGTGCCAGCGGCGGCACCGCATCGATTTCATGCAGCTCGCCGTCCACGCGCACACGCACGAAGCCCTGCGCGCGCAGCTGGTCGAACACCTGCGCGTGTTCGCCCTTGCGGTCGCGGATGACCGGGGCCAGCAGCATGTAGCGCTGTTCCGGGTCCAGGGTCAGCACCTGGTCGACCATCTGGCTGACCGTCTGCGCCTCCAGCGGGTAGCCATGATCCGGGCAGCGCGGGGTGCCGACGCGGGCGTACAGCAGGCGCAGGTAGTCGTAGATCTCGGTGATCGTGCCGACCGTCGAACGCGGGTTGTGCGAGGTCGACTTCTGCTCGATCGAGATCGCCGGTGACAGGCCTTCGATGTGGTCCAGGTCCGGCTTTTCCATCACGCTCAGGAACTGGCGCGCATAGGCCGACAGCGACTCGACGTAGCGGCGCTGGCCTTCTGCATAGATGGTGTCGAACGCCAGCGAAGACTTGCCCGAGCCGGACAGGCCGGTGATCACGATCAGCTTGTCGCGAGGCAGGTCGAGGTCGAGGTTCTTCAGGTTGTGCGTCCGCGCGCCGCGGATGCGGATGAAATCCATCGCCATGGGGGATCCGGTTGTGGGGGCGTTGGCTGGGTGCCGGGCCAGCAGGGAACGGCAATCGGTCAGCCTACCGAGGTGACCAGATGGGGGCAATGGGCGACAATGCCAGCCCCGTGTCTCACCTTGTGAGACACGGCGACAGCTTTGTGTAGAGCCGAGCCCACGCTCGGCTGCCTGGACCCCGAACCGTTCAGCCGAGCATGGCTCGACTCTACTGGGACAGGCGGTAGGGCCGCCCAGGGGTTGACTTGACCGGCGCCCATTGATCTGCGTACAATCCCGCTCCTGTCCGCCCTCGATGGCGGCAGCTCAGACCACAATAACTACAGAGGAAGGCCTGGTCATGTACGCAGTACTGGTCACCGGCGGTAAGCAATACCGCGTGGCGCAGGGCGAAAAGCTCCGCATTGAAAAGCTCGAAGTCGAAGTCGGCAGCGAGATCAAGTTTGACAACATCCTGATGCTGGGTGACAGCGACGGCGTGAAGCTGGGCGATGCGCTGAAGGGCGCTGCCGTCACCGCCAAGGTCCTGTCCCAGGGTCGTGCTGACAAGGTCCGGATCATCAAGTTCCGTCGCCGCAAGCACCACATGAAGCGTCAGGGTCACCGTCAGTACTACACCGAAATCGAGATCACCGGCATCGCCGGCTAAGCATCAGGAGAAGCAGTCATGGCACATAAAAAGGGCGTAGGCTCCTCGCGCAACGGTCGCGACTCCAACCCGAAGTACCTGGGCGTCAAGATCTTCGGCGGCCAGGCCATCGAAGCCGGCAACATCATCGTGCGTCAGCGCGGCACCCAGTTCCACCCGGGTTCGGGCGTTGGCCTGGGCCGTGACCACACCCTGTTCGCCCTCGTGGACGGCAAGGTGGAGTTCTCGGTCAAGGGCGCCAAGAAGCGTCGTACCGTCAGCATCGTCTCGGCCGACGCCTGATCCAGGCATCGCCGGCACCCATGCCCCGGCATGGCTGTGCTGGATGAAGAGCACGTTGCATGGAGAGCCCCGCTTCGGCGGGGCTTTTCGTTAGAGTGAACGCAAGACCGGCCATGCCGGGTTGCCGGCCCGCGGCCGGCATGACATTCAAGGCGACGGCAGTCAGGCCGCGCCCATCGCAGGCATCGAAACAATGAAACTGGTAGACGAAGCAGAAATCGAAGTGTTCGCCGGCAACGGCGGCAACGGCTGCATTGGCTTCCGTCGCGAGAAGTTCATTCCGCTCGGCGGCCCGGACGGCGGCGACGGCGGTGCGGGCGGCAGCGTGTACATCCGCGCCGACGAAAACCTGAACACCCTGGTCGACTTCCGCCATGAGCGCGTCTTCAAGGCGCAGCGCGGCGAGAACGGCATGGGCCGCCAGGCCTATGGCAAGGGCGGCGAAGACCTGACCATCACCGTGCCGGTCGGCACCGTGGTGATCAACGTTGCCACCGATGAAGTCATCGGCGACCTGACCCAGCACGGCGACCGCCTGCTGGTGGCCAAGGGCGGTCGCGGTGGCTTGGGCAACATGCACTTCAAGAGCTCGACCAACCGCTCGCCGCGCCAGGCGCTGCCGGGCGAGCCGGGCGAAGAGCGCACGCTGAAGCTGGAGCTGAAGCTGCTGGCCGATGTCGGCCTGCTGGGCTTCCCCAACGCGGGCAAGAGCACGCTGATCCGTGCCGTTTCGGCGGCAACGCCGAAGGTGGCCGATTACCCGTTCACCACGCTGTACCCGAACCTGGGTGTGGTGAAGGTGGAGAACCACCGCAGCTTCGTGATTGCCGATATTCCGGGCCTGATCGAAGGCGCGGCGGATGGTGCCGGCTTGGGCGCGCAGTTCCTGCGCCACCTGCAGCGCACCCGCCTGCTGCTGCACCTGGTGGACATCTCGCCGATGGAAGGTGGTGTTGAGGGTATTTCCCCGGTTGAGCAGGTGCGTGCGATCGAGCGCGAGCTGGAAAAGCACGATCCGGAGCTGCTGCAGAAGCCGCGCTGGCTGGTGCTGAACAAGGCTGACCTGATGTTCGAGGACGAAGCCAAGGCCGCGGCCGAGCAGATCGTCGCCGAGCTGGGCTGGAAGGAGCCGTGGTTCCTGGTCTCGGCGCTGGGTCGTGAAGGTACCTTCCCGATCATGAGCCGGATCATGGCCTTCTTCGATCGCCAGAAGGAAGAGGAGCAGGAAGCCCGCGACGCGCAATGACGGCGTTGTGCTTCCGCTCGAAAAACCCGGCTTCGGCCGGGTTTTTTTTTGTTGGCTACCGCTCTTCTGTAGGGCTGAGCCCATGCTCGGCTGCTGTTCGCGCGGCCAGCCAAGCATGGGCTCGGCTCTACAGGGCGGAAACTGCAGGCAACAAAAAACCCGGCCAAGGCCGGGCTTTTGTCTGCTGCCCCAACCCCGAAGGGCGGGGCGGCAACGCCGGATCAGGCGGCCTTGAGGGCCTTGATGCGGTCGTTCAGGCGGCTCTTGTGACGAGCAGCCTTGTTCTTGTGGATCAGGCCACGCGCGCTGAAGCGATCCAGGATCGGCTGGGCAACGGCGAAGGCGGCTTCGGCGCCGGCGGCATCGTTGGCGTCCAGCGCCTTGATCACTTTCTTGACAGCGGTGCGCAGCATCGAGCGCTGAGCCACGTTGCGCGCGTTGCGCACGACGGTCTGCTTGGCGCGCTTCTTGGCGGACTTGATATTGGCCACGGTGGTGGTTTCCTGAAAAAATCGGTGTTATGGGAACAGCAAGCTAGCTAGTATGATGGCGTAAGAAATGCACGTCAAGTCGATTGTCAAGAGGGACGCTGAGTGAGTTCACCCAAGTTGTTGCGGGGCCTGCTGTCGTTCAGCAGCATGACCATGGTCTCGCGCGTTCTCGGACTTGTCCGGGACTTCGTGGTGACCACCACGTTCGGCACCAACGCCATCACTGATGCTTTCTGGGTCGCCTTCAGGGTACCCAATTTCCTGCGGCGTTTGTTCGCCGAAGGCTCGTTCGCCACCGCTTTCGTGCCCGTGTTCACGGAAGTGAAGGAAACCCGCAGCCACGCCGAGCTGCGTGAACTGATGGCCCGCACCGCCGGCACCCTGGGTGGGGTGCTGATGCTGGTGACCGCGGTGGCGCTGATCTTCGCGCCGCAGCTGGCCTCGGTCTTCTCAAGTGGCGTTGATACCGACCCGGTGAAGCAGGGCCTGCTGGTCGACCTGTTCCGCCTGACCTTCCCGTTCCTGCTGTTCGTCTCGCTGACGGCCCTGGCCGGTGGCGCGCTGAACAGCTTCCAGCGCTTCGCGATGCCGGCGCTGACCCCGGTCATCCTCAACCTGTGCATGATCGCCGGTGCGCTGTGGCTGGCGCCGCGGCTGGGCGGTACTCCAGAGAAGCAGATTTTGGCGCTGGGCTGGGCGGTGCTCGCCGCCGGCATCCTGCAGCTGCTGTTCCAGCTGCCGTCGCTGAAGGGGATCAACCTGCTGACGCTGCCGCGCTGGGGCTGGAGCCACCCGGGCGTACGCAAGGTGATGACGCTGATGGTGCCGACCCTGTTCGGTTCGTCGGTGGCGCAGATCAACCTGCTGCTGGACACGGTCATCGCCGCCAAGCTGACCGATGGTTCGCAGTCCTGGCTGTCGCTGGCCGATCGTTTCCTGGAACTGCCGCTGGGCGTGTTCGGCGTGGCGCTGGGCACGGTGATCCTGCCGGCGCTGGCCCGCCATCACGTCAGCACCGACCGCGAGGGCTTTTCGCGCTCGCTGGACTGGGGCCTGCGCATGACTCTGCTGATCTCGGTGCCGGCCATGCTGGGCCTGCTGCTGCTGGCCGAGCCGCTGATCGCGACGATCTTCCAGCACGGCCAGTTCAGTGCCTTCGATACCCGCATGACCGCGCTGTCGGTGTACGGGCTGAGCTTCGGCCTGCCGGCGTTCGCCCTGCTGAAAGTTGTGCTGCCGGCGTTCTACGCCCGCCAGGACACCAAGACCCCGGTGCGCGCCGGTGTGGCCGCGCTGGTGGCCAACATGGTGTTCAACTTCGCCCTGCTGGCCGTGCTGTACCAGGTGATGGTGCCGGAGGCGCTCAAGGCGCAGGGCGTGATGGCGGCCATCGGCAAGCAGCCGGGCCTGCACCTGGCGCTGGGCATCGCCAGCGCATTGTCCAGTTACCTGAACCTGGGCCTGCTGTGGTACTGGCTGGGCAAGACCGATGTCTACCGGCGCCGACCGGGCTGGGGCGGCTATCTGCTGCGCCTGCTGCTGGCCTGCGTGGCCATGGTCGCCGCGCTGCTGGCCCTGCTGCATTGGCTGCCGGCGTTCTCGGCGATGGGCGTATGGGAGCGGATCGGCAGCCTGTCGCTGCTGGTCGGCGGCGGCGCCGCCACCTACGCGGTGGCCATGGTGGCGATGGGCTTCCGCCCGCGCGACCTGCGCGGGCATTGATCACCGCTTGTGGCGGCTATACTTCAGGGTTACACCATTGAAGCGGCGGCCCCGGTCGGGCTGGAACGAGAGTTGATGAGCAGGCTGTTCAGAAGCGTCGAGGGCAGGGAGCTGTTCCCCAACGGAAGCGTGGTCTGTATCGGTGCATTCGACGGCCTCCACCTGGGGCATCGTGCGCTGGTCCGCCACGCGGTCGCCCGCGCGCGCGCCTTGGGCGTGGCCGCGGTGGCGGTGGCCTTCGAGCCGCTGCCGCGTGAGTTCTTCGCCCAGGGCACACCACCGCCGCGGCTGACCCTGGCGCGGAGCAAGGTCGAGATCCTGCGCGAGCTTGGCGTCGATGCGGTCGGCCTGCTGCGCTTCGATGCAGCGATGGCAGCGATGCCGGCCGAGGATTTTGTCCACCGACTGCTGGCCCACCGCCTGGGCGCGCGCGAAGTCTGGATCGGGCCGGAGTTCTGCTTCGGCAACCGCCGCCGTGGCGACCTGGCCCTGCTGCAGAAGATGGGCGCCGAACTGGGCTTCACTGCTGGCGAGATCGAAGCGGTCGACCTGCATGGCGAGCGCATTTCCAGCACCCGAATCCGCCAGCTGCTGCAGGAGGGCGACTTCGCCCGTGCCAACGACCTGCTCGGCCGTCCTTACGCGATCAGCGGGCGGGTGGTGCGCGGGCGCCAGCTCGGCCGCACGCTGGGCTTCCCCACCGCCAACCTGCGTTTCCCGAAGACGCCGGCGCTGTCGGGCATCTACGCAACCTGGGTGCACGGTGTGTTCGACCAGCCGTGGCCGTCGGTCTCCAGCTTCGGCACGCGGCCGACGGTAGAGGGCGTGGAGCCACTGCTGGAAGCCCATCTGTTCGATTTCCAGGGCGACCTGTACGGGCGCCACATCGACGTGGAGTTCGTCGCCAAGCTGCGCGACGAAGAGAAATTCAATGATCTGGCGGCATTGACCGACCAGATGCACCGTGACGCCGAACAGGCGCGCGCCATCCTTTCCGAACATAGATTGCGAGCCACTGCGTGAGCCAGGACTACAAGACCACCCTGAACCTGCCAGCCACCGAATTCCCGATGCGCGGCGACCTGCCCAAGCGCGAGCCGGGCATTCTGGCGCAGTGGGAAGCGCAGGGGCTCTACCAGCAGCTGCGCGACAACGCCGCCGGCCGCCCGCTGTTCGTGCTGCACGACGGCCCGCCGTACGCCAACGGCCGCATCCACCTCGGCCACGCGGTCAACAAGATCCTGAAGGACATCATCGTCAAGTCGCGCTACCTGGCCGGCTTCGATGCGCCCTACGTGCCGGGCTGGGACTGCCATGGCCTGCCGATCGAGATCGCGGTCGAGAAGAAGTGGGGCAAGGTCGGCACCAAGCTCGACGCCGTTGAATTCCGCCAGAAGTGCCGCGAGTTCGCCGAAGAGCAGATCAACATCCAGCGCGTGGACTTCAAGCGCCTGGGCGTGACCGGCGACTGGGACAACCCGTACAAGACCCTGAGCTTCGACTTCGAAGCCAACGAGATCCGTGCGCTGGCCAAGGTCGTGGCCAACGGCCACCTGGTCCGCGGCGCCAAGCCGGTGTACTGGTGCTTCGACTGTGGCTCGGCGCTGGCCGAAGCCGAGATCGAATACCAGGAAAAGGAATCGCCCGCGATCGACGTGGCCTACGCCGCACGCGATGCGCAGGCCATCGGCCAGGCGTTCGGCGTAAGCGTGCCGGCCGACGTGGAAGTGGCGGTGCCGATCTGGACCACCACGCCGTGGACGCTGCCGGCCTCGCTGGCGGTGTCGCTGGGTGCGGAAATCAACTACGTCCTGGCCGAAGGCCCGGCCCACAACGGCAAGCGCCGTTGGCTGGTGCTGGCCGCCGCGCTGGCCGAGCGCGCGCTCCAGCGCTATGGCGTGGGCGACGTGGTGCTGCACGGTGAAACCACCGGCGCGGCGCTGGAGAACCAGCTGCTGGCGCATCCGTTCTACCCGGAACGCGGGATCCTGGTGCTCAACGGCGACCATGTGTCCGACGAGGACGGTACCGGTGCGGTGCACACTGCCCCCGGCCACGGCCAGGAAGACTTCGTGGTGAGCCAGAAGTACGGCCTGCTGGACAAGTACAACGCCGGGCAGGTCACTCCGATCGACGGCCGTGGCGTGTACCTGGAATCGACCCCGCCGGCCGGTGACGTGGTGCTGGCGGGCCAGCACCTGTGGAAGGCGCAGGAGGCCATCGTCGGCGTGCTGCGCGACAACGGTTCGCTGCTGGCCTTCCATCCGATCCGTCACAGCTACCCGCACTGCTGGCGCCACAAGACGCCGGTGGTGTTCCGCGCCACCCCGCAGTGGTTCATTTCGATGGACAAGGCCAACCTGCGCAACGATGCGCTGGCCGCCATCGACACCGTCGGCTGGTTCCCGACCTGGGGCAAGGCGCGCATCCAGAGCATGGTCGACGGTCGCCCCGACTGGACCATCTCGCGCCAGCGCACCTGGGGCGTGCCGATCGCACTGTTCACGCATCGCCAGACGGGCGAGATCCATCCGCGCTCGGTGGAGCTGATGCAGCAGGTCGCCGACCGCGTCGAAGCCGAGGGCATCGACGTCTGGTACTCGCTTGACGCCGTCGAACTGCTGGGCGCTGAAGCGGCCGACTACGAGAAGGTCACCGACATCCTCGACGTCTGGTTCGATTCGGGTGTGACCCATGAAGGCGTGCTCGCCGCGCGTGGCTTCGGCAAGCCGGCCGACCTGTACCTGGAAGGTTCGGACCAGCATCGCGGCTGGTTCCAGTCCTCGCTGCTGACCGGCGTGGCGATCGACAAGCGCGCGCCCTACAAGCAGTGCCTCACCCACGGTTTCACCGTGGACGAGCACGGCCGCAAGATGTCCAAGTCGCTGGGCAACGGCATCGAGCCGCAGGACATCATGAACAAGCTGGGCGCGGACATCCTGCGCCTGTGGATCGCCTCGGCCGACTACAGCAACGAGATGTCGCTGTCGCAGGAGATCCTCAAGCGCAACGCCGACGCCTACCGTCGCCTGCGCAACACCGCACGCTTCCTGCTCGGCAACCTGGACGGCTTCGATCCGGCCCAGCACCTGCAACCGCTCGACCAGATGGTCGCTCTGGACCGCTGGATCGTGCATCGCGCGTGGGAGCTTCAGGAGAAGATCAAGGCGGCCTACGACGGCTACAACATGGCCGAGATCGTGCAGCTGCTGCTGAACTTCTGCAGCGTGGACCTGGGCTCGCTGTACCTGGATGTGACCAAGGACCGCCTGTACACGATGCCGACCGATTCGCACGGTCGCCGCTCGGCGCAGAGCGCGATGTACCACATCGCCGAAGCGTTCACCCGCTGGGTCGCACCGATCCTGACCTTCACCGCCGACGAACTGTGGGGCTACCTGCCGGGCGAGCATGCCGGGCACGTGCTGTTCACCACCTGGTACGACGGCCTGGCGCCGCTGCCGGCCGATGCGCAGCTCAACGCGGCCGATTTCGACCAGCTGCTGGCTGTGCGCGAGCAGGTGGCCAAGGTGCTGGAACCGATGCGCGCCAACGGTGCCATCGGTGCCGCGCTGGAAGCGGAAATCACCATTGCCGCCAACGAGGAGCAGGCCGCGAAGTGGCAGCCGCTGGCCGAAGAGCTGCGCTTCCTGTTCATCAGTGGTGACGTGCAGGTGCGCCCGGCGACCACCGACGAGGTGTTCGTCAGCGCCCAGCCGACCAGCAAGGCCAAGTGCGTGCGCTGCTGGCACCACCGCGCCGATGTCGGCAGCAATGCCGATCACCCCGAACTGTGCGGCCGCTGCGTGAGCAACGTCACCGGCGCCGGCGAACTGCGGAGCTGGTTCTGATGAGCACTGCGCGCCCGCATCCGAACGCCCTGGTCTGGCTGCTGCTGTCGGTGGTCATCATCGGCCTGGACCAGTGGTCCAAGGCCTGGGTCCTGTCGAGCCTGCCGGAATTCCAGCCGGTGGTGGTCATCGACGGCTTCTGGAACTGGTACCGCACCTACAACACCGGTGCGGCATTCAGTTTCCTGAGCGACGCCGGTGGCTGGCAGAAGTACTTCTTCACCGCGCTGGCGATCGCCATCAGCGGCCTGATGGCCTGGTGGCTGCGCGGCACTGCCCGTGGCAACTGGAAGGCCGCGGTGCCGTATGCGCTGATCATCGGTGGTGCCATCGGCAACGTGATCGACCGCCAGGTGCACGGTCACGTGGTCGATTTCATCCAGTGGTACGTGGGCAGCTATACCTGGCCCTCGTTCAACATCGCCGATTCGGCCATCGTGGTCGGTGCCATCGGCATCGCCCTGTTTGGCCTGTTCGACGGCAAGTCCGCCAAAAAGGCGGATAATGCCAACCCGAAACCGTAAGCCGGCCGCCGCCGGGAGACTGAACTGATGGATGTGCTGCTCGCCAACCCGCGTGGTTTCTGTGCCGGTGTCGATCGTGCGATCGAGATCGTCAAGCGCGCGATCGAAACGCTGGGCGCGCCCATCTACGTCCGCCATGAAGTGGTGCACAACCGCTTCGTGGTCGACGACCTGAAGCAGCGCGGCGCAATCTTCGTCGAGGAACTGGACGAAGTGCCGGACAACAACACGGTGATCTTCAGCGCACATGGCGTGTCCCAGGCGGTGCGCCAGGAAGCCGAGCGCCGTGGCCTGAAGGTGTTCGACGCCACCTGCCCACTGGTGACCAAGGTCCACTTCGAAGTGGCCCGCCACTGCCGTGCCGGCCGTGACGTGGTGCTGATCGGCCACGCCGGTCACCCGGAAGTGGAAGGCACCATGGGCCAGTGGAACCGCGAAGCCGGTACCGGCCAGATCTACCTGGTCGAGGATGTGGAGCAGGTTGCGACGCTGCACATCAACCAGCCGGAAAACTTCGCTTACACCACCCAGACCACGCTGTCGGTGGACGACACGCGCGGCATCATCGATGCGCTGCGCGAGCGCTTCCCGGCGATGCAGGGCCCGAAGAACGACGACATCTGCTACGCCACGCAGAACCGCCAGGACGCCGTGCGCGACCTGGCCAAGCGCTGCGACCTGGTGCTGGTGGTGGGCTCGCCGAACAGCTCCAATTCCAACCGTCTGAGCGAACTGGCCCGCCGCGAAGGTGTGGAGTCGTACCTGATCGACGGTGCGCACGAGATCGACCCGCGCTGGGTGGAAGGCAAGCAGCACATCGGCGTCACTGCCGGTGCCTCGGCGCCGCAGGTACTGGTCGATGGCGTGCTGGCACGCCTGACCGAACTGGGCGCGACCGGCGTCGGCGAGCTGGATGGCGAACCGGAATCGATGGTGTTCGCGCTGCCGAAGGAACTGCGCCTGCGCCTGGTCGACTGACCGGACCTGACTCGGGCGGCTGCGAACCTGCGCGAGGTGGGTGCGAACCTGGGTTCGCACTGCTTCTGGATGCAGCCCATCCACGCATGGCGTGGATCTGCCGCTCACGGCCTTGTTGCCGGGTTTGCCGCTTCTGGTGGGGTTTGGGCGCCCCATGACCTTTGGCCATGGGGCAGGGCACTCTACAGGCCTAGCATCGGAGGATTCTCCGTTGTTGGATGCTGCCCGATGAAGACCCGTGCCCTGGTGATGTCCCTGCTGTTCGCGCTGGCGGCCACGCCTGCACTGGCGCAGACCTCGCCACCGGCCAACGCGGCGGCGCCCGGCCTGCTGCGCATCGACGTGGATGCACGCGACCTCGCGCGCCGCATCTTCAAGGTCACCGCCACCGTGCCGGCCAAGCCGGGTCCGATGACCCTGCTGTACCCGCAGTGGATTCCCGGCAACCATTCGCCCACCGGCCCGATCGACAAACTGGCGGGCCTGCGCGTCACCGCCAACGGCAAGCCGCTGGCCTGGCAGCGTGACCAGTTCAACGTCTATGCGTTCAAGGTGGACGTGCCCGAGGGCGTCAGCGAGATCGTCGCGCACTTCGACTTCCTGTCCTCGCAGGGCGGCAGCCAGGGGCGGGTGGTGATGACGCCGGAAATGCTCAACCTGCAGTGGAACGCCAACTCGCTGTACCCGGCCGGTGTCGATGCGCGCCAGCTGCAGACGCAGGCCAGCGTGATCCTGCCCAAGGGCTGGTCGTTCGCCACCGCACTGGAAACCGCGCATCGCGACGGCGACACGGTGGTGTTCAAGCCGATTTCCTACGACCATCTGGTCGACTCGCCGCTGTTCGCTGGCGAGCATTACCAGCGCATCGATCTTGATCCCGGCGCGAAGGTGCCGGTGCACCTCAATGTGTTCGCCGACGAGGCCAAGTCGCTGAAGCCGACCGATGCGCAGATCAGCCTGCACCGCGCGCTGGTGCAGCAGGCCGACAAGCTCTATGGCGCGCGTCACTACAACCATTATGAATTCCTGCTGGCGTTGACCGACCGCCTCGGCGGCATCGGCCTGGAGCATCACCGCTCCAGCGAGAACAGTGCCGATCCGGGCTATTTCACCGAATGGGACAGCAACGCCTGGATGCGTGACCTGTTGCCGCACGAATACACCCATTCCTGGAACGGCAAGTACCGCCGTGGCGCCGACCTGGCCACCGCCAACTTCAACGTGCCGATGGGCGACAGCCTGCTGTGGGTGTACGAGGGGCAGACCCAGTTCTGGGGCCAGGTGCTGGCGGCGCGTTCGGGGCTGTGGTCGAGCGCGCAGGCGCGCGACATG
This sequence comes from Stenotrophomonas sp. 57, assembly GCF_030291075.1. Lineage (NCBI taxonomy): Bacteria > Pseudomonadati > Pseudomonadota > Gammaproteobacteria > Lysobacterales > Lysobacteraceae > Stenotrophomonas > Stenotrophomonas sp. 57. Next base: position 1,209,519 of record NZ_CP127407.1, read on the forward strand.
CTGGCCAATGTGGCCGCGACCTATGACCGTGGCCGCCCGGGGCTGGCCTGGCGCCCACTGCAGGACACCACCAACGACCCGACCATCGCCCAGCGCCGCACGTTGCCGTACCGCAACTACCAGATGAGCGAGGACTATTACTCCGGCGGCCAGATGCTGTGGCTTGAAGTGGAAGGCAAGTTGCGTGAGTTGAGCGGCAACCGTCGCAGCCTGGATGACTTCGCGCGTGCATTCTTCGGCGTCGGCAATGGCGACTGGGACGTCAACACATACACCTTCGATGACGTGGTCGCGACCTTGAACGGCATCGCACCGTACGACTGGGCAAGCTTCCTCCGTGGCCGCCTGGACGGCCATGGTCCGTTGACCGGTGGCCTGGAGGCGGCCGGCTGGAGGCTGGTCTACCGCGACACCCCGAACGATGCCTACAAGGCACAGGAAAAACGCGCCAAGGCGGCACTGCTCGCCTATTCGCTGGGCGCGACCGTACTCGACAGCGGTACGGTCGGCGATGTGATCTGGGACAGCCCGGCGTTCAACGCCGGTCTTGCACCGGGCATGAAGGTGATCGCGGTTGGCGGCCGTGAGTACAGCAGCCAGCGCTTGAAGGACGCGGTGGCTGCGGCAGCGAAGGACAAGGCGCCGATCGTGCTGCTGGTGAAGCAGTTCGACCGCATCGAAACGATGAGCATCGTCTACCACGGTGGCCTGCAGTACCCGGTGCTGGAGCGTATCGCCGGCAAGCCTGACCGCCTCGCAGAATTGTGGAAGGCGCGATGAAGCCGCGCGCCCGCGATGGCGTGATCCTGCTGATGGCGATCCTGGCCATCGTCGGTGCGTTCCTGCACGGTGACGGGCGCTGGCTGCACTGGCTGGCCAAGCCGACCACCACGCTGCTGATCGCTGCCATCGTCTGGCGCGTGCATGATCCCACGCAGCCGTTCTATCGACGCGCGGTGCTGGCCGGCATGCTGCTGTCGTGCGTGGGTGACATCGCTTTGATGCTGCCGATGGATGCGTTCGTGCCGGGGCTGGTCGCGTTCCTGCTGGCCCACCTCTGCTACATCGTGGCCTTCCGCGATGGCCTGCGTGCGGGGCGTGGGCTGTTGGCGGCCAGCGTCCTGCTGGCGACGTTTGCCGTGCTCAACGTACTTGGCCTGTGGCCGCACCTGCCCGCACCGATGCGCATTCCGGTGCTGGCGTATGTGGTGGTGCTGGCCTCGATGGCGGTGCTGGCCCTGGCACGGCAGTGGCGCAGCCCGCAGCCCGATGCCGTGGAAGCTCGAAGCGCCCGCTGGGCCGCGGCAGGTGCATTGCTGTTCGTCGCCAGCGATTCACTGCTGGCCTGGGACCGCTTCGCCGGCGGTCTGCCGCTGGCCAGCCTGCTGGTGCTGTCCACTTACTACGCTGCGCAGTACGCCATCGCCCGCTCCGTAGAGCAGAAAATGGGGACGCAGGGGATCAAGCCGTGATTGCCTTGAAGCCCATGGCGACTTAATTCCTTCCGTCCACTCTCTTGACGCTGCGCGCGATGCCCTGTGCATCGAACTGCAGGCGTGCCGATTCGCGGTCGCCTGCAACCTCGTCCGGCAGCCATACCAGCTTGCCGGCCTTGCGCACGATCACGTAGACGTGGCCGACCTCTGAAGCAGGATGCTGCAGTGCGTTGCGCTGTTCCTGCAGTGCCCGCGCCACACGTGGTACGGCATCGAAATCGATGTTGGCCAGCGGCGTGCTGCTGCGCTGCAGGCTGATGGTGGGCGCGAACTGCTGCGGGTTCACCGGGTTGCCCTTGCGCCACTGCCCGCGTTCGAAGTGGTAGCTGTCGACGTGGTCCGGCTGCTGCGGATCGACCAGGTCCAGGTTGATGCGGCCATCGTCATGGAAGTGGATGCTGTGGAACACCGTCAGCCGATGCCCGGACAAGGCAGGCAGCTGCTCCAGCGCCTGGCGCGCACCCTGCAGGTATTGGGCATCGAACAGCCGGTTGCTGCGGTCTGACACCAGGGTGGGCTGCGGCCCGGGTGCGGGTGCCAGTGATGTGGCCCGCTCGCGCGGCGGCTGCGAGGCACGTGGATCGGCCGCGCGCGGTGGCGGTACCGACGGCCTCAGTGTCTCGCCGATCGTGCCGAGGGCGCCGCCGGCCACGGCAGCCCCGGCCAGCACCAGCAGCACCAGCGAAAACACCCGCCGGGTGGAAGGGGGCTGCTTCATACCCCCTCCAGGCGCACGTTGCTGCGGTCATCCGGGTCGTACAGCAGCCGCACGTGTTCGCGCGGAATGTTGGCCAGTTCAATCAGCGGGATGAAGCGGCGCACGCGGGCCTGCTGCAGGTTGCCTTCGCGGTCGATGTATTCCAGCTGGAACTCCACCTGCGGCTGCTCGTTGAGGTAGGTGCCGGTCTGGCGCACCTTCAGTACCCGGGCCTCCACACCGATGCCGCGATACTTCAGCGCATCACCGCGGGCATCGGCGTGCAGCATGCGGCCAAGCAGGCGCAGCCCCAGCATGTAGCCACACAGCACCAGTGGGCACACGAGCAGCGGGTGGCCGAAGGACAGGAAGGTCCAGCCAAGGCCCTCGCTCTGCAGCCGGTAGGCCGCCACATAGGCCGCAGCTACCAGGACGATGCCGATCGCAGCGCCGATGCTCCGCCGCCACAGGCTGGCGATATCCAGTTCGGGCTGGGCACCCTCCAGCACCACGTTCGGGAACGCGCCCGGCATCCGGCTCAGGCGTGCATCGACGTGCCTTCCGACGCCGTAGCGCTGCAGCTGCGGCTTGCTGTCGACCACCAGCAGCTGTTCGCTGATCGGCGTGCCCGACAGGTTCCGGAAGGACAGCTGCAGCTTCCATTGTGCGAATCCGCGCACGTGCACACCGGTCTGCTCGGCGTGTTCGATCAGCGCATCGCGTGGTTCGCCATCGGCAAGGATCGACCGCACGCGATGGAGGGCGCGCGGCGGGCCGAGCAGCAGGAAATGCAGGAAGGCGAACAGCAGAGACAGCCATGCAGCCAGCGACAGCACAAGCAGCAGCAGGGACAGCCATGGCATGCTGCGATCAGCCAGCGCCACCGGCCAGGAGGTGCCGAAATAAAGGATGCAGGGGAAGGGCAACGCGAAGAACAGCAGGAACGCGCCCCAGAACCAGAGATAGGCTTTCATGGGGGGAGGTGGCAGGCTGGTGGAGCAGGCCGCTTAGCGTACTACGCTCAGCGGAACTGCAGGGTGAGCAGGTAGTAGCGGCCCAGTGGATCATCCAGGCCCGGCATCTGCCCGCCATTGCCGACCAGATAGTTCACCGGCTGCGTGTCGAGTACGTTGTGCACGTCCAGCGCTGCAACGACGCGCGGACCGAGCCGTCGTGCCAGGTGCAGGTTCCAGCGCAGCTGGCGGGGATTCATGCAGTGGTTCTGTTCGATCTGATCCTGCGGGCACTCGGCGCCGGGCAGCCATGCGCGCGTGCGGCCCACCTGGTTGCCGCGCAGGGCAATGTCCCAGTTGCTGTTCTGCCACTGCACGTTCAACACAGCGGCCATGCCGGGCGTGACGTGGCCGCGCAGGTTGATCGCCGGCTCGTGGTCGCGCCGGCGGCGCAGTTCCTGCTGATTCAGTGCATCCAGCGAGAACAGCCATTGACCATCGCTGCCGGCATCGATGCGGTACTCCCCGCGCAGCACCCAGTTGCGGGACGTGGTGCGGCCGATGTTGTCGAACGACAGGCGAAGGCTGCTCAGGTTGCCTTCGTCATCCAGTTGCCACGTATTGCGGTTCCAGACCGCATCGGAAGGCTGCAGCGCGAGGATTTCGTTGCGCAGATCGACGATGTTGTGGGTCAGCGACAATGAGAACGCATCATTGGGCGACCAGCTCGCTGCGAGCGAATGGCTGCGCGAGCTTTCCGCTTTCAGCGTGGTGTTTTCTTCCACGTCCGCGGTCACCACGCAGCGGCCGTCGGGTGTGCGTTGCGCGCACGGTGGCAGCGCCGGGGACGCGGGCAGGGTGAGGGTGCCGAACTGTCCCGGCGGGCGGCGCTGCTCGAACAGGCTGGGGGCGCGGTAACCACGCCCACTGGCCAGCAGGAACGACCACTGCGGCGAGGGCGTCCAGCGCAGGCCGGCGCGGGGCGAGAACGCCGTGTAGTCGCCGTCGCGGTCCCAGCGTGCGGCCAGGTCCATGCGCAGTTGTGGTGCAAGCGGCAGGCCCAGCTCGGCGTAGGCGCCGCCGCTCTGCCGCGACAGGCGGCGCTGTTGCTGCGGCAATCCCAGCGCCAGGTCGCCCTGGCTCAGCAACGTGTCCGGGTGCGAGGTCCAGCGCTCATGGCGCAGGTCGATACCGGTCGCCAGCTGTGCGTTTCCGCCCGGTAGGGCCACCAGCTGGCGCTGCATGCCCCACCATCCCTGCAGTTGTTCGGTCAGGCCCCGGTTGCGGATCGATGGAAACAACGTCGCCGCTTCATCCGCGGGCAGCACGTCGAATCCGGGCAGGAACCGGAGCGACTGCGCGGCCTCGATCAGGGGGACGGCGCGCACGGTGCCCGACGTGGTCAGGGTGACGTCGCTGCGCTGTGCACTGAGGCCGGCATCCCAGCTGCGACGGCCCTGGTCGTGGCCGATGCCGAAGGTGAGGTCGGCGTCGGTGGCACGCACGCGCGGGCGCACGTTGCCGGCCTCGCGCAGGACACTGTTGAAGGTGAAGCCATACAGGCCGAGTGCAACCGCGGTGGGGCCCAGGTCAAAGCGTTGCCGGTTATGGCTGGCGCGGGCCTCGGCATAGGCATAGCGCCCTTCGCCGCGCTCGTGCCGGTAGCGCAGGTAGCCCGCTGCGGTATCCGAGGCAGGCTGCAGCGAGCGCGGGCGCGCGCTGTCGAACCAGCACGCGCCATCGCGTCGCTGCAGGGGGCCATCGCAACGCTTCGCCGGCCAGTAATAGCCATCGCGGAAGGCGCCGATCAGATACTGCGACGTCTCCGCGTGCCAGTCACGCTGGTCTCCCGCCAGATGCTCGATGCGATGCAGGTCGATGCCTGCGAACCAGCGGTCACCGTTCCCGCGCAGGCCACCGGTGGCGGCCTGCACGCGGTACTGGCCGGCGTCACCACGGCTGCTCAGGCCGGTCTGCAAGGTGGCTTCGGGGCCGTCGGCCTGGTCGCGCAGGATGATGTTGACCACGCCGGACATCGCATCGGCGCCATAGATGGCCGAGGCACCGCCGCGCACCAGTTCGATGCGTTCGACAAAGCTGAGTGGAATGCCGCCCAGGTCGGTAAGTCCGCCCTGTTCCAGGGACACCATCGGGTAGCGGGGCAGGCGCCGGCCATTGACCAGGAACAGGGTGGCGCGCGGTCCCATGCCATCGAGGCTGGTGGTGGCGGCAGCCCCGACCGGCAGGTACTGCGAATCACCGCTGCGGGCGCTGCTCATCGCGGGCAGTCCGTTCATGCCCGGCAGGTGCCGCAGCAGATCGAACAGGCTGCCGTAGCCACTGCGCAGGATGTCGGCGCGATCGATCGTGGTTACCGGCAGGGTGGTCTGCACCGAGGTGCGTGGCAGCCTGCTGCCGGTGACATGGATCGGCGCCAGGTCTATCTCGGGTGGCGATTGCGGGGGCGTGCGCGGGCGGCGCACCACGACAGCGGGAACCGGCGGCACGGCGGCGGGGGCGGTGCGGATGCGGCGGACCACGAAGCCACCGGAGGGCGTACGCAGGATGGTCACGGGCATGCCGGCAACCAGCTGCTTCAGGGCCGATGCGGGATCGGCCATGCCGTGGGTGCCGTTGGCGTGGAGCTCGGCAAGCTCACGGGCATCGAACACCAGGGCGATGCCACTTTGCCGTGCCCATTGCTGCAATGCCGATGGCAACGGGCCCGCGCTGATCCGGTAGTCACGGACGGCCGTGGATTCACCGGCGGTGGCCGCAGGCAGCACCTGCACCAGCAACGCCAGGCACAGCAGGGAGCGGAGCAGCCCCCACTGCAGCGTGCCCGGTCCTGCCATCACTGCGCGCCTCCTCAGTACGTGCGGCGCAGTTCCAGCGCGCCATCCGGGCGCGTCTGGCCAGCAACGGACCAGCCCAGTTCCAGCGCCGACAGCAACTCCTGTGCGTCGCCTGCGCGGAACGTGCCACTCACCGCCAGATCGGTGATCTCCGGATCAGCGATCACCAGTGGTGTACGGCCATAGCGGTTCATGCGCTCGACCACGATCGACAGCGGTGTGGCATCGAACACCAGCTTTCCGTGCAGCCACCCCTCGGCTGCCGCCGTGGAAGACAGCGCCGGACCGGGCTGGATGCGCCCGGACGGCAGCACCTGCAACTGCTGGCCGGGCGACAGCGTGTGCTGGGCCGCGCCGTTGCTGACTTCCACCGCGCCTTCCAGCAGCGCAACTTCCACCAGGCCATCGTGCAGGCGCTCGACCTGGAAGGTCGTGCCGATATCGCGGATCGTGCTGTTGCCGGCGCGCAGCTGCAACGCCTTGCTCGAGGGCGCGACCTGCAGCTGCAGGCGGCCCCGTTCGAGGTCCAGCTCGCGATGGCGCCAGCCGAAGCGGGCGTGCAGCGTCGTGCCGGCATCGAGCGTGGCCACGCTGCCATCGGGCAGGGTCAGCTGCTGCGTCTGATGGGTGTCATTGGCGTAGCGCTGCGCGGCAGGGTTGCCATCCACCGCCACCATCCAGCCCACGCCGATGGCCAGGCAGATACCGGCGGCCGCAGCCAACGCAGGCAGCCAGCGGCGACGCGGTGGCCGCGCCGCGCGTGCCGCAGCAGTACGCAGCCACGGATCCGCGGCCAAGCCCTGGCCCTGCTGGAAAAGGTCTTCGGCCTGCACCCAGGCTTTGACGTGGGCAGGATCCTCCGCCAGCCAGTCTTCGAATGACTCGCGTTCGGCAGGGGTGCAGTCCGGGGCTTCCAGCCGCGCCACCCAGGTGCTGGCGCGTTCGAACAGCGAGGCGTCTTCCGTGTGCCGGTGGCTGCTCATTCGATATCCCTGTCGTTGTGCAGCGGATCCGGTCCCAACTCCTGGCGCAGGCCCTGCAGGGCGCGGGCGATATGTTTTTCCACGGTCTTGGCTGTAATTCCGCAGTGTCGCGCGATCTGTGTATAGCTCATGCCGGTGATCCTGTTGAGCAGGTACACCTCGCGCGCGCGCTCGGGCAGTTTGAAAAGGGCCTGCCGCAGCAGGGTCAGCATCTGCCCGGACTCTGCCTGGCGCAATGGGTCCGGCGATGGGCTGGTGGGCTCATCGTGGCCATCATGCTCGGCCAGTGACAGATGCGGTCGCGTCTGTGGCGAACGGCCGCGATCCGCCAGGCGGTTGCGGGCGATACGATACAGCAGCAGGCGCAGTTCGTCGGTCCCGTGTGCGCGATAACGGATCAGCCGTTCCATGCAGTCCTGCGCGATGTCCTCCGCATCCTCCGGGCCGACGCCGCGCGTGCGCAGGAACGCGCACAGCGGCGTGCGTTCCTCGCGTACGAACGCGATGAAGGCGTCCGTTGGCACAGGCGGCTCCGGCGCGCGGTGGAGAAGGGGGGACGGGGCGGACAGGACAGGCCTCGGCGGACATTGGCGGATGCGTCATCGAGTTTTACGCGACGATGACCGGATGGGGAAGAGTGTGCAGCACGCGCTGTCACATTGTGAATGCATTCATTTTTCTACGCCAGATGCGCTGGGGGAGATCCCGCCGCTCGGCCGTTTGGCTCTGGACCCGCGTGTTGCGGGTGGAGAGAGAACACATGAAGTATTCGAAGTTGAGCCTGGCCCTGGCCGGGCTGATGGGCGTTGGCACCCTCGCGGCGACTGATGACGTCATGGCAATGAGTTATCACGTGCAGGGCGATCGCATCTTCCTGAGTGGCGGGGTGACCTATGCCGACGTGGTGTCGCTGCCCGCATTGCTGGCCAAGGCGCAGGCCGAGGGCCGCCCGATCCGTGAGGTAGTGCTGCGCACGTCCAATGGTGGCGCGTTGATCGCCGGCGAGTGGCTGCAGGGCATCATCCGCACTTCCGGACTGAACACCATCGTCTCCGGCCACTGCATCTCGTCCTGCTCGATCATGCAGTCCGGTGGCGTCGAACGGTATCTGGCCGGCGACCTGCCGATCATCGACTCGGTGCAGATCCACGCGGCCAGCAGCGGCGGCAAGGTGATCTACACGCCGTCGCCGCGCATGACCCAGATCTATACCGGCAACTACGGTGGAGGCATGGATGCCGGTCTGCTGCACAAGGCCATGTACGAGGTGGTGCAGCCGAACGGGTTGCTGGTGTTCCGCGATCCGGCACGCGGTACCGGTCCCTCGGTCACCTTCGACCCCGACGGCAGCGGCAGCAGGCTGGAGTCGTTCCCCGGGCAGGACATCTACAGCAACAGGATCATCACTGCGAACGGCTATCGCGATCCAGGCGATACGTTGAACGTGAGTGCGAACGTGAGCGGCGACATCAATCCCGGCTACCTGCGCACCGGTCGCCAGCTGCAGACCTTCGTCGATGACGATTTCGCGCGCTGGAACACCAACTGGCAGTCCACCTACATCAACCTGGCGCAGAGCATCTACAACGCTTCCAGCAACGGTCCGCAGGGCATCGGCGCGAATTCGGTACAGGACTACCAGAACGATCCCACCTACAAGGCCCTGCTGCTGTCCAAGCTGCGCCTGGGCGACCTGGATGTGTCCACGCTGGACGACTCCATGGGCGTGATCCGCGTGACCAATGGCGCCACATGGCGGACCTCCGCGACCACCGGTGCCGACTTCATGCTGGTCGACAACGGCACCATCGCCCTGGAGGGGGGCGCGCTGCGTGCTTCGGAGGTGCGCGTGATGAGCGCCGGCATGCTGGTTGGCCACGGTGACGTGGCAGGTACCGCGATGGATCTCAGTGCACTGGCCAGCGGGACGCGACCGTCCTGGCGCGAGGATGGCTTCAACCGCCTGCGTGTCTACGGCACGCTGATGCCGCGCGGTGGCGATCTGGTCACCCACGGCTACGTCAACATCATGCCGGGCGGCAAGGTCTTGTTCGACGTCACCGAGAACGGCGGCGCCGGTAGTGGCCGCATCCGCGTGGGCAGCTTCTTCGACAGCCAGCAGACCGACGGCGCACTGGTGATCTCCAAGGGCGCCTTCCTCGAACTGAACGTGGCGCAGGGCTACTACGGCCAGGATTTCCGTCGCGATCTCGTGCAGGGCCCGATCTACCAGGGCGGGTTCGAAGAGGCCGTGCGCTTGGGCGATACCGGCTACAGCGCCAGCATCAAAGGCGGTGAGGTGTTCCGCCCACGCCACAACTCGCTGCTGAGCTTCAATGTGAAGCAGACGGCAGAAGGCCTGTGGCTGACGGCCAATCCCGGATTCGACCAGTTGGGACTGTTTGCCAACGGCACATCGGGCGACGGTCTGGGACGCGCGCTGGCGACGGCCAGCAATCGCCAGGACGATGGTCTGAAGTTGTTGCTGGGCGCACTGCAGTTCGCCGACCGTGACGTGATTGCCCAGCAGGCCGGTGTTCTGCGCGGTGACGCGCACGCCAGCCTTCGACTGGCAGACAATGCACTGGTCGGCAGCATCGGCAACGTCGTGCAACAGCACCAGGCGGCGATGCGCAGTGGCGGCGATGCAGACGGGTTGGCTTCGCAGGCCGCGCAGTCGGTGTCGGCGCAGCCGGGCATGCGCCACGGCAGCCTGTTCAACCAGCTGGCCATGCATCTGGTCGAGCCGGCGGCGGGTGGTAGCGGTGGCAGCGCTGATGCCAGCCATGGCCTGTGGGCGCGCGGGTTCGCCAGCCATGGCCGCATCGATGCCGATGGCGGCGTGGCTGGCCTGAGCCACACCGTCGGCGGCATCGTGGTCGGTGCTGACACCCGCGTGGCCGATGACCGCGTCACCCTGGGTGTCAGCGTGGCGGCGGCCGACATGTCGACCAAGGGCAGCGACGGTTCCGACTTCAGCGGTGACGTGCGCGCGCTGGATATCGGCGGGTATCTGGATGCGACCTATTCGCGCGGCTATCTGTCGGCAGCGGTGCGCTATACCGATCTGCGTCACGACACCCGACGCAGCGTGAGTGGTATCGACGGCCTGCAGCAGCCGCTGCGTGCCAAGTACAACAACGATGCAGTTTCCGCGCGGGTTGAGCACGCGTTCTCCTTCACCACCGGCAAGGGCCTGGTGATCCAGCCGCTGCTGCCGGTGGTGGATTACGCGCGCACTTCGGCCACGCGCTTCAATGAAGGGCAGGGCGCCGGAGCACTGATCGGTCGCAGCGGGAGCCTGGAAAGCATCCGCGTGGGTGCGGGCCTGCAGCTGTTCAAGACGTTCGAAGGCAACAACGGCGAGCGCATCACCCCGCGCGCCCGGGTGGTCTGGCAGAAGGAGCTGGGCGATTCGCAGGCCCGTTACAGCACCGGTTTTGCTGCAGCACCGGACCTGGTGTTCGGCGCCAGCAGCCAGGCGGTGGGCGAGCAGGTGCTGGCCTGGAACCTGGGCGTGACCAGCCGCGCCAGCGAACGGTTGTCGATCATGGCCGACTATGTGGGCGAGCGCCGGGACGGGCAGATCCAGAACGGCGTGATGCTGGGCCTGGGCTACCGGTTCTGAGTGGCACGTGGCACCGGCGATGTCCGCATCGCCGGTGCCATCCCAACGCGGGCGCAGCTGCGGTATGGTCGGCAGGGCATTCCACCCAGGCCCGACCATGCAGATCGCCGTCTTCAGTGCCCGTCCCTACGACCGTCGTTTCCTTGATGAGGCCAACCAGCGCGATGCGTGTGGGGACGGCTTTGCCTTCGTGTACTTCGATGTGGCGCTGGACGTGCATACGGCGGCGCTGGCACAGGACTGCGCAGCGGTCTGCGTGTTCGTCAACGACCGGCTGGATGCACCGGTGCTGCATGCGCTGCATGCGTTGGGTGTGCGCGCGGTGCTGCTGCGCTGTGCGGGCTTCAACAATGCGGACCTGGCCGCCGCGAAAGCGCTGGACCTGTTCGTTGCGCGGGTGCCTGCGTACTCGCCCGAAGCCGTGGCCGAGCATGCGCTGGCGCTGGTGATGACCCTCAACCGGCAGACACACCGCGCCTACAACCGCGTGCGCGAAGGCAACTTCATGCTCGATGGCCTGCTGGGGCGTACCCTGCATGGGCGCACCGTCGGCATTGTGGGTACCGGCAAGATCGGCCTGGCCACTGCGCGCATCTTCAAGGGCATGGGTTGCACGGTACTGGGGCATGACCCGTATGCGTCGCCAACCTTCGTCGGCGTGGGCGACATGGTGGGGTTGGACGAACTGCTGGCGCGCGCCGACATCGTCTCGCTGCACTGCCCGCTGACACCCGAAACCCAGCACCTGATCAACGACGCCTCGCTGGCGCGGATGAAGCCGGGTGCGATGCTGGTCAATACCTCGCGCGGGGCACTGGTGGACACCCATGCGGTGATCCGCGCGCTGAAGTCGCGCCGGCTCGGCCACCTGGCCATCGACGTGTACGAACAGGAAAGCGCGCTGTTCTTCCAGGACCTGTCCGGCGAGATCATCGACGACGAGGCCTTCCAGCGCCTGATGAACTTCCCCAACGTGCTGGTGACCGGCCACCAAGGCTTCTTCACCGTGGAGGCGCTGCAGGAGATCTCGGCCATCACGCTGGGGAACCTGAAGGATTTTGCGGCCGGACGGGTGTGCGCCAATGCAGTGGGGGCTGGCTGATCCGGCACATCGTGACTGCGACGCCTGCTTCGTCGCGCGCCATATCCCCGGATCCACACGAACGCGAGGCGTAGTCGAAGGGGGCTGGTGGCGGACGGCGATGCCAGCTTCGATGGCGGCTTCAATGGCGTCCGGATCGCATGCGATGGCGTCGAGCGCCCGTGCTGTGGCGCGGCGCGACGGCTCGAAATGTGATGCGTACCATCAAGGCGGCGAAGGGGCCGCCGACGATGCCTGTACCTATGAATAAGACGACGTTCCGAGGTGCCCTGAAGTGGGTCAACCTCATGGTAGTGCTGCTGATCATCATCCTGGCGGTCCGCTACCTGTGGAGCCGGACCACGAGCGGGCAGCTGGGCGGTATGCACGATATTGCCCTGACTGGCTTGGTGTTCTTCTGCCTGTTCTTTGTCTTCCTGGCCGTTCAGTCGATCCGCCGCGGCCGGGCGGGGCAGCGATAGACCCTGGGGGAGGCTTCAATTGACCTGCTGACCGGCACCCTCTATAATTACCTGCTAAGCCGGAATAGCTCAGTTGGTAGAGCGGCGCATTCGTAATGCGTAGGTCGCAGGTTCGACTCCTGTTTCCGGCACCATGTTTGATGAAAAGCCCCGGCCCTGGTCGGGGCTTTTTTGTGTCTGGTAGCGCCGGGCCATGCCCGGCGGAATGCGAGTTCCCCAGTAGTGCCAGTCCATGGCTGGCAGCCCCTAATTTCCGAATCTCGCGGCCAGCCCGGCTTCCCAGGCGCTTAGCGCCGCGCCCTGTTCCCGATCTGGAAACCGCACCCGGCCATTCCTGTGCTATGAATACACGGCCTTGCTTCAAGGCACTTTCAGGGATTGGAAGGATGCGCAGGTTCGGGGGAACTGCAGGCGGTGTGTCGACCCGCTTCAGAGGATTTGAAGATCGAATTCGGAAGCTGGGGGCATTGGGCGCCTGGCTGTGCTGCGTGCTGCTCATTGGCCTTGGCCTGTCGCCAGCGGTAGTCGCACAGACGACGGTCACCTACATCCACACGGACGCGCTGGGCTCTGTTGTGGCTGAGAGCGATGCCAACGGCAATGTGATCAAGCGCTACGACTACGAGCCCTACGGTGCCGTGATCGGTGGTCCGGTTACGGATGGACCGGGGTATACCGGGCACGTAAGTGACTCGGCGACCGGACTGAGTTACATGCAGCAGCGCTACATGGATCCGCAGTTGGGTGTGTTCCTGTCTGTTGATCCGGTGACGGCGTATCAGAAACCGGTTGAGCAGTTCAATCGGTACCGATATGCCAACGGGAATCCTTACAAATTCACCGATCCTGATGGACGGGCCGTCACGTGTGATGAAAAGCGGTGTGCTGGTGAGGTCAATACCATAGCCGATGCTCTAGCTCTTCCTGTCATTCTAACGGTGGCCTACGGCGGTCGGTTGCTTTCAAACCTGATCGATACGGTTCAACGAAATGAGTCGGCTGATCCGTCCGGCTCCACAGCAGCCCCCACAGGCACGAAGCCACCGGCATTGCCAGTGGATCTGGTAGGTGATCAGAGCAGCCCCTTGGCAGGGTCGAATAAGAACGGCACGCGGCATACAAGTGGCAATCTGAAGCCGGAGTTCGGTGGCACCGGGAACTACGACGAAGACCTCAAGACTCTCGCCGGAGAAACAAGGCCCGCGGTTCGCGGGGACAGCGCTCCTCCTGGAGCACAGATCGGAGAGAATGGCGTCTTTGGTCGCCAGACGAACAGCTCGGGCGGCAAGAGTATCGACATCCCGGCAAATGGTGACAAGCCACATGAAACCCTACACTACGATTGAAGTACTTCCGGACGACACGCGTTATTTGCCGATGCAGTGGAATGGTGCGAAGCCGAGTGAAGTGGCTCAGCTGCTCCAGGGGCGTCGGCTTCTGGCTTGCAGGTTTCCCTCTACGCAGACGGCGAACCTAGCTTGGCAGGTAGTCTTCAGCTTTGATTCCAATGTGTCTCTTGAAGTTACATCGTCCAGTACCGTTGTTCAAGGATGGGACGAATTTGGAACCATTAATGTTGAGATTTTGTCGAGTGCTCTGACTGAATCGGAATGTGAGTGGGTCAATCTAGAGCTTTCGGAAGCACTTGACGTTACGTGTGTTGAAGTCGTTCGCTGGCAAGGTGCTGGATTGATCGTTGACTCTGGTATTCGCCTGCGCTTCTCTGATGACCGTATCCTCTCAGTCGTTGCGGTGGACGTGCCGGGTGCACTGCTCTTGACTTTGCCGGGAGATGTAGCCCCCCGTTCGTGGCAATTTCCGGCAAATGACTACGTCTACGTATCGATTGAAGAGGTGGGCTGATTCTTTCACTGGGTGTGCCCAATCGTCTCAGTCATGTCTGCCGCCCGACAATGCGTAGGTCGCAGATTCAACTCCTGTTTCCGGCACCAGTTGCATGAAAAGCCCCGACCCAGGTCGGGGTTTTTTGTTGGTGGCGGGACGGAACCCATTGATTGGTGAGGAGATGCTCGCAACACATTGCTGGTTGGCTGCCACAACTACTAGATGTGGATGCATCGCGTCCATGGTGAAGCCACAGATTGGTGCTGATCACTCGGCTTCCTTGCCACTTAGGCACACATCCTGATGTGGTCGCTGCACTAGTGCCGATTGCGTTGGGCGCTATCTTACTAGTGCGCTAAATTGTGAGCGGTGAAGCGCCAGCGCAGAGCACTGGCGCGTTCTCTGTCAGTGAATGGATGCAGGTTAGACGGCGCTAGCTCCCGCGCTCCGGATTTTCCCACTCTTCATACACGTTGAGTATCGGCCTGTGGGGGCTGGTAATGGGATCGAAACGATGTTTCAACTCTTCGTTCTGCACAAGTCGACGAATCTCAATTTGGTAGTTTTTTTTGAATCTGCCTTTGTCTACCTTTCCATCGATGTATTTCGAGCACGCATGATCATACGCATTAATAAGTGATTGTTCGGCCGATCCAAGGATGATCCGCTGTTTATCTAGTGTTGATTTTTCCACTGCATCCAAGGCCCCGCTTTCCTCTTTAGCTATTAGTGCCGTCAAGGAAAGTGCTATGTCATTAAGGCGAGCCTTGGCATTTTCTATTGAATTTGAAATTTCTGTTTCCGTAGTGGCGCTCTGAAGTTTGAATGTTCTGCTGCTTGAACGTTTTGCTATGATGATCGCTGCAATGGAGGTTGCTAGGCTTGCTGCTGAGATCCCGTCGCTCAAGTCTATATTCATTGCTTCGCCTTCGCCTTCATGGCCTTTATCACTGCGAGTACGTCGCTGTTGTCAGATGCGGTCGATTCCGACTTTGGATAGGAGGCCGACTCGCTTAGGTCTTCGAGACTGGGCGTTGACTTTAGGAGGTCTTCCAGTTCCTCAAGTATTTTGACCTTCGTTGCTTTGTCGATCGGCTTATTGCTTTCAGTGAAAACAAGGCCATCCAATTCGGCTCGAATTATTTCTAGCTCATCTCTTTGGTTATCTGCTGATAGCAGGCGTTCAAAGTATGAGTAGACAAGTTCACTTCTTTTCATTGTTGATTGATTCCTTTCTTTTGTGAAAACATTGGATGATGCTGGTGTTGTTGTCTATATCATGCATGTTCCGCTTGGCTGCATCTGCTCGGGTACGCTCACTTACTGGAGGGGTTGGGCCTGTTGTCGTTGGATTATGCGCTGTCATCAGTGCGGGAGGTGGAGGCCGCCCCTTGGCGATTCTCCTCGGAACATATCGGCGCGGCGCCCCATAACTTAAGGGTTGCAGGCTGTCACTGCTGAGCTTTCAATGTCTAACTCTCAGCTGCGGACGATCCTCATCCAAACAACACCTCGCATCCTGTCCTAAGTTGGCTCTATCGCCACTCACGGACACCCCGCCCGATGTCATCCGCCCTCACCAAACGCATCGTTCTCAGGGCTGAACCCCGGGATCGCCCCTATGAGCTCAGGGACGCTCAGGTTCGCGGCCTGATCCTGCGTGTGCAGCCTTCAGGGCATAAGGCTTGGATCGTGACCTGGGCGCACGGTAAACGTCGTACCTTAGGTTCGGTCGAACATCTGTCACTTGATCAGGCCCGGGACCAAGCTCGGCAAGCGGTTGCTGAATACGTTCAGTCCGGATTGCCGGCGCTCGCAAAGTCCAAGCCCACTAGCTGCACGCTCGAAACATTGCTCAACGATCACTTCGAACCTTGGGCGATAGCTGAGCTCAAGGGCGGTCGTCAGTACCCAGACCGCATTCGATCAGTGTTCCCGTGGCTGTTACGCCGTCAGATCATCGAAATCGACGTGCCCACGATGGAGCGATGGTGGCGCGGGCGTGTCACTGGCCCCGATGCAGTCACCAAGGCTACCGCAGCGCGCGACTTTGCTTGCCTGCGGTCTGCCTTGTCCCGGGCTGTTGAGTGGAAGCTGATCGAAACCAATCCTTTGATGGGCATGCGTCAGCGATCAGCAGCTAGCCGCAAGGTGGTTCGGTTCCTGTCTCCGGACGAAGAAGCGATGCTCCGGGCCGCGCTCGCAGCGCGCGATCTAGCGGGGGTTGAGGGGAGGGCTAACGCGAATGCGGCCCGGCGTAAGTACCGGCAAGTGGTTCTGCCTGATCTGCCGATGGACGGCTATGTCGATCACCTGACACCGGTGGTCCTTACAGCCATCAATACCGGCATGCGGCGGGGTGAACTGTTGTCGATGACATGGGCGGACATCAACTGGGAAGCCAAGATGCTGACCATTCAGGCCGAGAACGCCAAGTCCGGTAGGCAACGTCACATCCCGCTGAATGTCGAAGCTATGGAAGTCCTGCAGCGTTGGGCTAGACAAGCGGGCGAACGCCGTGCGGGCAAGGTCTTCGACGTGACCGACATCAAGAAGGGGTGGGGAAAACTCATAGCCGATGCCCGCATTGAAGAGTTCCGCTTCCATGATCTGCGCCATCATTTCGCTTCACGCTTGGTGCGGGCAGGCGTGGACGTGAACACCGTGCGAGAGCTCTTGGGTCATGCTGACATCACCATGACTCTTCGTTACGCCCACTTGGCCCCGGACACACTGGCGGCGGCTGTCGCCAAGCTGGCGGCGTGAGCGGGCTAGCCCCTCTGCGTTCCAGCCAAACGCTCGAGCTCTTCCCGCATCCTTTGACGCTCCGCAGAGGGAAGCTTGGCGAAAGCCAAGATCGCCGCAGCTAGGTCATCGTCCTCGGCGAACAGGTAGGCGACCGGTACATCCAATGCCTTGGCCAACTCTGCAGCCTTGGTCATGTCGGCTTGGTTTCGTTCGCGCTCGTACCTGTTGATCAGCACGGCACCCCGGTTCTTGTCCTGGTCCTTATCCACCAGCGCTCCCAGCGCGCGCTGGGACAGCCCGCGCAGTGCTCGAGCTTCGGAAAGCCGCTTGGAAAACGTTGCAGTAATGACAGTGGGCGAGGGCACGCGAAGGGAACGGTCTGTGAACCTGCAGCAGCATGGGCCATATACCTGATCAGTAGAAGTCATTACCATATAAGTATATGACGCTGTGCGAGGTGTGACTGGCCGCAAGGGGTGGCCGGGCCCGTCAGCGCTCAGTCGGGGACGTTGGGATGAAGAACCGGATTACGCATGTTGCCGTCATGTCATTGGTGCTGACGGCTGTTGTTCCCGGGGAGGTAGTGGCTCAACAACAGCGGTCATACGACCGTTTCAAGGATCGAACCTCCTACGAGGCCAAAGTGGAGCTATCGGAGCTGTCGAAGACCAGCAGGGGCATTTCTCTGAGCCTGCAGAGCGTGGTAGACGGAGACCGCGCCGTGACGAAGTTGGACTCTTTCACCGTCTCGGCCATCGTCACCTTCAACATGTCCTATGACGTTCGCTGTGCCGGTACGAGCTTTGACATGCTTGTGGATGGAAAGGCTGTTTCGCTTCCCAGCGACATGCCCGCTTTCAATCGATACGAGTACGCCATCCTTTCGTTCGGCAAGAAGATGACCTTGGCAGAAGTGGCGGCTTTCGCCGGTGCCAAGAGGATCGAGGTCCGGGTCTGCGATACCGAATACAGCCTGGATGATGAGCAGCGCGCTGCGCTGCGTGATCTGGTCAAGGACGCTCAGATAGGCAGTTCAACCGGTGGCTGATGTCGGAAACCCTCGCACGTCCAATCATGGAGGAGAGAACATGCAAACCAGCGATTCAGCAACTAATCTTTATCAATGCCCGGCTTGTCATGCTGCGATCCCCTCGGGCAGATCATCCGCGAAGTGTCCTAAGTGCTATGCGGACCTGCCCAAGGCAATTGTTGAATCGAATCGCGCTACCGCGAGCGCAGGGCAGGAGCTTGGGTCTGCGACGTTGTGCGTGGTGTTGGGCCTAGCTGGGCTTGGGATCGGGCTCTACTTCCTGATCAACCCATCAGCAAGCGGCTACAGCAACATAGCGAACATGCACGCGCTCGCTGTGGGACAAGCTCTGACCGTCGCTGGGGCTGTCTTGCTTGGGTTCGGCATTCGCCCTCGATAACTTGCTCGCTAGCTTGATCGGGCCCGTTGGCAGAGATGTCAGCGGGCCTTTCGTATGTGCCAATGTTTGCTATTTGGGGCCATCTTCTATTGAGGATGTTATCCGTAGTCAGAAGCGTACTGGCACGCCCTGCCGCGCGATCGGGGCGCTCCGTCGACTATGCATCCAGGGATGTAGCTGCTCAGTCCGACGCGCGCTATGACGCGATTGGTTGGCATCGCTGAGGCTGCTATCGAGCAGAGGGTCAGGATCATCCCCATCCAAGTCGCGAAGTCCTAGGTGGTACGCGGAGAACGCAGTGCCTGCCCGACGAAGTGGAAGCGAGGTACGGACAACTCCATACAGGCATGCTTAGTCGAACCGGGCGCGCGCTCGCGAAGCAGCAGCCCTCGATTCCTCCTGATGCTTCCCTACTGCGATCTTCGTTTCCTTCTTCGACAGTGTGCGCATGTAAGCAACCCTGCGCCCCTCATCCTGTTCATGCGTACGAATCAGGTTCAGCTTAGCCACGGTCTCTAGGAGCTGCTTCTTCGCCGTGGGCGAGAGCGCCTCGCTAAGGCCGTCGAAGGTGTCCTCC
The DNA here is from genome assembly GCF_030291075.1 of Stenotrophomonas sp. 57. Classification (NCBI taxonomy): domain Bacteria; kingdom Pseudomonadati; phylum Pseudomonadota; class Gammaproteobacteria; order Lysobacterales; family Lysobacteraceae; genus Stenotrophomonas; species Stenotrophomonas sp. 57. Next base: position 1,228,294 of record NZ_CP127407.1, read on the forward strand.
CAAGCGACCGATCCTCCGGCCAACATCGAGCGACCTAGCTTCGTAGTGGCAAGCGCTTTAGAGCGTTCATTCAGCGACTTTTCTGTCACAAGGCCGTCGCGCTTCATGCGGCAGACGAGCACCGACATTGATCCGGGTGTTGTGTTGATCATCCTAGCAAGACTGGCACGGGTCATCGGATACGCACTTCGGGCTTCTGTCCGGGCAATCGCATCTAGTGCCAGGAAAGCTGAGGTAGACAACTTGTATGTCTTCAAGCGGGCCTCGAGATCGCTTGAGAGCCCATTGATCAAGATCATTAGCGCCTTGAATTCGGCGTGCGGCAGTTGGCTCATGCCACATCCTAAGATGGTGGACCAGTTGAATTCAATGGGTCCGCCACTTACGTGCTTGGCAACCTTGTTTCCAGCGACGGCAATTTCGCGGCCGCTATCAACTAGGAGAGCTACTATGCACAAGCACAACAATATTGATCGTTCCACCCGCCTCTTCGCCGCGCAGCGCGAGGGCAGGGACGCGCTGCACGCCGCGCAGAGCTCAATTTCTGAAACGATCATGGGTGGTGAGCAGCTGGTCGCGGACAAGGCGTGCGAAATCCATCGCGCCTCCACCTACAGCGAGATGACTGCATTCGAGGCCACTACTGAGTTTGCGAACATGCTGCAGCGCTACATCGGGACTACTGACCGTCGCTTCGACCTGCGCGTATGCGATGCCTCGATGTTCCGTGCGATTTGGAAGGCTCGCCAGATGGTTGACATGACCGGTATCAATTACCGCGACTACGTTCAGCGTGCCGTGACCTACCTGCGCCACTGCGGCAAGAAGCGCATCACGCCTGCGATGCTTGTTTCTGCTGATGTGCAGTTGCACGTCATGGAGCTCGATCTCGTCAGCCGTTAAGAAATCCCGCACTCCATAAGGCACGTAGTTCCCGCGCTAGGTGTGGAAGGGCCCTTCGCACCCAGCGCTTACCGGAACGTGACGCAGCGCGCGTCACGCCAACCATCTAGTCGGTCCTGGCCGGGTTATCAGAAATGAGGTCCAACAATGACAATGGCAGCATATCGTCGTGCCCAGAAATTGGCAGCGGCAAAGAGGGCTGGGTCTGAAGCGCTGGCGACAGAACAGATGGTCCAAGCACGGGAGTGGATCGCGCCGAGCGACTTCAATGAAGAGCCGGACTTTGCGCGATCTGCACATCTGACGTACCGATACATGAGTGCGTACGAGCGCACGCAGAGCTTCTATGAAGCGTATCGAAAACACTACGTCCATCGCTTCTTGCGACGTAAGGGACGCGAGCCGCAGGGGTTCCCGAGCCGTGATCAAGCGCTATGACTACGAGCCTTACGGTGCTGTGGTCGGTGGTCAGGTCACGGATGGCCCGGGGTATACCGGGCATGTGAGCGACTCGGCCACGGGACTGAGCTACATGCAGCAGCGGTACATGGATCCGCAGTTGGGTGTGTTCCTGTCGGTGGATCCGGTGACGGCGTATGAGCAGCCGGTTGGGCAGTTCAATCGGTATCGGTATGCGAACGGCAATCCGTACAAGTTCACTGATCCTGATGGACGTGCAGTCACTTGTAACGAGAATCGATGTTCTGGTGAGGTGAACACCATCGCTGATGCTCTGGCGCTTCCTGCAATTCTGACGATAGCGTACGGGGGAAGATTAGTCTCAAATGCAATTGATTCCACCCAGCGGAGTGAAGGGACTGATCCGGCCGACTCCACGGAGGGGGGAGGGGGAAGCAGTCGCCCGATAGCGTAGCCGGACTACGAGGTAAATCGACTATTGAAAATGTCACTGCCCGAGGCACCCGGGTATGGGATAGAGGAGCCGAATCAGATCAGAAAGCAAAGGATTTTGACGCGCTGGGTCCCAAGGATGTCGACACAAAGGCCAACGGAACTCGCGTGGGGCAATTGGAGGATGGAAGTCGAGTGATTGACAGGAATTACTCCAAGGATGGACGGCCGACGCTGGAGATTCAGCGCCAGGATGGTCGAACCACTGATGAGTTTAGATATGGGAAGAAGCCATGATGGGACAGCATTCTGCAAATTTTGAAGAGTGGCGACCTGACGGAATTGATAAGGATTACTCGTGGAATGTGGGGGAAGTCAGATATTCGATTGACGGGTCTCTGACTGTAGATTTGTTCGAGAATACCGGAAGGAAGGCGTGGATTCTGATGTTCGCAACGCCGCTGACCGTTCGAATTACTCAGGAGGGAAGTCTCCAAGAATACTGGGAGTCAGGAGTAGTGGTGGCCGGGCATAACCTGATGCGTGCAACCAGCTCATCGTTGTTGACGTGGTTGGATAATTCGAGCGGTGGTGTTCATTCTTCGGACAATATGGCGCATTATGCGGTCTTCTCCGACGATGTCTGCGTTGAAGTTCTCTCGCGTGTCGTGCCTTCTCTGATGCCTGCAGATGCCTAGATGAGGACGATCGGCATCCAGACATCCCCTCGCATCCTGTCCCAAGTTGGCTCTATCGCCACTTATGGACAACTCGCCCGATGTCATCCATCCACACGGACGCCGCTGCCTGTGGCCCCATTGTCATGTGAATGATGCTAGTGGCCAACGTTTGGATATCAATGGGAAGCATGTCGCTCCGGAATCACCGGGAGCGCATCTTCCCCTCGAGGCAAAGTGAGGTCCTGATGCACGATTGGACGCTTCTGGGGATACGAATCGACTGGGCTGCAAGCTCGGCGGTGCTCATTGTGCTGGACGAACGCTCTTTGAGCCGGTCGATATTTTTCAGAGGTCTACGCGAATTCTCAGCTGATAGGCGAGAGCACTGGGGGCCAAGCAGTTCAATCAATGAGGCCTCCTGGGACGATTCGTCAATGGATGGCGGAGTTTGTTTGAAGGTTGAGATGCAGTCAGGAGGCATGATCAGTATCTCAGCCGATGCAGCGGATCTCGACGGCAAGCCCTGCATGCCGGCGGTAGGTTCCCTTTAGATCAAATCGCATGCGGACGATCCTCATCCAACTGCATAAACTGGAGCCCGTGGTTGGTTAGGTTGGGAGATGCTCCCTGCCCGATCAGGGGGGAAGCAAGAGCTAAGTCCAAATGACGGGCGCGTTAGCTTCCGTCCTGATCCTGCCCAAGGGGGGGCTTTGGGGATGAACAGTGATAGCTACGAGCTTCTGGCCAGAATTGTGGAGACAGGGCTTCTCGGATCTGCTAGCGAATTGGCTCCTGGCTTGCTGGACCGCTACTGGTCGGGCGAAGTAAGTGTGCCCTCGGCTATCGATGCCGACATTGCGACGTCCCCCCGTCCTCAGTAGCGGTCGGGTTTAGAGTCCGGTGCTGATCTTATCCCTCTTGCCAGCCAACTGCGCGGCGTATTGGGCGGGCGTCAGTCCGCCAAGTGCTCGTTTAGGCCTTTCCTCGTTGTAGTCGCGCCGCCAGCTTTCGATACTGGTTCTGGCATGGAGCAACGTCGGGAACCAGTGCTCGTTCAGACATTCATCGCGTAGCCGCCCGTTGAAGGACTCAACGTAAGCGTTTTGGTTCGGCTTGCCCGGCTCGATCAGGCGCAGGGCAATTCTCTTCTCGTGAGCCCACGCCACCATCGCTTTTCCACAGAACTCCTTGCCGTTGTCTGTCCTGATCACCTGCGGCAGACCGCGTTGAACGGCCAATCTGTCCAGCACCCTGGCAACGCCCTGCCCGGAAATAGCCCGTTCCACCTCGATGGCCACGGCCTTGTGGGTGGCGTCGTCCACGATGGTCAGGCACTTGATTACTCGGCCTTCCGCGGTGCGGTCGAACACGAAATCCATCGACCACACCTGATTGGCGGCGGACGGGCGCAGCAAAGGCTGACGCTCACCGACAGGTACCTTCTTGCGCTTCCTGCGACGCACCTGCAGACCTGCTTGCTGATAAAGGCGCTCCACGCGCTTGTAATTCACGACATGCCCCTTCTGTCGCAATTTCAGATGGATCATGCCCACGCCGTAACGTCGATGCCTGTGTGCCAGTGCAGCGATCTGCTCGCGCAGTTCAACGTTGTGGTCCGGCCTGGGCTCGTAACGCAGCGCGCTGGCGCTCATGCGTGCAACCACCAACGCGCGCCGCTCGATCAGCCCTTTCTCGACCATGCTCCGCACCAGCAACCTGCGTGCCGATGCGGTCACCACTTTTTTCGCAACGCATCCTTGATGACGTCGTTCTCGAACACCTGCTCGGCCAGCAGCTTCTTCAGGCGTGTGTTCTCCGCTTCCAGGTCCTTGAGCCGCTTGGCGTCGGGCACGCTCATCCCACCGAACTTGCTGCGCCACAGGTAGTACGAGGCCTCACTGAAGCCATGCTGGCGGCATAGGTCCTTGATCGGCATGCCCGCCTCGGCCTCGCGCAGGAAGCCGATGATCTGTTCTTCGGAAAAGCGCTTCTTCACGTCCAATCTCCTTGTCGTTGAGGATTGGACTCCAAACCGTCGCGCTACTCAATCTCGGGGGGACGTCGCAGGTCCTGATTTCAAGAATTCTCGACAGGTTGGCGAAATTAAGGATACAAAACGACTGTCTGATTCGTCGCAACTCAGAGCGCAGCGGGAACATGCTCAGGCGACTGGGCGAGAGCATGTTGTCGTCACTGGCACAAATACTAAGGTAAGCTTTACGGTAGAACGGCAGTCAACAATTGTTCGACGAGATGACTTAGGACCTAAAAGATGACGCCCAAAGAACAAGTCGAGAAAATGCTCGAAGACATTCTTAATTTCGCCAGAAAGATGCTTGTAGAGCATGGTGAGTTTCACCCATTTGGAGTTTACCTTGCATCTACTGGAGATATGGTGCATGCGGGCGTCAAGATGAATGGTGGAGGCGCCGCAGGTCGGATGAGGCTGCTTCAGTTGGCGCTGCAGGAGCGGAAGGATTGTGCGATCGCATATGGCATAGCTTCTAATGCATGGTTGCCGCAGAATGATGAGTCTGGTCTCGATGCGGTTAAAGTGTTCTTGGAACATCGGGATGCGTATTGCGCGGAAGTGTTCTGTCCGTATGACCTTTCCAAGAGTGATCCGCTGATAGTTTCGGAAATTTTTGCTCAAGAAGGCGATGCAGTCTTCTTCTCCAGCTCGCCCGCTGACGACGAGAGGTGTTGAGCTTGAACGCTGAATGTCTGGTTCCCCCGTTCGATATACGAGTGGTTGTGGCGTAGGTCGCAGGTTCGACTCCTGTTTCCGGCACCAGTTGTAGAAGAGCCCCGGCCTTGGTCGGAGCTTTTTTTGTGCTCTGGTAGCGCGGGGCCATGCCGGGTGGAATGCCGGCCCCAGTAGTGCCAGCCCATGGCTGGCAGCCCCCAATTTCCGAATCTCGCGCCCAGCCCGGCTTCCCAGGCGCTTAGCGCCGCGCCCTGTTCCTGATCTGGCAACCGCACCCGGCCATTCCTGTGCTATGAATACCCAGCCTTGCTTCAAGGCACTTTCAGGGATTGGAAGGGTGCACAGGTTTGGGGGAACTGCAGGCGGTGTGTCGACCCGCTTCAGGGGAGTTGAAGATCAAATTCACAAGCTGGGTGCCTTAGGCGCTTGGCTGTGCTGCGTGCTGATGATCGGCCTTGGCGTGTCGCCAGCCGCAGTCGCCCAGACGACGGTTACATACATCCATACGGACGCCTTGGGCTCGGTTGTCGCCGAGAGCGATGCCAACGGCAACGTGATCAAGCGCTATGACTACGAGCCTTACGGGGCCGTGGTGGGTGGTCAGGTCACGGATGGGCCGGGGTATACCGGGCATGTGAGTGACTCGGCGACCGGACTGAGTTACATGCAGCAGCGGTACATGGATCCTGAGCTTGGTATGTTCTTGTCCGTGGATCCTGTAACTGCGCATGACGCTCCCGTTGACCAGTTCAACCGCTATCGATACGCCAACGGAAATCCCTATAAGTTCAAAGACCCGGACGGTCAAATTGTCGAGACGGTTTGGGATGTGGCAAACATCGCCATGGGCGCGTCGAGTGCGTACTCGAACTTCAGTCAAGGGAATATTGGCGCTGGGGTAGTCGACTCCGTTGGTGTCGCGATTGACACTGTCGCGGCCGCAGTTCCTTTTGTGCCTGGTGGCGCGGGAGCTAGTATCAAAGCGGTCAGGATTGCAGACAAAGCAATGGATTCCGCACGCCGTGGCGAACAGGGGGCCAGTGCTGCGGCAGACGGAAGGAAGGTCTGGACTGCCACAAATGACGGAGTGATTCTCCCGCCGGGTAAAGATATGGATCTGGTTCCAACGTCGGCGCCAAATCCTCGAAACCCGGGGTGGGTGCAAGTCCACGGTTCACACCCTCACGCGGGCGATCCGCGCGCACATGCACATGGTCCCGACCCCAGTAGTGGAAAACGAATCGATACACCTCTCGCGGAATCGATGAGGAAGGGCGATGCCGGATTGAAAGATGGCTCGCTGAGACATAGAGAAAATCGACAGGATCGAGGTGGTCCATGAGTCAGTTCATCCTGTTCGAGCAGAATCCTGCCGCAGAGGGAACATGGCGTGATGAGATGGCGTCTGCGCGGAACAGTGACTTCCTGGCTGGGGTTGCCGACCTCTACTTCCCTGGGGCAGAACAGGTAGTCAGTTGCGCCGCAGTTGCTGGGGATGCCAGTGATCTGATCAACGACGTCTACCTGCGCATCAGATCCAACTCGGATGTGGAAGGCTCGCGTATCGCCCGTCTGGTGAAGCGTGCGTTCGAGATGAACATCGGGTTCGTGTTCTGGGCTGGATCGGACTACAGGGATCTGCCCGCCGTAGGATCCTATGCGGACTTTCTGCAGGCGCTGGCGGAGCAGGCTGAGCAACAGCCCGCTGACGTCTTCATGAAATGCATTCCGCATTGCGCCGGAAGTATCGGTTGATTTCGCTGGGCTGACCCTGTCAGCCGACGGTGCACCATGAAAGAACCTTGGCAGTGCCGTAATGCTGTTCACTTAAGCGGCTGAGCCAATCAGAATCCGATGCCAGTCTTCTGGCATCGGATTTTTTGTGTTCATCCAGCAGCAGCTGTGCTGCCGTGGCGAAAGACCAAGGTGTTCGCGCCATTCCTCCAGTTAAGAAACCTCCGTTATAAGGTGTATTTATGAATGACGAAAAAACATCGCGTGTGCGCATGCGCCAGCTGATCGACGCTCTTGACGATCTTCTTGATGTTGCTGGATTGGAGCGAAATGGTGGCGCGAGGGCCAGGCTAGCGATTGTGTCGTGTGACTACCTTGGAGAACGCCTTGACGGGGAAATACTGGCTGCAGTTAATGCGGCTCGGGATTTTTGGCTTCGAGGCGAGGCTGCTGACTATAAATTTTGGTTCGATCTATTCTCGGTGAGAATGAATGGTTCGCAGCATTCGAATCCAGTCGATCGCTTGGTTTGGAGTGCATTGGCTCAGTCCGGTGGGCTTGATTCATATGCTGGAGAATACCTGGCTCTCGAGGCTTTCGACGCTGGGTTGACCGTGGATGACATTGTCGCGGCGATAGCCGAGGCTGTGCCTGGTTTTTCGGCTGGCTGAGGGAAGACGCAATTTTTCTGTTTTGAGGTGCTTGCGTGGCAGGTTGGACTACGGTTTCCGGCACCAGTTCAACTGTAATGGCGATTTTGGATATGGCGAATACACAAGGACAGTCCGTATTGATGTCACCTCTGGACTCCGCATCAAATCCTCAGGGAAGATCCAGTCTCGGCGGTTACGAGGTGAGCCATGCTGCCGAGCATGATCGGGTTGGTCTGTCCGCTTTCAAGTCTTCCCTCGTTGCGCCGCAGTCCAGCTCGGAGAGTAACGGCGTTATACAAATCAAAGTCGGCGTATCTCCGGAGGAGGCGCGGGCGACAAGCGTAGAGACCTGAGCTGTGCGTGAGCTGGATGAGCCCGTCCGGAAAAGCTACGGCGATACGAATGGCACGGTCAAAGTCTGCTCCCCCACCAGTAATCAAGGGCGTTGAATGAACCGCATTCTGATGATTGCAATGGTTTTATCCATTGTCTCATGTCGGACCGGTGACGAGGTCCCGCCTCCCTGCAGCGCCGGAACCATTCCTGTGGAAACCGTTCCCCCTAGGGTTGCTGCCGTAAGCGAGTTGCACGGTCACGGGAGGCCGGTAAAGACTATTGATTTTACTGACCACGGCCGGCCGGGCAGTCATACGAACCCGCACGAACGTCGTTACGAGCCGAGTGCTACCGGGGGCACTCCTTCACGCGGACCCGCGCGGCCGCTTAACGGAGGCGGATAGTCATGACCGTAAACGCTTGGGGCTTCCCAATCACGGGAGACAGGGTGGTTGAGGCGTTAAGAAAGAACTTCAGCACGAATGATATTTGGCTGCTATCGCATTTGGATGTCCCTTCGGGAGTGGAGTCAAAAGCGACCTTGGGTCATCTTCGAGAGCGGATGGTGAACAGGCCGTTAGAGGTGTCTACGGGTGATCTGTGCGATGCGCTTGCTGGCGCGCCGCAAGTATGGGTACTGGACATCCGGCTATCATCCGACCACGAAGTCCAGCTCTACATTGAAGATGGTGAGGTATTTGAGGAGAGTCTGGACAGGACGGTCGGAACCGGAAATATCGCTGGGCCGACAGACCCGGGACTGAGATGAAATGTAGGTTCGACTCCTGTTTCCGGCACCAGTTGTAATGAAAAGCCCCGGCCTTGGCCGGGTTTTTTTATGCTCTGGTAGTGCCGGCCGCTGGCCGGCAACCCCAGCAGTGCCAGCCCATGACTGGCACTCCGCGATTTCTGAGTCTCGCGATTTACCCGCCCCTCCGGCTTCCCAGGCGCTTAGCTCCTCGCACAGTTCCTGACCTGGCAACCGCAGCCGGTCATTCCTGTGCTATGAATACCCAGCCTTGCTTCAAGGCTCTTTCAGGGATTGGAAGGATGCGCAGGTTCGGGGGAACTGCAGGCGGTGTGTCGACCCGCTTCAGGGGATTTGAGGATCGAATTCGCAAGTTGGGGGCATTTGGCACCTGGCTTTGCTGCGTGCTGCTCATTGGCCTTGGCGTGTCGCCAGCCGCAATGGCGCAGACGGCGATCACGTACATCCATACGGACGCCTTGGGCTCGGTTGTCGCCGAGAGCGATGCCAACGGCAATGTGATCAAGCGCCACGACTACGAGCCCTACGGAGCCATAGTCGGTGGTCAGGTCACGGACGGACCAGGATACACGGGGCATGTGAGCGATTCGTCGACCGGACTGAGCTACATGCAGCAGCGTTACATGGACCCGCAGCTTGGGGTGTTCCTGTCGGTGGATCCGGTGACGGCGTAAGAGCAGCCGGTTGGGCAGTTCAACCGGTATCGGTATGCGAACGGGAATCCGTACAAGTTCACGGATCCGGATGGAAGGTCCGCCACATGTGGTGAGAGGTCATGCACAATCGAATGTACCAGCGGATTTACGTGCGCCGTAGACTATGTATACGTGGGGACAGTGTATGGAGGGCGGCTGCTTCGGAATGCGGTCGAGTCGATTCTGCCAGTTATTCAGCAGTCTCAATCACCCAAAGGTGATGCTCCCGCGTTGCCTGGAGGATTGGTAGGAACTGAGGATAAGGGAAGCAGGCAGCAGGGAGGGCGTGTCAATAACGGTCCGCTGGCACCGGGCAATGGTGGTGTGGGGGATGGACTGAAGGATTTCGGTACTTTGACCGGCGGGGAGTTCGGTCCAGCGCCTGAAGGTTCACGATTGCCAGAGAGGGCGCAGGTTGGTGAGAACGGAGTAATCTATCGGCCAGGGAATGCGGGTTCTGGCCCTCGAATCGATATTCCGGCAAATGGTGAAATGCCTCATGAGACACTACATTACCCCAAGCCGCCTCCGCCGCCAGAGAGGTCGGGCCTGTGAGCGATCTTAATGATCTATTGGAGTCGCGCCTAACCGATGGCTCCGATGTCTATATCGATTCGGGCATGAATCCGAGCGAGTATCTTGAAGAACTTGCGAATGACATCAGGCGGAATGCATGTCAACCATTTGAACTGTCTGCGGTGGTAATGGCGCCAGGTATTCCGGGATTTGACGATGGTGAAGAGATCTCTGGGATGTGCGTCGCGAAGGAGGGGGGGCGCTGGTTGGTGTATAGGGCACAGGAGGATCTGTTCTATGCCTTTTGGGGGGGGAGGCCCGAGCAGCTAGGAGCTCACGGTATTTTTGGAAGTCCGTTGTACTGCTGGTCAGCGTGATGGAGGGGCGGGAGATAGGATGAGGCTGTTGCGTTCTGCGTTGCAACGACGAGCCCACTGGCAACGTGCTATCACTGCGAGCCTTGGGGTTGAGCTTGTCCTATCAGTTGCCAGGCGTCGGTCGCTAGTAGGGGGGGGGGGGGGGGGCGCGCGGCTGGATTCGTTAGGTCGCAGGTTCGACTCCTGTTTCCGGCACCAGTTGTAGAAGAGCCCCGGCCTTGGTCGGAGCTTTTTTTGTGCTCTGGTAGCGCGGGGCCATACCCGGCGGAATGCCGGCCCCAGTAGTGCCAGCCCATGGCTGGCAGCCCCCAAATTCCGAATCTCGCGGCCAGCCCGGCTTCCCAGGCGCTTAGCGCCGCCCCCTGTTCCTGATCTGGCAACCGCACCCGGCCATTCCTGTGCTATGAATACCCAGCCTTGCTTCAAGGCTCTTTCAGGGATTGGAAGGATGCGCAGGTTCGGGGGAACTGCAGGCGGCGTGCCGACCCGCTTCAGGGGATTTGAAGAACGATTTCGGAAGCTGGGGGCCTTGGGTGCCTGGCTGTGCTGCGTGCTGCTGATTGGCCTTGGCCTGTCACCAGCCGCAGTGGCACAAACGACGGTCACCTACATCCACACGGGCGCGCTTGGCTCGGTTGTTGCTGAGAACGATGCCAACGACAACGTGATCAAACGCTACGACTACGAGCCTTACGGTGCTGTGGTCGGTGGTCAGGTCACGGATGGCCCGGGGTATACCGGGCATGTGGGCGACTCGGCCACCGGGTTGAGCTGCATGCAGCAGCGGTATATGGATCCGCAGTTGGCAGATTCAGCGGCAGGGATTGGGAAGGGGCCGGTCAACATCCAGCAGGCCTCTTCGGTTTCTCCCTAGAGAGTGCAAATGGAGCGTCGTTCTGGCAACTGTGCAGCAACGTAACTCACAGTCAGGTTGGCGCCACGACGTTTGGGCAGGTGAGCGACGGGGAGGTGAGGTTACTTCCACGGGCAGGGTCTCCCCCGACTTGCATCACAGTCGTGGGGCTTGAGCGAGAAGCAGCCAGTTGACTCTTTTCCTGCAGTATCCAATCTGGTTCCTGTCGTTGAAAGGTTGCAGAGGCCATGGATGTCTGGGTCCAGAATATTTGTCGATTTCAATAATAAGGATCCTGAGGGTTTCCTGAGACTCAACCTCACGGGGACGCTGGAGGACCTCAGAAGAGGGCAACTGGTTCTCGAGCAAGGGATGCTCATGACAGGATCAGACGGTGATCTCATCGCCAGGATCATCATTGTTTCGCCTGGAATAGAAGGCATATGGCGGGGGAGAATGGTTGATGGTCCTTGGGAGGTGGGGGCATAAATGACTGCCCGTTGTTGGTGGGCTGGTACATGCTCCCTTCCTGATAGGTAGGCAAGAGACAAGCTCAAAGGACAGGCTGGTCAACTTCTCTCCGGAACCTGCCAAGCGAGCGTCTCTGGTTCTGCTTGTGGGAGGCATCTGGCGGACCCCTGTTGAATTGCGTCTGATTCTGCGCGTGAGTGTACGGTGCGTTGATCGAAAATTCGGCTTGCAGTAACAACGAGGATACTTGATTGAACGGATTCGCCTTGAAGTTGCCTTCGCGCAACTCCGTGAACGCTGCAGTGATGGTTTTACTCTCGATCACCAGTGTTTGTTATGCCCAAGAACGCAAGGTTTGGGAGGAATACGGAAGCCGTGTGGGTAGTGCTTCCGAGCCTACTGTGGTAGGCAGCAATTCCTTCGGGGAGGAAGTCGATACGTACATGGGAGGGATTTCCTTCAAGGCGACTGACGTCGATATGCCGGGCAACAATGAGTTGCCAGTACGATTCGAGCGCCGCTTCAACGTGAGGAACAACCCGATTCCTGGCGTTTTCTACCGGTCGTTCGCGATGGCAGATTGGGAAATCCAGCTGCCTTCTCTGTCAGCTGACTTCGCTCCGGACTGGACTGTCTCCGCTACGGGCGAGCCTAACCGCCGTTGCTCCGTGGCCAGCATCTATGATGCGCGTCCCATTCCGATTCAGGTGGGTACCGAGTACATAAGACCGGACGAGTATTGGGATGGCGTCACCTTGCAGTTGCCTGAAGGTGGTGGTGAGCTGCTGCACATCGAAGGTAACGTGCCTGTTCCGGGTGATGGTGAGACCTACCACTGGACTGCGGGTGACAACATCCGTATCTCCTGTCTTCCTGCATTGGCCAATGGGGCGGGGGAGGGCTTCCAGGCCGTGACGCCGAACGGGAATCGCTATCGATTCGATTGGATGGCACAGGACGCTGAGCCGGCGCTTGTTTCGCAGACTGCCCAGGTTGTCTCCAATGTTGCTAAGACCATTGAGCGCCGGGTCTCAAGAAAGAAAAACCACATTTACCCAACGCGGGTCGAGGATCGGTATGGAAACTGGGTCTCATACACGTACTCGAATGCCTGGAATCAGACAGTAAGGCTGACGCGCATTGACAGCAGCGATGGGCGCTCGATTGCGGTTCAGTACGATAGCGAAGGAAACGTAAGTCAGGTTGCAGCCAACGGTCGTGTGTGGACCTACAGTTATACAAACGATGGTGGTAGACGCACACTGACCGGTGTCCGCCAGCCTGATCAAACGCAGTGGTCCATTGATTTCAGCGGCTTGGGTCGGGCCAGCATCCAGTACGTGATCGGGGAGCCCGGAGATCAGAATTCACGCAATTGTGCTCGACAGGGCGAGCCCTATGGCCCGTTGAGTTTCTCAGGGAGCATGGTGCATCCTTCGGGCCTGTCCGCACAGTTCACGGTAGGCATCGTTCTCCACGGGCGCAGCAATGTTCCTTTGTACTGCAAGAACGTTACTCGTCCATTCAATGATCGAACCGACGACATCGCTTGGATACCACCCGCGCACTACGGCTTGTCCCTTGTCAGCAAAACGCTGTCAGGTGTCGGAATTGAGCCGATGCAATGGACCTATGCGTACAGCACGGGCAGCAGCTACAAGTATCTTGCTGCAGATCCCAAGTTTCCGGTATGTCCGCCTGAAGTGCTCGACTGTACGGCGCCTCTGTGTACGTCAGATGACTGTGCAGGCTCGAAATCAACTGCGATCACGGCTCCGGACGGAAGTTCCGTCAGATATAAGTATGGTAATTCCTATCGATACAACGAAGGTAAGCTGCTTGATACCGAAGTTCGAAGCAGTAGTGGCGAATTACTGCGTAAAGAGCGCCTCACCTATGACTTGAGCTTGGCAGATAGCAACTATCCAGCGCGTTGGGGAGTTAGTCCACGTTACCGTCAGGCAGGCTTCCCGTCGGAGCTCCATCGCCCCTTGCTGTCGAAGACGGTCACCCAGGACGGAGTCAACTTTGGCTGGACAGTGCAGCAGTTCGACACGCTGGCGCGCCCGGTTGCCGTCAGCAAACAGAGCAGCGTAGCCGGGGCGCCCGCCCGGATTGAAGGTACTCAGTTCCACGACAACTTGGCCAAGTGGGTCATGGGGCAGACCAAGAGTCTCAGCGTGAATGGTGCGTTGGCATATGAGACCATCTATAACGCTGAAGCTGCGCCGGCCACAATCAAAGAGTTCGGGCGCGTTGCGCAGTCCATTGAGTACCACGCAGATGGCACTGTTTCTGCAATCCGCGACGGCAATGGAAACATGACGTCCTTCAGTGCATGGAAGCGTGGCGTTCCCCAGGCAATAACCTTCCCGGATGGCGCCTCGATATCTGCAAGCGTGGAGGATAACGGCTGGATAGCGCAGTCCACTGACGAGGGCGGCTACACGACCAGCTACCAGTATGACCCTATGGGCCGGCTGGTCCGTACTGATTTCGCTGCAGGTGATTCCGTTGCCTGGAATCCTGTCACGGCGGCTTTGGAGCGGGTTAACGTTGGCGAATATGGATTGCCTCCGGGCCATTGGCGTTACACGGTCGAAACCGGCACGGGGCGCAAGATCCGCTATCTGGATGCAATGTGGCGAACGTTGCTGTTGCGCGAGCTCGATACCGCAAATGCCCCCGGCACCGAGCGTTTCACTGGGTACGAATACGACCACGAGGGGCGCAACGTATTTTCATCGTATCCTTCGGCCTCAAGTACTCCGGATAAAGGAGTCTGGACGCAGTACGACGCTATCGGGCGCGTCGTGCGCCGTTCGCAGGACAGCGAGCTGGGCTTGCTGACTACGTCAACAGCCTATGGCTCGGATGGTCAGGGAAGCTATACGCTGTCGACGCGTCCAGATGGACGATCAGAGCAGACCTGGTTCCAGGCATTTGATCAGCCCTCCTATGAGTTACCCCGGGAGATACGGCAGCCGGAGGGGGTGATCACGCGGGTGACTCGGGACGTATTCAATAGGCCGCTTTCGATTACCAGGGGCGCGGCGGATGGAATGGGAACGATTACTCGAAGCTATACCTATGATGCTCAGGGACGCGTCTGCCGTCAGTTGGAGCCAGAAACCGGGGTGACGCTGACGGGCTACGACGGTGCTGGAAACCTGACGTGGTCGGCCGCAGGACTTGACGCATCCATGGGGTGTCATCCTACGGGTTTGATTGCCGGGGCCGTAGAAAGCAGGGTATCCCGGACCTATGACTCACGGAACAGGCTGAAAACACTGTTGTTCCCTGATGGAAATGGCGACCAGACCTGGCGATATGCTGCCAATGGAAAGCCCGATCAGATCATCACCAAGGCAAAGGCCGCTCCCGACGTAGTCAACGCATACACCTACACCCGCCGCGGATTGCTTGCCGGTGAAACCGGTGGTGAGCTGGAAGGGCATAACTGGTCCATCGGGTACGCCTACAATGCGAACGGCGTGCTGTCGGGCATCCGGTACCCCAGTGGCATGTTCATTGACTACGCGCCCAATGGGTTGGCGCAACCGACCCGCGCCGGCTCTTATGCAGTCGCTCTCGGCTATCACCCCAACGGAGGCATGCGGAATTTCACCTACGGCAATGGTATTCAGCATGTCATGCAGCAGAACGCTCGGCAGCTCCCAGCGCGGGTCCAGGAGGGCGGGGCCCTTGATAACGCCTACACGTACGACGGAATGGGCAATGTCAGCGGCATCCAGGATATTCTTGAAAGCAGGCGCACGAAGACCATGGCCTATGACGGTCTTGACCGGCTGGTTCGGGCCCAATCAGCGGGTTTTGGCGGAGACGGCATAGCGATGTATTCATATGACGCCGTCGACAACCTGCGTACCGCGCATCTTGGTGGTATCCGCCAGTTCAACTACTGGTACGACGCCAACAACCGGATTACCAATGTCCGCGCTGACGATGGTGCGACGACGATCGGCTTGGCTTATGACAGCAAAGGCAACCTTAGCGCCCGCAATGGCATCCAGTACCGTTTTGATCACGGCAATAGACTGCGCGAAGTGATGGGGGTGGAGGCCTACCGCTACGACGGGCATGGGCGTCGCGTTGCCAACCTTCGTCCCGATGGCACTGGCCGCTTGTCGCTCTATGGAATGGATGGGGTATTGCGGAGACAGGAGGACACCACGGGACGAGGCATGGAGTATGTCTATTTGAATGGAAGCCTGATCGCCCAGATTGTTGGCGACGTTGTGTTGTCGACGCCGGTGCTGAGCCTGGCAGGGTTCAGTTCCCGCGGTGATTATGCCGTTGGCTGGAGTGGCAGCAGCGCAGCGACTTCCTATGAGTTGGAAGAACGCGTGCAAGGGGGAGTGTGGCATGGGGCTTACACAGGGGCGGGCAAATCCTGGATTGCACCTGGTAACGGCTCCGGCACCTACGACTACAGGGTCCGGGCATGCCGTGCTGGCAGCTGTAGCACTTGGAGCTCCCAAGCCACCATTCGCGTCCAGTTGCCTCCCTCCGGTACTTCCATTGTCAGCGCCCCGACGATCTCCTCCGATGGCACCTACAGTGTGAGTTGGACCCGCGTCACTGGCGCCGCCCACTACCGCTTGGAGGAGAGCGTTGGCGGGGGAGGGTGGTCAGTGGTGCTGCAGGAAGATGTTGCCTCGCGCAATTTCACCGGAAGGTCTGCGGGAAACTACGGCTATCGCGTCTTTGCGTGCAATGCCGGTGGCTGCGGTGCACCAAGCGCCAGTGTCAATGTAGGGGTAGTGTTCCCTCCTGCGGGCGTCGCAACCATCAACCTCGCCGGTCGCAGTGTCGATGGCTCCTATACTGTTTCCTGGTCGGCGATACAGGGAGCTGATCGATACACGCTTGAGGAAAGCGCAAATGGTGCAGGTTGGCAACAGACCTACTCTGGGGCTGCTGCGCTCCGTGCCTTTGTTGGAAAGATGGCCGGCACCTACGCATACCGGGTCATGGCCTGCAACGCGGGAGGGTGTGGTGGTAGCAGCTCGGCGGCAAACATCCTCGTTCAGTATCCGCCTTCGGCAGCGCCACAGATCAGTGTGCCAACGCTGTCGATCAACGGAAGCTACACGGTCACCTGGACAGGCGTAGCTGCAGCGGAACGCTATCTCCTTGAGGAAAGCGCCAACGGAGGGAGTTGGGTCCAGGTGCAGGACAGCAACATTGGTGCCAGGTCATTCTCCGGAAGGCCAGTCGGCTCATATGGCTATCGAGTTCGTGCAATCAACGGGTCGGGTGCTGGGCCCTACTCGGCTTCGGGTTCGATCAATGTCATTGCGCGCCCTTCGCCTCCGCTGCTTTCTGGGCCGGCCTACAATGATGCAAACGGCTACACTTTCAGTTGGGGTCCTGGCACTGGCGGTGGTTCCCATGATTTCGATCTAGAGAAGTCGATGAATGGTGGGGCGTGGGACTTGGTCTCGCGTACTGGAAGTTTGTCGGCAACGGCGCAGCGCCTTGAATCTGGAAGCTACGCTTTCAGGGTGAAGGACTGCAATGCGGCAGGATGCAGTGACTACTCGAACGTAGTTCAGCTATACATTGCGCCGGCGCCCATTCCGCCAACGCCGGCGATCATGTATTCGGCAAAGACAGAGCGCTACGTTGGAACGACATTGAAGGTCAGTTGCTCCGTTCGCTGGACGGTGTCAGCGGGTGCAACGACCTACAATCTGAAAGCTGCTCCTACCGGGCAAGTTCAGTACTCAGGACCAGAGCATGACCTCACGCGAGCGGGCGCATACTACTGCGCAGCGTCTCATGTCGTACAAGCGTGCAACGCATCTGGCTGCTCGCAATACTCGTCTCCGCCGTTCTTGCAGCAGTCCATTAAGAATCCGCTTTGATGTTTCGCCCTGCGCTTTGGGCCGGGTGATACAGCCAAGGTAGGTTGCCTTGAGAGTCAAGGAGGGCAGGTGGCTTGGCGGCCTGCCCTTCCTGGTGGGGCGGGCCTGCCAGAAATGGCAGGCGTCGCGGCTCCACTGGTTCCTTCTGATTCCTCGGCGGTAGTCGCTGGATTCGCGTGGTGCTTGGACCCAGGCACGACTGCGCTCTGCCAGGCCATCGCCTTGGATTTCACCTGCATATCGTGGGTGGCCAGATCGGGCAGCGTCTTCCAGAGCGAACCAGAGACGCTGAAGGTGCTCGCACGGACGATGGTCCAGTCGCTTGATGAGGGCGAAAAGGCGGTGTCAGGCTATCAATAGGGCTGATTGACGAAGAGTCTCTGGAACGGGGCTTGAACCTGAACTCGTTCATCTCGCTGTGCCGATGCTGGCGTTCTCCTTTGCCTCAACCCGGGGAACGCATCCTCCCCCCCGCGTTCTGCCCGCCGCAGTTGCGCACTGCGACAACGTGTCGCAGCCTGAAACGGGCCTTTCCTGCGCCCGATCATTGTCAATGCCTTTCTTAAATGGTGGGTGACGGCCTAAAATTGAAAGGCTGACTCGACCCCACCTCCCTGCCTGTCTTCCGGACCGGCGGGACCGGCGTTTGCCGGGACAGGCAGGACGGGGAACGGCATTCCCTCGCAATTGGATCGACCGATGATTCCGTTGAAAACCCTTGGGCGCTGGTTGCGCCCGGGCCTGCTGCTGTCGTTGCTGGTGATGCTCACCGGCTGCGATGCCGTGGCCATCCTCAGTCCGAAGGGCCAGATCGGCCAGGATGAGAAGACCCTGCTGATCACGGCTACCGTGCTCATGCTGCTGGTCGTCATCCCGGTCATCATCATGACCCTGACCTTCGCGTGGAAGTATCGCGCCTCCAACACCAAGGCCCGCTACGAGCCGAAGTGGTCCCACTCGACGGCGATCGAGGTGGTGGTGTGGTCCATTCCCTGCATGATCGTGCTGGTGCTGGCGGTCCTGACCTGGCGTTCGTCGCACGCGCTGGACCCGTACAAGCCGCTGGAATCGGACGTCAAGCCGGTCACCATCGAGGCGATCTCGCTGGACTGGAAGTGGCTGTTCATCTATCCGGAAGAGAAGGTGGCGGTCGTCAACGAAATCAAGTTCCCGGTCAACACGCCGCTGAACTTCAAGATCACGTCCGACACGGTGATGAATGCCTTCTTCATCCCGCACCTGGGCAGCATGATCTACTCGATGGCCGCGATGGAGACCAAGCTCCATCTGATCGCCAACGAGACCGGTGAATTCCCGGGCATGTCCTCGCACTACAGCGGCGCGGGCTTCGCCAAGATGCACTTCACCGCCTACTCGGTCACCGATGCCGAATACCGCCAGTGGCTGGACCAGGTCCGCGCCGGCGAGCAGACGCTGGACAAGGCTTCGTTCAAGGCCCTGGGTGAAGCACGCAACGCCGAGTGGTACCCGGTGACCTACTTCGGCAAGACCGAAGAAGGCCTGTTCAACTGGGTCATCGCCAAGCACATGGGCGACAACAAGCACTACGGCATGAAGCATGAACATGCCGGTGCCGCCGCTGCCGATGCCGCCAGCCATGAAGCGCACGAGGGCCACGCCCCCAGTGACGCGCATGATTCCAAGGAATCGGGTGAAAACCTGGATGCCACCGAACACGAACACGCTGGCCATGCTGGCCACGCGGGTTCGGGAGAATGAACATGTTGGGAAAACTCTCTCTTGAGTCGATCCCCCACGATCCGATCGTGCTGACCACCCTGGTCGGCGCGGTGCTGGGTGGCCTGGGCGTCATGGCCCTGATCACCAAGTTCAAGCTGTGGGGCTATCTGTGGAAGGAGTGGTTCACCTCGGTGGATCACAAGAAGATCGGCGTGATGTACCTCATCGTCGCCTTCGTCATGCTGCTGCGCGGCTTCTCCGACGCCATCATGATGCGTACCCAGCAGGCGCTCGCCGTCGGCGGGTCCGAGGGTTACCTGCCGCCGCACCACTACGACCAGATCTTCACCGCCCACGGCGTGATCATGATCTTCTTCGTGGCGATGCCGCTGATCACCGGCCTGATGAACCTGGCCGTGCCGCTGCAGATCGGTGCGCGCGACGTCGCGTTCCCGTTCGTCAACTCGCTCAGCTTCTGGCTGTTCGTGTCGGGCGCTGTGCTGATCATGCTGTCGCTGTGGATCGGTGAGTTCGCTGCTACCGGCTGGCTGGCGTTCCCGCCGTTGTCGGGCATCGAATACAGTCCAAGCGTCGGCATGGACTACTACATCTGGGGTCTACAGGTCGCAGGCCTGGGTACCACGCTGAGCGGTATCAACTTCTTCATCACCATCCTGAAGATGCGTACCCCCAGCATGAAGCTGATGCAGATGCCGGTGTTCACCTGGACCGCCCTGGTGACCAACGTGCTGATCGTCGCCGCCTTCCCGGTGCTGACCATCACTCTGGTGCTGCTGACCCTGGACCGTTACCTGGGCACCCACTTCTTCACCAATGACGGTGGCGGCAACGCCATGCTGTACATAAACCTGATCTGGATCTGGGGTCACCCGGAGGTGTACATCCTGGTCCTGCCGGCGTTCGGTGTGTTCTCCGAAGTCATCGCGACCTTCTCGCGCAAGGCGCTGTTCGGCTACAAGGGCATGGTCTACGCCACCGCCTGCATCGGCGTGCTGTCGTTCATCGTGTGGCTGCACCACTTCTTCACCATGGGCTCGGGTGCCAACGTCAATGCCTTCTTCGGCATCACGACGATGATCATCTCGATCCCGACCGGCGTGAAGATCTTCAACTGGCTGTTCACCATGTTCCGTGGCCGCGTGCACTTCACCACCCCGGTGCTGTGGACCATCGGCTTCATGGTCACCTTCGTCATCGGCGGCATGACCGGCGTGATGCTGGCGATCCCGGCCATTGACTTCGTGCTGCACAACAGCCTGTTCCTGATCGCCCACTTCCACAACGTCATCATCGGCGGCGTGGTGTTCGGCATGTTCGCCGGCATCACCTACTGGTGGCCGAAGATGTTCGGCTTCCGCCTCAACGAGTTCTGGGGCAAGTGCGCGTTCTGGTGCTGGTTCATCGGCT
Source organism: Stenotrophomonas sp. 57 (assembly GCF_030291075.1). Classification (NCBI taxonomy): domain Bacteria; kingdom Pseudomonadati; phylum Pseudomonadota; class Gammaproteobacteria; order Lysobacterales; family Lysobacteraceae; genus Stenotrophomonas; species Stenotrophomonas sp. 57. The sequence goes on from NZ_CP127407.1 coordinate 1,248,860, forward strand.
TCTATGTGACCTTCATGCCGATGTACGTGCTGGGCTTCATGGGCATGACCCGTCGCCTGCAGAGCACTGTCAACCCGGCCTACGAGCCGCTGCTGCTGGTGGCTGCCTGCGGTGCCTTCATTGTCGGCGCCGGCATCCTGTGCCAGATCATCCAGGTGGCCGTGTCGATCCGCGACCGCAAGAAGACCGTCGACCTGACCGGCGACCCGTGGGATGCCCGTACGCTGGAGTGGGAAACCTCTTCGCCGCCGGCCTTCTACAACTTCGGCACCCTGCCGGAAGTCACCGAACTGGACGATTTCTGGGAGCGCAAGCAGCGTGGTGAAGCCTGGCCGAAGCCGGCCAAGTACACCGACATCCACATGCCGCGCAACACCGGCACGGGCGTTGTCATCGGTGCCTTCAGCCTGGTGTTCGGCTTCGCGATGATCTGGCACATCTGGTGGCTGGCCATCGTCGGCTTCGTCGGCATGATCGCCACGTTCATCTACCGCACCTTCGACCAGGACGTGGACTACTGGGTCCCGGCCGCCGAGGTGGAACGCATCGAGAACGAACACCGCAAGCACCTGGAAGCCCAGGGCCTGGTGAAGTCGGAGCTGAAGGCATGAGCACCAATACCTCGACCCTGAGCCACGGGAACGCCGCGCACGCGGCGGCCCATGGCCATGACGACCACGAGCACCACGACACCGGCGGCAACACCGTCTTCGGTTTCTGGGTGTACCTGATGAGCGACTGCCTCATCTTCGCCTCGCTGTTCGCCACCTACGTGGTGCTGGCAGGCGGTACCGATGGTGGCCCCGGCGCGAAGGACCTGTTCGAGCTGCCGTTCGTGGCGTGGGAAACCGCGCTGCTGCTGACCTCGTCGCTGACGTTCGGCCTGGGCATGATTTCCATGCACCGCAAGCAGATGGGCCAGATGTACCTGTGGCTGGGTATCACCTGGCTGCTGGGCTTCGGCTTCATGTGCATGGAAGTGTGGGAGTTCCAGCACCTGATCCACCAGGGCTACGGTCCGGACCGCAGTGCCTTCCTGTCGGCGTTCTTCGCCCTGGTCGGTACCCACGGCCTGCACGTCAGCGCCGGCCTGCTGTGGCTGCTGGTGATGTTCGTGCAGCTGAAGAAGTACGGCCTGACCCCGACCAACAAGACCCGCATGGCGTGCCTGAGCCTGTTCTGGCACTTCCTGGACCTGATCTGGATCGGTGTGTTCTCCGTCGTCTACCTCAATGGAGCCCTGTAATGGCACATGACAACCATGCACACGACCACGGCACCGGCGGCGAAAGCCATGGCACCGTGAAGTCGTACCTGATCGGCTTCGTGCTGGCGGTGGTGCTGACCGTCATCCCGTTCTGGATGGTGATGTCCGGCGATTTCTCGCGCACCGTCAACGGTGTCGTCATCGCCATCACCGCGGTGCTGCAGATGCTGGTCCACCTGGTGTTCTTCCTGCACCTGGACCGCTCTTCGGAAAGCCGCTGGAACGTCAACGCTGCGGCCTTCACCGTGGTGGTGATCGGCATCATCGTGGTCGGTACCCTGTGGGTCATGCACAACATGAACGTGCACATGATGCACTGACCTCCTCGCGACGTTGCCACGCAGAAAGGCCGCCCTCGGGCGGCCTTTCTGTTGGCGGGTGGATAGGGTCGGATCCCTTGCCTGCGGCAAGGGATCCGACCCCAACGCCAAACCTCATCCCACCCGGCGCAGGAACTCGTCGGCTTCCATCGGCCGCCCCAGGTGGTAGCCCTGCAGCTGGTCGCAGCCCAGCTCGCTCAGGTACTCGCGCTGTGCCTGGGTCTCCACGCCCTCGGCCACCACCTGCAGCTGCAGGGTGCGGCCGAGCGCGATAATCGACGACACGATGGCGGCGTCCTCGGCGTTGCACTCCAGATCGTGCACGAATGCACGGTCGATCTTGAGTTCGGTGGCGGGCATGCGCTTGAGATACAGCAGGCTGGAATAGCCGGTGCCGAAATCGTCGATGGCGATGTGCACCCCCATCGCCGTCAGGTCGTTGAGGATCGCCAGGCTGGCATCGACATCCTTCATCGCCGTGGTCTCGGTGATCTCCAGGGTCAGGCACGCCGGTGCGATGCGGTGCCGCTGCAGTGCCTCGCGCACGCTGTCCAACAGGGCCGGCGAGGAGAACTGCAGCGGCGACAGGTTCACCGCCATCGACCATTCGGCATGTCCGGCATCGTGCCACGCACGCAGCTGCGCGCAGGCGCGGTCCAGTACCCAGTCGCCGATCGGCAGGATCAGGCCACTGCGTTCGGCAATGGGAATGAACACATCCGGTGCCAGCAGGCCCAGCTCCGGGTGCTGCCAGCGCAGCAGGGCCTCGGCGCCGGTGGCCGGTGCACCGGCTGCCGGGAACTTGGGCTGGTAATGCAGCACCAGCTCGTTGCGCGTGATCGCCTTGCGCAGATCCTGCAGCAGGCGCAGCTGGCGGTTGGCACTCAGCTGCATCGACGGCGTGAAAAAGGTATAGCCGTTCCGGCCGGTTTCCTTGGTGTGGTACATCGCCGCATCGGCATGCGCCATCAGCTCGCGTTCGTTGCGGGCATCATCCGGATACAGGGCGATGCCCAGGCTGGCGCTGACCTGCAGTTCGGCCGCGTCCAGGGTGAACGGCTCTCCCGCGGCAGCGATGATGCGCTCGGCCACGACCACGGCATCGTCGGGAATGTCGATGGCCAGCACGATCACGAACTCGTCGCCGCCGAGGCGGGCGAAGGTGTCCTGCGGGCGCAGCAGCCCGCCGATGCGCTGCGCCACTGCCACCAGCAGGCGGTCACCGAGCTGGTGGCCATAGGCATCGTTGACCGCCTTGAAGCCGTCCAGGTCGCAGAACATCACCGCCACGGCGTGGTTGCGGCGCCGCGCCTTCTCGATGGCCTGCTCGATGCGATCCTGCAGCAGCATGCGGTTGGGCAGCTGGGTCAGCGGGTCATGCAGGGCGGCCTGGATCAGCCTGTCGTTGGCATGCGCCAGCGAATCGGCCAACAGGCCGGTGCGCACGCGCATCTGCCGGTCGAAGAGCGAGGCGACCAGGGCGATACCCAGCGTGGCCACGGTGGTCACGATCACCAGCACCGCCAGCCAGCGGGTATCGATGCCGCCACTGCCGACGGCGCCGCAGATGCTGCCTTCGGGGAAACCCGCCGCGGCCATGCCGGTGTAGTGCATGCCGACGATGGCCAGGCCCATCACCAGCGATGCGAGCGCACGCAGGAGGAGGGTGTGGTGCTGTTCGGTGCGCAGGCGGAACGCGATCCACAGCGCGGCGCCAGCGGCACCGATGGCTACCGCGATCGAAGCGGCGAACCAGCCGGGGTGGTAGTCGATGCCCGGCTGCATGCGCATCGCGGCCATGCCCAGGTAGTGCATGGCCGCGATGCCCAGCCCCATCAGTACGGCGCCGGCCAGCAGCCGACGCCAGGGCAGGCTGGGCCGTGACACCAGCCACAGCGCATAGGCCGATGCGCCGATCGAGACTGCCAGCGAGTGCAGGGTGATGCCGAGGTCGTAGCCGACCGGGATCGGCAGGTCGAAGGCCAGCATGCCGATGAAGTGCATCGACCAGATGCCCAGGCCCATCGCCGCCGCGCCGCCAGCCAGCCACCAGCGGGCCACGCGTCCCTCGGCCGTGGCCAGGCGGCCGGCCATGTCCAGCGCCGTGTACGAAGCAAGAATGGCCACCAGCAAGGAGATGATGACCAAGCTCTGACTGTAACTGCCAGTCATGTTGAATCCAGTGGGGGAGGAAGGGGCGCCCGCAAGGCGCACGCCCGCGACCCCTATCGGCGCGGGTGGGCAGGACTTGAGCGGTCGCAGCACCTGCGACCCGGCTCGGCTATCCTGCCACGCCTGTTCCCGTTGCTGGAAATCATCCGATGGCAAAAGCCCGCACCGCCTACGTCTGCAATGAATGCGGCGCCGAATTCAGCAAGTGGCAGGGCCAGTGCACCGAGTGCAACGCCTGGAACTCGCTGTCGGAAATCGTGTTGGAGAGCGCGGCGGCGGCCAAGGCGCCGGCGTCGCGCCGGGCCGGCTGGGCCGGCAAGATCGATCCGCCGAAGATCACCGCGCTGAAGGACGTGGAGCAGACCGAGCACCGCCGGGTCAGTACCGGTATCGGTGAGTTTGATCGCGTGCTCGGCGGTGGCCTGGTCGAAGGCGCGGTGGTGCTGGTCGGTGGCGACCCGGGCATCGGCAAGTCCACTCTGCTGCTGCAGGCGGTGGCGAAGATGGCCGCCGAACTACCGGTGTTGTACGTCACCGGCGAAGAGTCGCTGGCGCAGGTGGCCGGCCGCGCGCACCGGCTGGAACTACCACTGGATGGCGTCAACGCGCTGGCCGAGACCGGTGTCGAGTCGATCCTGCAGCACGCCTCCAAGGCCGGCCCGCGGCTGATCGTGGCCGATTCGGTGCAGACCCTGTGGACCGAGAGCCTGACCGCTGCACCGGGTTCGGTCAGCCAGGTGCGCGAGAGCGCGGCGCGCCTGGTGCGCTTTGCCAAGGAGACCGGCACCGCGGTGTTCCTGGTCGGCCATGTGACCAAGGAGGGCGGCATCGCCGGCCCGCGCGTGCTGGAGCACATGGTCGACGCGGTGCTGTATTTCGAAGGCGAGAGCGGCAGCCGCTTCCGCCTGCTGCGCGCTTTCAAGAACCGCTTCGGTGCGGTCAACGAGCTGGGTGTGTTCGCGATGGGCGACAAGGGCCTGAAGGAGGTCTCCAACCCATCGGCGATCTTCCTCTCCGGCGGCAGCACCCATCAGCCGGGCAGCTGCGTGATGGTCACCCGCGAGGGCACCCGTCCGCTGCTGGTGGAGGTGCAGGCGCTGGTGGATGCCTCGCCGCTGTCGAACCCGCGCCGTGTCGCGGTCGGCCTGGAGCAGAACCGCCTGGCCATGCTGCTGGCCGTGCTGCATCGCCACGGCGGTGTGCTGGTCGGCGACCAGGACGTATTCGTCAACGTGGTGGGCGGCATCCGTGTGCAGGAGACCGCCGCCGATCTGCCGGTGCTGCTGGCGGTGCTGTCCTCGCTGCAGGACCGGCCGCTGGCGGAAAAAACGATCGCCTTTGGCGAGGTTGGCCTGTCCGGCGAGATCCGCCCGGTGCCCAATGGCGAAGACCGCCTGCGCGAGGCGGCCACCCACGGCTTCAAGCGCGCCATCGTGCCCAAGGCCAATGCGCCCAAGGGCGGATCGGTGAAAGGCATGGAAGTGATCGCGGTGGAGCGCCTGTCCGAGGCCATCGACGCGGCGTGATGCCTGCCGCGCACCCGCCGGGCATGGCCCGGCGTTGCCTTCGCGCGTGCGGAATGCGGCGGTGTGCACGGCAACGGTCAGCTTCCCTGTGCTAGCTTTCCCGCTCGACGAAGGCGCCCTCTGGCGCCTTTCCGTGCCCAGGAGTAAACGATTACATGCAGGACACCGCGCTCACCGCCCCCAACGCCGAGATCCGTCGTGCCGGGGTCGATCTCAATGGACTGATGACGGTGCTGGGCAAGCATCTGTATTCCACCCCGGTGGTGGCGCTGCGTGAGCTGGTGCAGAACGCGCACGACTCGATCATCCGCCGTCGCATCGAGCAACCCGGGGTCGAGGTGCCGTCGCGCATTTCGGTGCAGGTGGATGCCGTCGCCGGCGTGCTGCGCATCACCGACACCGGTGCCGGCCTGACCCGCCAAGAAATCCACGACTACCTGGCCACCGTCGGCGTCGGCTACACCCGTGGCCTGCGCCAGGGCGGCGAGGACGACGAAGGCCTGATCGGCATGTTCGGCCTCGGCTTCCTGTCCGCCTTCGTACTGGCGCGCAAGGTCAGCGTGCGTACCACCTCGTACCAGACGCCGGATCTGGGGCACCTGTATGTGTCCAGCAACGCCGAGCAGTACACCGTCAGTGAAGTGCCGGCACGCGCGGTCGGTACCGAGGTGGAGCTGGAGCTGCATCCGGACTTCCTGCCGCTGGCCAACGAGGCGCGCCTGCACGAGGTGCTGGGCCGCTACTGCGCGCTGCTGTCCGAACCGATCTTCATCGGTGGTGCGGCCGAGGCGCTCAATCCCGAGCCGCCGCCGTGGCGTAGCCAGGGCGATGTTGCCCTGCATCCGGTGCAGGCGCGGCGCCAGGCGCTGCAGTTCGCCGCGCGCTTCGAGCATGATTTCGAGCCGATCGTCACCGTGCCGCTGCGTGCCGATGGCAACAGTGATGCCACCGGCCTGCTGTGGGTGCAGGACGGGGCGACCTATGGCACCAGCGACAACCGCAACCTGTCGGTGTTCGTGCGTGGCATGCTGCTGGACGATGACGCCCGCGACCTGTTGCCGCCCTGGGCGGGATTCATTGGCGGGGTGATCGAATCCTCGCGGCTGACGCCCACCGCCAGCCGCGAGGACCTGCAGCGCGACGACCAGTACCGCGCCGTGCAGCACGCACTGCTGGAAGCGCTGATCGACGGCCTGGCCGACGTCGCGCGGCAGCAGCCGGAGGCGTGGCGACGCGTTCTCACGCGGCACAATGAGGCCTTGCTCGGCGCAGCGCTGTGCGATGACCGCCTGTTCGACCTGCTGCTGGAACACGTGCGCGTGCCGACCTCACAGGGTGACCTGCCGGCCAGCGCGTTGCCGGCGCGCGGCGCCGTGCATGTGATCCTCGACAATGGCGGCGGCTTCGAGGAAATGCTGTTCCGTGCGATGGGCGTGCCGGTGGCGCACGGCCATCGCTATGCGGTGGTGCCGTTCCTGCGCCGCTGGGCCCAGGCCAAGGGCCTGCGCCTGGTTGAACTGGGCACCGAGCAGGGCAACCGTGCGTTGTTCCGCAGCGACGACAGCCTCGACGAGACGCAGCTGGCATGGCTGCACGAGCAGCTCGGTGACGGCGAACAGCTGTTGCCGGCACGCTTCAGCCCGGAGGCGCTGCCGGTGGTGGTGGTGCCCGACCGTGAGGCCGAACTGAAGCAGCGCCTGGAAGACGACGAGAACGACAAGCGCGTTTCAATGGCGGCGCTGCGCCTGGCCCGGCAGTTCACCGCGCGCATCGAATCGCGCGCGCCGTCGCGGCTGTACCTCAACCTCGACAATCCGGCCGTGCAGGCACTGTTGCGTGCCCAGCGGGACGGCCACCCGCAGGCCGAAGCCGCAGCACGCCTGCTGCGTTCGCTGAAGATCATCGTCGCCGCGCAGGGCCGTCCGCTGGCCCGTGCGACTGCCACGTCCGGCCCGGACCTCAACGGTGCCTTTACCGATATCGCCGGTGCCCTGCAGCAGATGCTGCGCTGAGCACCGCCCCCTCTCATCCAGCCTTCGCTAGACAGGAGCACTTACCCCATGGACATCTGGAACTGGGTCGAAAAACTGCAGGGTGACCTGCGCCAGGCAGGCCAGGCGCAGAACGCGCACCTGCTCAACCGGCTCGCCGACGAGGTGAGCGAACTGCGCGTCGACCGCGTCGATGCACTGCTGCCCGAAGCACGTGCGCTGGGCAAGGCGCTGGACAATCCGTGGGTCGACGTCTACGTCGGCCACTGGGCGCTGCGCAACCGCGTCGGCAACCGCGTTGAAGGCGAGAGTGCGCTGGGCGAGGCGGTCGCGCTGTTCGAGCGTGCGCACCGCGAAGACACCCTGGAATGCCCGCAGTCGATCTGCGTGACCCAGGATCTGGCCGCCTGCTACGGCAACATCGATGGCCCGGGCTGGGTGCCCGAGCGCGTCGAGGTATGCGACGAAACCCTTGGCCGCATCGATCCGAGCTGGGCCTGTTTCCAGTGCCTGAGCTGCGAGAAGGCCGATGCCCTGCTCGATGATGGCCGTGGCCAGGAGGCGCTGGACTATCTGCAGGTGCAGGCCGATGCCGTGGAAGCCTGTGGCAAGGAAGTGTTCGACAGCTTCCCCGAGATGCAGATCAAGATCCTGCTTGGCATGGGCCGTGCCGAAGAAGCGTTGGCGCTGATCGAGAAGCGCGAAGCCGAAGTGGCAGCCTCCGGGGAGTACGAACCGGCCAACTGCACGGTGCCGCGTCGCTTGTCCAAGGCCTGGGCGCTGGCCCAGCTGGGCCGCGACGAAGAGGCGCTGCAGCAGCTGGTGCCGTGGAGCGAGCTGACCCCGAACTACTGGCGGCTGTGGGCAAACACCGCCGCTGCGTTGTGCCAGCGCGCCCCTGAACGCAATACCTGGGATCTGGGCACGCGCTTCAACACCATCATCGAGCACTTCGCACGGGTAGGTTCGCACCGCCTGCTGATCGAGGTGGCGGCACTGAGCCTGGAGCTGGCGCTGCAGCGTGGCGCGCGCTGGGTCGCACTGCGGCAGCTGGAACTGGCCCGCACCCATCTGATGCAGCTGCGCCAGGATCGGGGTGCTGCGGCGCTGGTGGCAGGCCTGGCCGCGCGCATCGACGCGTTGCCGGACGTCGCGCCACTGCCGGTGCCGGCGGGCGAGCTGCTGGCATGGCTGGACGCGCAGGGCGAGCAGAACCAGTCGCGCGATCCCGAGCGCGAAGCGCAGTGGTTGCTGCAGGCGCATGCCGAGCTGCCCGATGACGAGGCGCTGGCCGACATGGCCGCCTCGGCACTGAATGCCTGCGGCGCGCAGGCCGAGGCGCGGTCGCTGCTGTGGCGATTCGTGCGCGGCCATACGCAGCACGATGGCCCGGCCGCCTACACGCTGATGCGCTGGCTGGCCGAACAGGGCGACGACGACGGACTGCGCCAGCTGGCCGATCTCTATCGCGGCAGCGTGCCGGTGTTCGCCCACTGGTGCGAGGTGCAGCGTGCACGCCGCGTGTCCGACTGGCCGGCGCTGGAGCAGGCGGCCCGATCGCTTCTGGAGCTGTCTCCGGGCTCGCACGGCGCGCGCGGCACGCTGGCGCGCATGTACATGGAAACCGGCCGCTTCAGCGAGGCACAGGCCTGCTATGCGCAGCTGGTGGAGCTGCTGGAGGAACCCAACGCCGCGCATTGGGACCACATGAGTGCCGCCAGCGCGGCGCGTGACTGGGACGCGGTGCGCCGTTCGGCGGCAGCGATCGGCATGGAATTGTCCAGCCAGGACGGCGTGGTCGAAGAGCCGTGGGGATGGGTGATCATCCGCAGCGAAGAGAACGGCGAACCGATGGAGTACTACGCCCGTCGCAGCGGTCCGGTGACCGCGCGCATCGTCGAGAACGCGCCGTCCAACCGCGCCCAGCAGGTGGGTGACTGGGTGGTGTTCGATGCGGCGCTGGTGCATCCGGCCCCGGAGGAAGAAGAGGCGCGCGAGCATTTCATCCCGACTTATGCGCAGGTGCATGTCCTGGAGCGCGGCGGCTTCGCCCGCAGCTGGATGATCGATGGCGCGCACCCGGGCGAAGAGGCCTGGAATGCCTTCGTCGAGGCGGCCGAAGCACAGGGGTGGAAGGTGTGGTCACACAGCCGGCCGGACTACACCGTCACCGACCCCGATGTGGAAGAGGGTACGCTGCCCGGCCTGCTGTTCACCGTGGCCCAGCCGCAGGACCATGCGCCGCTGGCGCTGCACCGTTTCCTGCAGCAGCACACCGCAGCGTGGCCGCATCCGCATTGCTGGCTGCGCCTGGCAGAAGCCTGCGACCAGGATCGCCAGCCGCACCTGGACGTGATCGAGCGTTACGGGCTGTAAGTAGAGCCGAGCCTGCGCTCGGCTTATGCTGGAACGCAGCCGAGCATGGGCTCGGCTCTACAACAGATCGCCATCACGACCAAAGGAATTGGACATGCGAAAGACAGGGATGTTGCTGATTGCCGGCCTGCTGTTGGCGCCAGCCGCACAGGCCGCGCCCGCCTGCCAGGAACCAGAGGCGGTGGCCCGTGCCTTCTACGAGGCAACGACGGGCAACGGTGATCTGCTGGAGCCGCCGCCGGCGCTGGTCAGCCCTGCCTTCGGCAAGGCACTGCGTGGAGAGCGCGCCTGCCAGCAGCGCGAAGAGGGCATCTGCACAATCGATTCGGATCCGTGGCTGGATGCGCAGGACGGTGACATCGAAACCCCGGTGCGCTACAGCTGGAAGGAAGCTTCGGCCTCCGCCGGCCAGGTCGAGATGCGCTATTCGGTGTGGAAGAAGGCCTACCTGACCCGCCTGCCAATGGTGCGCCACGGGCAGGGGTGCTGGCAGGTTGATGACATCGTCACCAACAGTGGTCGTTCGGTGCGGAAGATCCTGGCCCAGCCGCTGCCTTGATCGCGTACGGCATCCACGCATGATGCGTTCCCGTTGCCGGCCAGCGGCCCGCACTACCAGGTGATGTTGGGCGGGTGCCGACCGTCGGTCGGCACGCCTTCATCGCGAATGCCCGAACACCAGTTCGATCACGAACTGGCTGCCGAAGAAGGCCAGCAGCAGCAACAGCATCGCCGACAGCGTCCAGTGCACCGCCTTCACCCCGCGCCAGCCGTAGCGACGGCGGCCGACCAGCAGCACGCCGAACACGAGCCACGACAGCACGCTCAGTACGGTCTTGTGCACCAGCTTCTGCGCCAGCAGGTCGTCGACGAACAGCACCCCGGTGACCAGGGTGAGGGTCAGCAGCGCGAAGCCGACGGTGATGACCCGGAACAGCAGCGATTCCAGGTCGGCCAGCGGCGGCAGTGCGCGCAGCCACGGGCGGAACTCACGACGGCGCAATGCACGCTCCTGCAGCCACAGCATGATCGCCAGCAGCGCGGCGATGCTCAGCGTCGCGTAGGCCAGCAGCGCCAGCCAGGCATGAGTGGCCAGGCGCCAGCCCAGCACCTTGCTCGGTTCGTGGCCGTAGCCGTGGTAGGCCAGCAGCAGTACCGCGGCCAGCGGAAACACCACCACGCCCAGCGCCGACATCCGCCCGCGCGCACCGACCAGCGAAGTCAGCCAGGCCATGCCCAGGCCGACCAGCGACAGCGCGGCGAAGAAGTGCATGTCCGGCCCGCCGTTGGTGCGCATCGCCACCATCACGTGGTAGCCGCCATGCAGCACCATCGCCGGCAGGGCCGGCCACAGCCAGGCAGGCGCACCAGCGGTCCCATCGCGGCCGAGCGCGCGCACCAGCAGGGCGCTGGCAGCCAGGTACAGCAGGACGGCGATGAGAACGATTGTCATCGTTGCAGTTTCGCATACCCCTGCGGTGGTGGCGACGGCCGCAGCGCCGCAGCCCGGGGACAGGGGCGGACCCGTTATACTGTCTGCCTTATTGTCCCCCGCTTTCAGACAGGTTGCGCCGCATGTTCGAGTCCCTGACCCAGCGCCTTTCCGGCACCATCGAGCGCCTGCGTGGCCGTGGCCGCCTGACCGAAGAGAACATCCGCGAGGCGACCCGCGAGGTCCGCATCGCGCTGCTCGAAGCCGACGTGGCGCTGCCGGTGGTGCAGGCGCTGATCGAGCGCATCAAGGTGCGCGCGGTCGGCCAGGAAGTGCTGAAGTCGCTGACCCCGGGCCAGGCCCTGATCAAGGTCGTGCGCGACGAGCTGACCGCGGTGATGGGTGCTGAAGCCAGCGACCTGAACCTGAATGTTCCGGCCCCGGCCATCATCCTGATGGCAGGCCTGCAGGGTGCCGGCAAGACCACCACGGTGGGCAAGCTGGCCAAGCACCTGAAGGAAAAGCGCAAGAAAAAGGTGATGGTGGTCTCGGCCGACGTGTACCGTCCTGCCGCGATCGAGCAGCTGAAGACCCTGGCCGAGCAGGTCGGCGTGCTGTTCTTCCCGTCCAGCGCCGACCAGAAGCCGGAGGCCATCGTCCGCGCCGCCATCGACGATGCACGCAAGTCGTTCGTCGACGTGCTGCTGGTCGATACCGCCGGCCGCCTGGCCATCGACGAAGCGATGATGGCCGAGATCAAGGCCCTGCACGCGGCGGTGAACCCGGCCGAAACCCTGTTCGTGGTCGACGCCATGACCGGCCAGGACGCGGCCAACACCGCCAAGGCCTTCGGCGATGCCCTGCCGCTGACCGGCGTGGTGCTGACCAAGACCGACGGTGACGCCCGTGGCGGTGCCGCGCTGAGCGTGCGCTACATCACCGGCAAGCCAATCAAGTTTGTCGGTGTCAGCGAAAAGCCGGAAGGCCTGGATGTGTTCCATCCGGACCGTATCGCCAGCCGCATCCTCGACATGGGCGACGTGCTGTCGCTGGTCGAGCAGGTCGAGCAGCAGGTCGACAAGGACAAGGCCGCCAAGCTGGCCGAGAAGGTCGCCAAGGGCAAGAAGTTCGACCTGAACGACATGCGTGACCAGCTTGAGCAGATGCAGAACATGGGCGGCATCGGCGGCCTGATGGACAAGCTGCCGGGCCTGGGCAACATCCCCGACCACCTGAAGCAGCAGGTCAGCCAGGGCAAGGAAGTGCCGCGCATGATCGCCATCATCGGCTCGATGACCAAGAAGGAACGGCGCAACCCGAACCTGCTCAACGGCTCGCGCCGCGCGCGCATCGCCAAGGGCTCGGGCGTGACCCCGGCCGACGTCAACAAGCTGATGAAGCAGTACATGCAGATGGAAAAAATGATGAGCAAGATGGCCGGCGGCGGCATGAAGGGCATGTTGCGCAGCATGAAGGGCATGATGGGCGCCATGGGCGGCCGTGGCATGCCGTTCCGTTGATGACGGCCCCGGTCGCAGTGTGATGCAGCGCCCGAGCCCACGCTCGGGCGGCGGCGCAAGCGCCGCAGCAGGCGGTCGGGCAACGGGCTCGACGCCACCCCCGTCCTGCGCGCACCATGGGGGCCTGTCAGAAACGATGGGCCGTCATGCAGAGTTCCGCCGTAGCTTCCCGCGTCGAGGCGTTCTGCCGGCGCTTTGGCGTTTCCGTTCCAATCCTGCTGGCCCCGATGGCCGGTGCCTGCCCGGTGCCGTTGTCGGCTGCGCTGGCCAACGCCGGCAGCATGGGGGCGATGGGCGCGGTGCTGTCGTCATCGGCGGATATCGGTCGTTGGATGGACGATTTCCGCGCCGCTTCGACCGGCCCGGCGCAGGTGAACCTGTGGGTGCCGGATCCGGCACCGACCCGTGATGTCGCCGCCGAAGCTGCCAGCCGCGCATTCCTCGCGCAATGGGGCCCGGACGTGCCCGCCAGTGCCGCCGATGCCACGCCGGTCGATTTCGACGAACAGTTCGCTGCCTTGCTGGCCGCGCACCCGGCGGTGGCCTCGACCATCATGGGCGTGCTGTCGCCGCGCCACGTGCAGCACTTGAAGGACGCCGGCATCGCCTGGATCGCCTGCGCGACCACGCTGGCCGAAGCGCGCGCCGCGCAGGACGCCGGCGCCGACGCGGTGGTGGCGCAGGGCGCCGAAGCCGGTGGTCATCGCGGTGCGTTCGACCCGAGCCTGGCCGAGCGCCAGCTGGTGGGTCTGTTCGCGCTGCTGCCGCGTTTGGCCGATCACCTGCAGATTCCGGTGATCGCCGCCGGTGGCATCGCCGATGGCCGCGGCATCGCTGCAGCGCTTACGTTGGGGGCCAGTGCCGTGCAGATCGGTACGGCCTTCCTGCGCACGCCCGAAGCAGCGATCGCCTCGGCATGGGCCGACGGGCTGGCCGCCAGCGAACCGGAAGACACCTGGCCGACCCGCGCCTTCAGTGGTCGGCTGGGGCGTGGCCTGGCCACGCCGTATGTGCGCGCCGCTGCCGCGGAGGGTGCCCCGGCGCCACGTCCGTACCCGGTGCAGCGTGCCCTGACCGCGCCGATGCGCAGGCAGGCGGCGCAGGAAAACCGCCTGGCGGCGATGCAGGCCTGGGCCGGGCAGTCGGCGTGGATGGCGCCGGCAGCACCCGCCGCCGACGTGCTGCGCGACATGTGGCAACAGGCGCAGGCACTGCTGCGATGACGCTGACCTGCAACGGCCAGCCGGCGCAGGTGGAGGATGTGTTGCCCGCGCTGGTGAATTACGGCCATTTCACCTCGTTGCAGGTGCGTAACCACGCCGTGCAGGGCCTGGACCTGCATCTGGCGCGGCTGTCGCAGGCCACGCGCGAGCTGTTCGGCAGCGCACTGGATACGGCGCAGGTGCGGGGTTGGATGGCGCAGGCACTGCAGCAGGCCCGGCAGGCCGATGCCTCGCTGCGGGTGACGGTGTACTCGCGCCACTTCGATTTCCGCAATCCGCTGGCGGCGGTGCCGGTGGACGTGCTGGTGGCGGTGTCCGCGCCGGTGACGCTGACGGCGGCCAAGCGTGTACGCAGCGTGGTCTGGCAGCGTGAATTGCCGCAGATCAAGCACGTGGGCACGTTCGGCCTGTTTGCCGAGCGACGTGCGGCGATGGCGGAAGGATTCGACGATGTGCTGTTCGTGACCGCCGATGGCGACGTGAGCGAGGGCAGCACCTGGAATCTGGCCGTGCATGATGGTGAACGGCTGCTCTGGCCGCAGGCGCCGGCGCTGCGCGGGATCGCCGAGACGCTGCTGAAGCAGCATTGGCCCGGCGCGCAGTTGACGCAGCCGCTGCGGCTGGCCGGTCTGGCCGGCGTGAAGGCGGCTTTTGCCTGCAATGCCAGCGGCCTGTGGGCGCTGGAGGCCATTGACGGGCATGTCCTGCCCGGCTCGCAGGCCTTGGCTGAACAGGCAAGGGCGGTGCTGGCGGCGGTGTGTTGGGACAGATTCGGGTCAGATCCCTTCTGCGCCGCAAAAGGGACCTGACCCCGGAAGTTCACCCCCGGGGTTGGCTCGGCCGGGCTCTGCCGCTATAATCGCCCGCTTACCTCGCCATCCTGGCGACTGGGCAATAGGAAAAACACCATGGTCAAGATTCGACTGACCCGCGGCGGCGCCAAGAAGCGTCCGTTCTACCACATCATCGTCACCGACGTGCGCAGCGCGCGCGACGGCCGCAACATCGAGCGCGTTGGTTTCTACAACCCGGTCGCCCAGGGCGGCGAGAAGCGCATCGAGCTGGACCTGGCCCGCGTTGACCATTGGGTCAAGAACGGCGCCCAGCCGACCGACAAGGTCCGCAACCTGATCAAGGAAGCGGCCAAGTCCCAGGCCGCTGCGGCCTGATCCTGACGGGCCACGCTTCGGCGTGGCCCTCCTGGTTGAAGCAGATGAAAGATATCGAGCGCCGCATCCTGCTGGGCAGGGTTGTCGGCGCTTTTGGTGTGCGCGGCGAGATCAAGCTCGAGTCCTGGACCGAGCCACGTTCCGCCATTTTCCGTTACCAGCCGTGGATCGTGCGCAGCCCGTCAGGCGTGGAAACCACGATTGAAGGTGTGCGTGGCCGCGACAGCGGCAAGCACCTGGTCGCCCGTTTCCCCGGCGTCGAGGACCGTAATGCGGTCGAAGCGATGCGCGGCACCGAGATCTACGTGGCCCGCAGTGCCTTGCCGCCGCCGAAGCCCGATGAGTATTACTGGGTGGACCTGGAAGGCCTGGATGTGAAGACCACCGAGGGCGTTGCCCTGGGCCAGGTCTCACACCTGTTCAGCACCGGCGCCAATGACGTGGTGGTGGTCCGGGGTGACCGTGAGCGGATGATTCCGTTCGTGCAGCCGGACTTCGTCAAATCGGTCGACTTCGAGGCCAACCTGGTCGTGGTCGACTGGGATCCCGAGTTCTGAGTGTGAGCATGCGTTTCGACGTCATCACCCTGTTTCCCGAGTTCCTCGCCCAGTCCGCTGGATTGGGCGTGGTCGGGCGCGCGCAGGAGAAGGGGTTGTTCAGCCTGCATGGCTGGAACCCCCGTGATTACGCCGAAGGCAACTACCGCCGGGTGGACGACCGTCCGTTCGGCGGTGGCCCGGGCATGGTGATGCTGATCGAGCCGCTGCAGGCCTGCCTGCAGGCGATCCGCGATGCTGATCCGACCCCGGCGCGGGTGATTTACCTCAGCCCACAGGGTGCGCCGTTGACCCAGGCCAAGGTGCGGGAACTGGCGGCATTGCCGCGCCTGGTCCTGCTCTGCGGCCGTTATGAAGGCATCGACGAGCGTTTCCTGGAGGCCAACGTCGACGAGGAGATTTCCCTCGGCGACTACGTGCTGTCCGGCGGCGAACTGGGTGCGGCGGTGATCATCGACGCCGTGGCCCGGCTGCAGGACGGTGCCCTGAATGACGCTGAATCGGCGGCGCAGGACAGCTTCGAGGGTGACCTTGGCCTGCTCGACTGCCCGCATTACAGCCAGCCGGCCCAGCATCCGCTGGGTGATGTGCCGGATGTGCTGCGCTCGGGCAACCACGCGGCCATCGCTGCCTGGCGCCGTCAGCAGTCGCTGGTCCGTACCGCCGAGAGGCGCCCGGACCTGCTGGATGAACAGGCGCTGGGCAAGGCCGACCGCAAACTGCTGGAACAGGGCCGCCAGGCCCGGAAACAGAAGGCCAACCCCTAGCGCAGGGCTGGCTTTATCGGCTATCATGACCAATTACCGCCAGCCACGGCCGGCGCGCGCAATACCCACAACAAACGTGCAGCACAGTCCGGTGACTGCATGAGCCTACGTTGTCGACACGACACGCCCACCCGAACAAGAATCGGTGTAACCCATGAGCAAGCTGAACAAGTCCATCGTCGCGGAATTCGAATCCGCCCAGATCACCCGTGAACTGCCGAAGTTCAGCCAGGGCGACACCGTTGTCGTCAACGTGAAGGTGAAGGAAGGCAGCCGCGAGCGCGTGCAGGCCTACGAAGGCGTCGTCATCGCCACCAAGAACGCCGGCCTGAACTCCTCGTTCACCGTCCGCAAGATCTCGCACGGCTACGGCGTCGAGCGCGTTTTCCAGACCCACAGCGCCATCATCGACTCGGTCGAAGTGAAGCGTCGTGGTAAGGTCCGCGCCGGCAAGCTGTACTACCTGCGTGGCCTGGAAGGCAAGGCTGCCCGCATCAAGGAAGACCTGGCTGCCGCGGCTGCCGCCAAGGCTGCCCGTCTGGCCGAAAAGGCCTGATAAACAACTTCGGTTGTTGCCGCGACGGCCACCTTCGGGTGGCCGTTTGCGTTTCCGGCATCGCATCGGCCACGATCAGCGGATGAACGACGTCAACCCGCGCTATCCGGTTGCGATCCAGTCGGCGCTGCGCTTTCTCGACGGCAGGGGGCTGGCGCGCGTGCAGTCGGCGCCGCTGCTGCACCGCCTGCTGTGGCGCCTGGGCATTGCCCTGCCGCCACCGATCCTCGCCGGCTTCGGCATCAATGCGCTGGTGCAGGGCCTGCTGTTCGGCCTGTTCTGGGCCGCGCTGATGTGGCTGATGCTGTGGCAGGGCAGCGAACGCCCGCTGGCGTTGCTGCTGGTGGCCGGGCTGTTGGCCGGTGCGCTGTTCGGCGTGGTGATGGCGGCGCTGATGCGCTCGCTGCGTCGACACCGCAAGCTGCCGGAGTGGCGCCAGTTCCGCGCGGGGCAGGCGGACTGAACCGATGGCGCACCGCGCCGTGACCGACAGGCGCGCGTCGCGCTAGGCTGCCGGCATCATCCCGATGGAGGTGCTGTGCGATGCCTGCCAAGCGAACCGCACCCTCCGCCGCACCCACGCTGCTGTCCGGCGGCAACCCGCAGATCGCCAAGGGCGAGGGCAATGCCCCGGTGCAGGCGTACATTGCCGCCATGCCTGGCTGGAAACGTCCGATCGGCGAACAGCTGGATGCGTTGGTCGAACAGGCCGTCCCGGGCGTGCACAAGGCCGTGAAGTGGAATTCGCCGATGTACGCGGTGGCCCCGGGCGAAGGCTGGTTCCTCAGCGTCCATTGCTTCACCGGCTACATCAAGGTGGCGTTCTTTCGAGGCGCCGCACTGACGCCGGTGCCGCCGGAGCCGTCCAGAAGTGCCGATGCGCGTTACCTGCACATCGAGCAGGATGGCGTGCGGGATGAGGCACAGTTCCTCGACTGGGTGCGCCAGGCGGCTGCATTGCCTGGCGAACGCATGTAAGTCCACCGTTACGATCTCCTTGCCGACGAGAACCGCTGATGGCTCCCCATTCGCCTGATCCCGCCGACGCGGGCACTCCTGCCTCCACCCTGATCGACGCCCGCATCGCCGAGCTGGGCGACTGGCGCGGCGAAACCCTGGCCCGCGTGCGTGCATTGATCCATGAGGCGTTGCCTGACGTGCAGGAAACCTGGAAGTGGCGTGGCACGCCGGTGTGGGAGCACAACGGCATCCTGTGCACCGGCGAGACCTACAGGCAGGCGGTGAAGCTCACCTTCGCCAACGGTGCGGCGCTGGCCGATCCGAAGGGCCTGTTCAACGCCAGCCTGGACGGCAACACGCGGCGTGCGATCGACATCCATGAAGGTGCGATGCCCAATGCCGCGGCGTTGAAGGCGTTGTTGCGGGAAGCCGCGAAGTTCAACGCCGCAAAGAAGAAACGCTGACCGCTTCCTGTAGCGCCGAGCCCACGCTCGGCTGGGAGGCTATGCCTGTGCGGGCCAACGGTTCGCACCCACCTCATCGCGGCGGAGTGACATCCAGCGCCGCATCCGGATCGGCCACCGGTGATGGCGGGCAGGCCGGAATCTCCGACGGCGTGGCCAGTTCCTCGGCGTGCGAGGGCTTGCCGATCATCTTCGCCTTGCGCCAGCCGCCCCAGCGGTAATACGCCAGCGACAGCAGCATCGACACGAACGAGCTGACCGGGAAGCTCCACCAGATCGCATTGGCGCCCCAGTACGGCTGCAGCAGTTCGGCAAACGGCACGCGCACGCCCCACAGCGAGCCGGCCAGGATCAGCAGCGGCGGGATCACCGCGCCGGTGGAGCGCACCACGCCGGAGATGACGAAGCTGACACCGAAGAACAGGAACGAGCCGATCACCACGTGATTGAGGTGGCGGGCGATATCCAGCGCCTGGCTGGCCGGTGGCAGGAACAGGGCCAGCAGCTGCCGGTCGAACACCACCAGTGGCAGGATCAGTGCGCCGGTCAGCAGGAAGTTGAACAGCACGCCCTGGCGCGCGGTGCCGCGCACACGATCCCAGCGCTGCGCACCGACGTTCTGCGCGGCCATTGACGAACACGCTGCACCGATCGCCATCGCCGGCATCTGCAGGTAATTCCACAGCTGCAGCGCGGCGCCATAACCGGCGCCGGTATCGGTGCCGTACTGGTTGACCATGGTCATCAGCAGGATCACCGACAGCGAGATCAGTACCATCTGCAGGCCCATCGGCACGCCCTTGAGCACCAGTGCCTTCAGGATGGTCAGGTCGAGCTTGAACAGGCGCATGTCGGCGCGGCCCAGCCACAGCGTGTGGCGCTTGTGCCGCATGTACAGCAGCAGGCCGGCCAGCGAGAGCGTCTGCGCCACCAGGGTGGCCCAGGCCGAACCGGCGATACCCAGCGCGGGGAACGGCCCCATACCGAAGATCAGCACCGGGTTCAGCACGATGTCCAGCGCCACCGACACCAGCAGGAAGCGGAACGGCGTGCGCGAATCGCCCGCACCGCGCAGCGCGGCGGTGAGGAAGGCGAACGCATACAGCGTGGGCATCGCCAGGAAGATGATCCGCAGGTAGGCCTCGGCCAGCGGCAGCGAGGCGGCCGGGGTGCCCATCGCCGCCAGCAGCGGGTGCGCCGTGAACCAACCGGCGATGGCGATGATCACCGACAGGCCGATGAAGAAGGTGGCGCTGGTGCCGACCACGCGCCGCGCCTGCGCGATGTCGCGTGCGCCGATGGCCTGGCCGATCAGGATGGTCGAGGCCATGCCGAAGCCGAACACCGAGCCGATCAGGAAGAACATGATGTTGTTGGCATTCGCGGTGGCGGTCAGTGCCGCCTCGCCGAGGAAGCGTCCGACCCAGACCGCATTCACCGACCCGTTCAGCGACTGCGCGATGTTGCCTGCCAGGATCGGCAGCGAAAACAACAGGAGGTTGCGGCCGATCGGGCCGGAGGTCAGGTCAAGCGGCGCTTTGGCCATGGAGTGGTGATCGAATCCCGGGAGGCGCACACTAGCACCAAGCCGGTTTGCGGGATGTGGCAATGCATCAACGACTGCAGGTGACACGGGCTCTGGCGTTGGCCTTGATCGGCGCCACACTGGCCGCATGTTCGACAGGTGACCGGCTGGGCGATACCCAGGTGCGGCCGACCGACCGGCCTGAATGCCTGGTCGGCAGCCAGCGCCAGGATCTGTCTGCGGGTGTGCCGACCCTGATCGGCGGCACCGGCTGCCGTACCGACCCTGATCATCCACGTCCCCTGAACAAGCCACCGGAGTAGTCCAGATCGATGCATGAACTTCCCCCGCTGTCGCCCAGCGTCCGCCTGGACATCTGGCTGTGGGCGGCCCGTTTCTTCAAGACCCGCAGCCTGGCCAAGCAGGCCATCGAAACCGGCAAGGTCAGCGTCGCGGGGCAGCGCCCGAAATCCTCGCGCGCGGTACGGGTGGGCGAACAGCTGCAGGTGGATCGTGGCGAGGAGCATTTCGAGATCCAGGTGTTGGGCCTGAGCGATCAGCGCGGGCCGGCACCGGCGGCGCAGCAGCTGTATGCGGAGAGCGAGGCCTCGAAGGCGCGCCGTGCCGAGCAGCGTGCGCTGCGCATCGCCGCGCGCGACGGCTTCCAGCCGCCGGAGCACAAGCCGGACAAGCGTGCGCGGCGGTTGATCCGTGCGTTGGGAGACATCGACGCGCTGTGACGCATCCGCCATGCATGGCGGATGCCATGTGCGCGGGATTCCGTCGGTAGCGCGGGGCCATGCCCGGCGGGCAAGGTTCCGGTCAGCCGTTGTTGGGCAGGCCTCCGGCAGGGTCGGAACATCCTGTCATGGAAGATCGCAATGCGCCTGCGCCACAGCCTGCTGTGCCTGACCCTCGCCGCCGCCCCGGTGTACGCCGCCGACATCACCTTCTGGGATACTCCGCAACGCGGCGGCAACAGCATGAACATGTCGCCGCCCGATCGGGCCTACTTCGATGCCCTGCGCGCGACCGGCGCGACCTGGGTGCGCCTGGTACCAGACAAGTGGAAGGGGCAGGGCGGTCGTGATTTCCTGATCGGCAATGCCGATGACTACCGCGGCCTGGTTCCGGCCGACCTGGCCACGCTGCGCCGGGTGCTGGATGATGCCGACGCGGCAGGGCTGAACGTGGTGCTGACTCCGTTGTCGTTGCCGTTGCTGCGCTGGAAGCAGCACAACGGCGACAAGGTCGACCCGCGCCTGTGGCAGTCCTTCGACAATCACGTGCCGGCCCGGCGCTTCTGGAGCGACCTCGCCACGGCATTGAAGGGCCATCCCGCGCTGGCCGCCTACAACCTGATCAACGAACCGGTTCCCGAATACGGTGCTGGCCTGGCCGAGCATGCTTCGGCAGAGGCCATGCGCCGGTGGTACACCGGTGTACAGGATGGGCCGCGCGATCTGCGTCGTTTCTATTCGGAACTGATCGCCAGCATCCGCGAGGTCGATGCGGACATGCCGTTGATGCTGGATGCCGGCTGGTACGCCGCTGCGGACGGTTTCAACTACTGGCCGGCGCCGCTGGCGGACTCGAAACTGCTGTACAGCGTGCACATGTATGAGCCGTACGTCGCCACCAGCGCGCCAAACCAGAAGCGCACCACGCCGTATCGCTACCCGGGCGTGGTGCCATTTGGCGAACGCAGCGAACGCTGGGACGCCACGCGTGTCCGCAGCTACCTGCAGCAGCCGATGGACTGGGCGAAGACGCATGGCGTGGGCGCCAACCGCATGGTGGTTGGCGAGTTCGGCTGCATGCGGCGCTGGCCCGACTGCCGCCGCTACCTGCAGGACGTGCTGCAGGTGTTGGAGCAGGAGAAGGTGCATTGGGCCTTCTACGCCTTCCGTGAGGATGGCTGGGATGGCATGGACTACGAGCTGGGCGACAGTCCGCTGCCGTGGTCGTACTGGCAGGCGCAGGAGAAGGGGAAGACCGTGGCGCCGCCGCGTTCAATGAAAGCTCCGGTGTTCGCACCGATCCTGGAGCGGCTGAAGGCGGGCAACCGGTAAGACGCCGGGCCATGCCCGGCGACACCTCCGGTCAGCGCTTGCCACCGAGCAGGTTGCCGCCCAGCTTCAGCAGGTCGCCCACACCCAACTGGCCATCGCCGTCCTGGTCCAGCAGGCTGCCAAGCAGCCCGCCCGCGAGACCGCCCTGCTGCTGCACGTGCTGCTTTTCCTGGCCCAGCGCCTGGCTGAGCGAGCCGGCATCGGCCTGGCCACCGCCGAGGCGCTGGGCGAGGAAGGCCATCACGATCGGGGCGAGGATCTGCAGCAGCTGGCTGGTGCGGCCGCTGTCGAGCTGGGTGGCCTGGGCCAGGCCGGTTTCCACCTTCTGCTGGCTGCCGCCGAAGATGTGGCCGAGGATGCCAGCGCCGTCGCTGGCGGCACCACCGCCACCGCCGCCCAGCACCGAACCGAGCACGCTGCCCAGGTCCAGGCCGCTGTGGTTGTTCTGCAATGCCCCGAGCAGGGCCTGTGCGCCCTGCGGCTGCGAGGCGTTGTTGCCCAGTGCTCCCATCAACACCGGCAGCGCGGCGCTGATCGCACCGGACGCCTGGGTATCGCTGATGCCGAGCTGCTGCGACACCTGCTGAAGCGGGGCGCCCTGCAACTTTGAGAGAAGTTCATCGGTCAGGCTCATCAGGGGGCTCCTTGATTGGGGTTGGGCGTGCAGACGATACGACGCGGACCGTTAAAACGGCGACGCCGCCTCACGGGGAGGCGGCGTGCCGTATAGGGGACAGGGCGATCAGAGCTCGATGTCTTCGGCGCCCGGGGTCGCGGTGGGGAAGTCGGCTTCCGGCTGCGCCGGCTTGAACGGATCCGACGGCTGGCTGGCCAGCGCCTTCAGCGCGGCCGCGACACCGGCACCATAGGCCGGGTCGGCCTTGCTGCAGTTGTCGATGTGGCGCTGCTTGATGAAGTCCGGCGCATCGCCCAGGGCACGGGCGGTGTTGGCGAACAGGCGGTCCTTCTGCGCCTGGTTGTAGCTGCGGAAGAGCGCACCGGGCTGGCTGAAGTAGTCGGCGTCGTCTTCGCGGAAGTTCCAGAAGTCGGCGTCGCCGCGGATCCTCATCGGCGGCTCGCGGTACTCCGGCTGCTCCTGCCACTGGCCGTAGCTGTTCGGCTCGTAGTGCGGCAGGCCACCGTAGTTGCCGTCCACGCGCATCGCACCGTCACGGTGGTTGCTGTGCACCGGGCAACGTGCGGCGTTCACCGGAATCTGGTGGTGGTTCACGCCCAGGCGGTAGCGCTGCGCATCGGAATAGGCGAACAGGCGTGCCTGCAGCATCTTGTCCGGCGACGGGCCGATGCCCGGCACCAGGTTGCTCGGTGCGAATGCCGACTGCTCCACGTCCTGGTACCAGTTGACCGGGTTGCGGTTCAGTTCGAACTGGCCCACTTCGATCAGCGGGTAGTCGCTCTTCGGCCACACCTTGGTCAGGTCGAAGGGGTGCACGCGGTAGGTTTCCGCCTCCAGTTCCGGCATGACCTGGATGAACAGCTTCCACTTCGGGAAGTCGCCCTTCTCGATCGCGGCGAACAGGTCGCGGCCGTGGCTTTCGCGGTCATGGCCGACCAGGATCTGTGCCTGCGCGTCGGTCAGCGATTCGATGCCCTGCTGGCTGACGAAGTGGAACTTCACCCAGAAGCGCTCGCCGTCGGCGTTGGTGAAGCTGTAGGTATGCGAGCCGAAACCGTGCATGTGGCGGAAGCTGCGCGGGATGCCGCGGTCGCTCATCACCACGGTCACCTGCAGCAGGGCTTCGGGCAGCAGCGTCCAGAAATCCCAGTTGTTGCGTGCGCTGCGCAGGTTGGTGTGCGGATCGCGCTTGACCGCCTTGTTGAGGTCGGCGAACTTGCGCGGGTCGCGCAGGAAGAACACCGGCGTGTTGTTGCCGACCAGGTCCCAGTTGCCTTCTTCGGTGTAGAACTTCAGCGCGAAGCCGCGGATGTCGCGCTCGGCGTCGGCGGCGCCACGCTCACCGGCCACGGTGGTGAATCGGGCGAACATCTCGGTCTGCTTGCCGACCTTCTCGAACAGCTTGGCGCGGGTGTACTTGCTGATGTCGTGGGTGACGGTGAAGGTACCGAATGCGCCCGAGCCCTTGGCGTGCATGCGGCGCTCGGGAATGATCTCGCGGTTGAGGTTGGCCAGCTTCTCCAGCAGCCACACGTCTTCCATCAGCAGCGGGCCGCGCGGGCCGGCGGTCTTGCTGTTCTGGTTGTCCACCACCGGTGCGCCGAAGGCCGTGGTCATCGGCGTGACCTGGTCATCGCCATGCTTCTGCCTGGGCGTGGTGCTCAGCTCGCGCTGCTGCTCGGCGCCCTGCTCCGGCGACGGGGCGGTGTGGTACGGGCACTTGGCGTTGTTGTTGTCGGACTGGCTCATCGGCTGGCTCCTGGTGGCGGTGAAGACTTGGAAACATCTTCACTCGACTGTAGCTAGGGCCAGATGAAATGAATAATCGAATGATCCGTTCAGGTTGATAGATTCTGTCAATTGAAATGCAGAATCGGATTCGCGGAGTCTTTCATCAGCCCGGGGAAACTCCCCGGGCCCAAGGCCTCCCGCAGCGCTGCGCTTACAGCAGCGCCTTCAGCCGGTACAGGGCTTCCAGCGCCTGCTTCGGGGTCAGCTCGTCCGGATCGATCGTGGCCAGCGCTTCCTGTGCCTTGCTGGTCGGTGCGGTGAACAGGCCGAACTGCTGCGGGGCATCCAGCGCCTGCGGCGCCAATTCGGCGGCGTGGCTTTCACCGCCACGCTGCTCCAGCTCGGCCAGGCGGCGACGGGCCTGCGCCACGGTCGCTCGTGGCAGGCCGGCCAGCGCGGCCACCTGCAGGCCGAAGCTGCGGTTGGCCGGGCCGTCCTTCACCGCGTGCATGAACACCAGCGCTTCGCCATGCTCGACCGCGTCCAGGTGCACGTTGGCGATGCCGCTGCGGCCGCCCTCGTGTTGTTCGTCGGCCAGCGCGGTCAGCTCGAAGTAGTGGGTGGCGAACAGCGTGTAGCAGCGGTTCTGGTAGGCCAGGTGGCGGGCCACCGCATCGGCCAGTGCCAGGCCGTCGTAGGTGGAGGTGCCGCGGCCGATCTCGTCCATCAGCACCAGCGAATGCGCGGTGGCGTGATGCAGGATGTAGCTGGTCTCGGCCATCTCGACCATGAAGGTCGACTGCCCGCGCGCGAGGTCGTCGCCGGCACCGATGCGGGTCAGGATGCGGTCGATCGGGCCGATCAGCGCACGGCTGGCCGGCACGAAGCTGCCGATGTGGGCCAGCAGCACGATCAGCGCGTTCTGCCGCATGTAGGTCGACTTGCCGCCCATGTTCGGGCCGGTGATCACCAGCATGCGACGGTCCGGATGCAGGTCCAGGTCGTTCGGCTCGAACGGCTGTTCGCGCACGGCTTCGACCACCGGGTGGCGGCCGCGTTCGATCTTCAGGCAGGGCTCGGCCTGCAGTTCCGGGCGCGCCCAGTCCAGCGCCTGCGCGCGCTCGGCGAAGGCGGCCAGCACGTCCAGTTCGCTCAGCGCAGCGGCGCACTGCTTCAACGGTTCCAGCTGCCCGCCCAGCGTATCCAGCAGCTGCTCGTACAGGTACTTCTCGCGCGACAGCGAACGGTCGCGCGCGGACAGGACCTTGTCCTCGAACGCCTTCAGTTCTTCGGTGATGTAGCGCTCGGCATTGGTCAGCGTCTGGCGGCGGGTGTAGTGCACCGGCGCGCGGTCGGACTGGCCCTTGCTGATTTCAATGTAGTAGCCGTGCACGCGGTTGTAGCCGACCTTGAGGCTGGCGATGCCGCTGCTTTCGCGCTCGCGCTGTTCCAGGTCGACCAGGAACTGGTCGGCATGGGTGGACAGGCGGCGCAACTCGTCCAGCTCTTCATCGAAGCCATCGGCCAGCACGCCGCCATCGCTGAGCTTCAGCGGTGGCATGTCGGCGATGGCACTGGCCAGCAGGTGCGCACACTCGTCGTGCTCACCCAATGCGGCGTGCAGCGCCTGCAGGCGTGGCGAATCCAGCGGCGCCAGCACCTCGCGCACCGCCGGCAGCAGGCCCAGGCCATCGCGCAGGGTGGAAAAATCGCGCGGGCGCGCCGAGCGCAGCGCCACGCGGGTGAGAATGCGCTCCAGATCGCCCAGGCGGCGGAACTGTTCGCGGATGTCGGCGTCGCTGCCGCGGTCGATCAGGGTCTCCACCGCGTGGTGGCGCTGCACCAGCACCTCGCGCAGGCGCAGCGGGCGGTGCAGCCAGCGTCGCAGCAGGCGGCCGCCCATCGGCGTCACCGTGCTGTCGAGCACGCCCAGCAGGGTATTGCGGGTATCGCCGTCAACACGCGTGTCCAGTTCCAGATGGCGGCGGGTGGCGGCGTTCATCGCGATCGCCTCGCCTGCAGTTTCCATCGCGATCGAGGTCAGGTGCGGCAGGCGCTGCTTCTGGGTTTCCTCGACATAGCCGAGCAGGGCGCCGGCCGCGGCGGTGGCGCGCGGCTTGTCGTCGATGCCGAAACCGCTGAGGTCATGCAGCTTGAAGAAGGCCAGCAGCTGGCGGCGGCCGCTGTCCGCATCGAACAGCCACGGTGCACGCCGGCGCACGCCGGTGCGCTGGCGCAGGAACTCCGGCCAGTTCTCCTCGTCGGGTACCAGCAGCTCGGCGGGTTCCAGGCGGGCCAGTTCGGCTTCCAGCGCGTCGTCGGTTTCCACTTCGTTGACCAGGAAGCGGCCACCGGCCAGGTCGGCCCAGGCCAGGCCGTAGCCCTGCTTGCTGCGCGACAGGGCCATCAGCAGGGTGTCGCGGCGCTCGTCCAGCAGCGCCTCGTCAGTGACCGTGCCAGGGGTGACGATGCGCACGACCTTGCGCTCGACCAGGCCCTTGGCCAGCGCCGGGTCACCGATCTGTTCACAGATGGCCACCGATTCGCCCAGCGCCACCAGCCGCGCCAGGTAGCCTTCGTAGGCATGCACCGGCACGCCCGCCATCGGGATCGGCGCGCCGCCGGAGCTGCCGCGCTGGGTCAGGGTGATGTCGAGCAGGCGTGCGGCCTTGCGGGCGTCGTCGTAGAACAGCTCGTAGAAGTCGCCCATGCGGAAGAACAGCAGCAGGTCCGGATAGTCGGACTTGGCTGCGAAGAACTGCTTCATGAGGGGCGTGTGCTCTGCGCTGGCCTTCGATGCAGACGGTTTCGCTTTTGAATCAGTGGTTTGCAAGAGAACTTCCTACGGGTTGTAGCGATCAATCCAGGCCACTTGCGGCAAGTAACGGGGTTCTTCGTTGCGCCGCGGTTGCGCTAGTCACTCAAAGAGGATCAAATCGATGTTGCGACGGACAGACGGCGGATCGACCATGGATACGGTTGTTACGGCGCAGGCAGAGGCCCCGCGCCGCCGAGGCACCAAGTTTAAGCTGACCTACCGGCAAATCTGCGAGTTGAGCGTGGCCAAAGGCCCGGTCGAAGGCAAGCAGGGAAGGGTGGTCATCGCCCCTCGACTGTCCGGAGACGCCGGAAAGCCTTACCGCGTCCTGGACGGCAATCAGGGCGCGCCAACGGGCTTTGGCTTCTACGTGGGCACCACCCGCACCACTTACGAAGTCGTGGTCCGAGGCCCGGCCGGGGTTCGTCGGTTCTCCTTGGGCAGCGTCACCGACATCGGACCGGAGCAAGCCTACGAGTTGGCCCGGCGGAAATTGGCCGTGGTTCGGGAGACGGGCGAGCATCCTTCGAAAGAGGAGGCCCGAGCCGAGCAGTTGGTTGAGCTGAAGGGGCTCACGCTGGCGGACTGCTTTGCGGCCTACGTTGAGGACCTGCAGAAGCGCGTGCGCAACAAGAAAGCCAAGCCCGCCAGCATCCGGGCAATCCAGGACAGCCTGGCGCGGTTTGCCCGCCCAGAAGTAGGGCTGGCGGAAAAACCGATCCTTCAGCTTTTGGACAAGGACATCCACCGTGCGTTCGACAGCTTGCGGCGATCGTCCATGGTGCGCTCCAACCGGATCCCCACCCCGATGCGCCAAGCGCTGGCTGATCAACCGGATTGGGCCGAGCTCTCCACGCAACAGCTCGAAGCGTTGGGCGTGACCGGGAAGTACATCCAGCGAGTCAAAGCGGCCGGTTTGGCGTCGACCGAGCACGCGTTCACAGACGCGAAGAGGGCGGTCGACCTGGCGCTGAAGCGGGAACGCAAAGCGGCGGCCCAGCAGCAGCGGGAGCCGGTGCTGCGTTACAACCCGTTCCAAGTCATCCACGACGACGACATGCTGCGGGACTCGCAAGCACTGCGCCGGCACTACGAGCGCGCGGAAGTGCGCAACCCGTTGGGGGACGAGACGCTGCCCACGGTCCTGAAGGTGATCTTGGCTCGGCGGGACGAGCAAGGTGGCTTGAACGCCACCGGCGCGGACTACCTGCTGCTGACCCTGCTCTGGGGCACCCGCCGCGGCGAGGCCGCTCCCCTGCGCTGGTTTGACCGGTGCTCCCCGGGCGAGCTGCGCCAGTCGGAAGTGTCCTGGGTCTGGTTGGCAGCACCGGATGAGGTCAACCCTTACACGAGGCGAGCGGGCTCTCAGGTCTACCTGTTTGACACCAAGAACGGTGAGGAGCGCTACCTGCCGGTGGCCTACTTTGCTGAAAAGATTTTGCAGCGGCGGTTCGACGAGCGCGCGGACGAAACCAAGCTCAAGCAAGACTTGGCGGACGCGGAAGAAGTGCTGGGCGCCGCCCGAGCCAGGCGTGCACGCCGGGATCTGCTCGACCGGCTGGAGAAAGAGGTGGAGAGGTCACGCCGCGCGCTGGCCAAAACCATGTTCGTGTTCCCGGCCCGATCAGATCGCAGCACGACGGGGCACTACTCGGACAGCAAGAGCATCGTGGCGAACGTGCGTCGGGACGCGGGGTTGCTCGATCTGCGGGCAGAGGTCGACATCGGTCTGACCATCCACGACCTGCGTCGCACGCTCGGTCGCTACGCGGCCCTATTGTTTGGCGAGAGCCGGATCGTGTCCCAACTGCTCCACCACAGGACGTTGGGCCGCGGCGAAGATCGCATGGCCGCTGTCTCCGAACGCTACACCGAGCAAGAATGGTCAAAGCTGCGCGAGGCCATGGGCCGCGTGGAAGAGCACATGGTCGCGACCAGTCCTCGCGTCTGGAATCGCTTGAAGGGAACGGACAAGCCTCGGCTGGACGAGGCCGGCGATGCCCCAGTCTCCATTTTCTCAGCAAGAAACCGGCGCGACGCCCAGTAAGGAGCGACCCAATGGAATGCCAGCGTAAAGAAGAGGACTACCTGGAGCAGCGCTCTGCGGCACTGGATGCTGAGCTGAACAAAGCCGCCGCGGGCTTGCCGCCTCCGACGATCAGCACCAAGGCAGCGGCGCGTTACCTGGGAGTCCACTTCGACACGCTTGGAGAGTGGCGCCGTCGAACGCCTCCTGCAGGGCCGCCCTTCGTGAAAGGGGCCGGCCGTGCTGGTGGAGGGGCGAACGAGCATGTTCGTTACCCCTACACCGAACTTGTCGCTTGGCAGGCCTCACGCGTGGGGCGCAGTGTCAAAGAGCGTCGCCTGATCGACGAACTGGACGCGGCCCAGCAACGGGTCCGTGAGCTGGAAATCGAATTGGCCTTGCGGCAGGCGCGGGACGATGCAAGCCGGCTGCAGAAGAAGTTGGGGCGCATCGCATCGCTGGCCACGCTCGATGACATTGCCGTGGTTCCCCATGAGTGGGCATTGGTGGACGGCCAAGTGGCCGGTCATGTCTTGGTGGTGAGTGACGATGTGCTGAGCGGTGCACTTGAACGGGGCGATTTATGGGATGCCACAGTCGAGCAGGCCTTGCAGGCGCCCTGGGTCAACGGGGAGACGCGTGAGCCCTACCATGCCGCCTACGCCAACGTGCTTCAGATAGTTATGCAAAAACTTCGCGAAGCCCAGGCAGCCCAGCGGGCCAGCGATCTGGAGGCGCGTTGGGCGCCAGGGGATGCGATGGGTGTGTCCGTGCGGCCTTTCGCCCGAGACAAAGAAGGGTCGTGAATTGGGGAACAGACCCGGTTGAGGCGACTACGGGTCTGTTTCATGGACAGCGCGCGGTCTTGCCTTAGCCGATGCCGCAGCGCGTAGCACTAGGCTAGGTAATGGTCCTACAACGTCAGAGGGAGAATCATATGCACACAGACATTGCAGCCGCCATGGGCTTCGACGACCTCTACAGCGGAAGTGAGGCCTTCCGTGAGCGCTTCGATGAGATGCTGGACGCAGTGAAGGCGCTGCCAGAAAGCGTCCAGGAGCGCGGGCGGTCACTGATGTATCCCCAGCTGCATAACGCTTGCGTGATGGGGGATGTGGAGCTTGTGAGGGCGCTTTTGGCTGCCGGCCTGGACCCGGACGCGTATACCTACACAGACGACGATGAGGATCAGCCTCCCTTGGTCTGGCTGGCCCGTGACTTGGAGCTCGATTTCGAGGCGAAGTGTCAGGTCGCCGAGGCGCTGATTGGTGCAGGGGCGAGCGTGGAAGAGGGGGATCCAGAAGCGGAGGCTAAGGACGTTGGGGACGACGATTTCGCTAGCTTCCTGCATGCCAGGCGGCGACCCGACAAGGTGGGCTGATACATCCTTAGCATTCCGTCTGTCGCGTCTGCCTCAACGCGACCGATGCAGAGCTAAGTTCAGCCCACCGCTTGTTGGGCATTAAGAGCGACAGCCAAGCAGCTTGCGGAGAACGACGACAGGGTCCGACCGTGTTCATGGGCAGTGACCAAGAGCTCACAGTAAAGCGGCTCATCGACTCGCGCCATGACCGGTCTGCTGGGGCCCCGGTAGGCAGTCAGCGCTTCCTCAAATCGTTCGTCGACCTTGCTGGACCTATCGTGCTTCAGTCCTTCGTCGAATAGGTTCATACCCTTACGAAGCAGCATTCGAACAACTGACGATTGCTTCGCACCTTCCCCCGCGGATTTGACTGCAGACCACAAGGATTCCGGTGCCGAAACTCCAATGGTTCGACGTGGCCGTCGTACAACACGAGCGTTGTTCGGAAGTGATTCGGCGGATACAGCCTTAGGGGCAATGTGCGCCGCCGTTCGCTTGAGGAAATCAGGCATCAAAAGTTCAACCGCGGCCGCAAGCGCCTGCTCCTCATTGAAGCCCTTGCCAAGAAGAAGTTCCCTTCTACCAAGAGTGGCATGAACTTCAAACGCGTGGTTGCTATCATTGTAATATGTGCAAGCTGCACCAATTAGCTTCGCTCTCGAATGCAGTTGGTTCGACGCGTGTTCGATGAGTCGCTGAAGATCTCTCAGATCGTTCCCGTGGGTAGTAGAGGGCATGGGCTGACTCCTCAGACTGGTAGCTAACACTGGCAGCGCCTACGTGAAGGGTGTATCAATTTTGTATCACTAATTTTAGGCCCGTCAAGTTGGGGGTCTACAGGGGAAAACATGGATGTAGGTATTGCGCACGCCTTACGTGATTCTGTGGCTGAATTCTGCAAGGAAAACGCTGACACGCTTTCGATGGCGGTCCTCGATCCAATTGTGGCCGGACAGGCAATTTGCGCAAAACTGGCGCAGAGAATTGACTGCGCGGTTGCTGCGGCTCAGATCAAGGAGGATTTGGAGCAAAACGGTGTCGCCTTGTTCAAAGGGGTATTTGTTCCAGGGGAAGACCTTCCCGAGACACCCTCTGCATTTGTCCCCGTTCCAATGACGGGGACCACCGCTGCGCTTCAGCTTTGCGTGATTGGGGCCAATGCTCTCATCGGCAAGCTAACCGTGTCTTATGGATCAGAAAACGATGGCAACCTCTTCGTGAACCTTGTCGGTATGGGGGGGGATGGACAAACGGCGTTCAAATCGCAGAAGCATATGCGAGGGCATACAGATGCCATGAGCTTTCCTTTCCCAGGGGAGAAGGATCCGCACTATCCAGGTGTCGCGCCCTCCCCAGATCTCGTTTGTTTGGGTGCGCTGCGCAATCCGGATGGAGTTCCTACGACCATCATGCCCCTCGCAAAAATTCTGGAAGACCTTGACGAAGGCGTGATCAAGGAGCTGATGCAGCGGAAGTTCACCGTCGTGTGTCAGGAAACTTTCAAGGACGGAACGATTGCGAAGCTGGGAGTTCGGCATTCAGTGCGTGGTGCAGCAGTAATTCGTGACACGGTAAACGCGGAACGGTGGGTCAGGTTCAGCCACACGAAAGTCACCGCCGACGAGGACGACCAGGTAGGGATGGATGCACTTGAGGCATTCAAGAGTGCTGTGGCCAGTCATGTCCAGTCTGTTCCCCTTGAGCCTGGCGACATCCTCTTGGTAAGCAATCGCCGGGCGTTGCATGGACGGAGCAAGGTTGGCGACGCCAAAGGCGGAAAAAGCCGCTGGCTCGTTCGCTCCTATGCTCTTGACGGTCGACACGCGCAGGCATACCTGATCCAAGGAAGCAGTTTTTGTCTGTTTCCCTAATCCCGGATTCGTAAAGTATAGAGCGTCGTGGTGTGGGGATCACGTTCGCCTTGAAAGGGCAGCCACCTTTCAAGGCCTCGCTGATTTGGACTGTTGATCGGCGACCCAGAGGCAGGGGCGGCAATTGCCCAGCGGCGATCTGGGAGGCGGGGGGAGGGCCAATTGCCATTGACCTACTACATCCGGCGCGTGGGTGTTCGCTGGTGAAGGATGAGGGACTTGCTTGTCACTCGAAAGGCACCAAGGCCGCTCACGGTGTTCATGCCGAGGCGGGAGTGCTGCGAGGCATCCTGCCTAGCGAGCTTGTTTGCGGCTGCTGGTCGCCGAAGGCTGGGCGCATGATGGCAACGGCTCCTGTCAAGGATGCGGGCGGTGGTCCGACATGGGGCGGCCGCTTCGACGACGGGAAGATTGCTTCGAGCTTCACGCTGTCTTGGAGGCAGGGCAGCTGCAGGCGGCCTATCTCAACGCAGACTCGGGTCGGAGTGTTGCCGGGGATGGCTTATCGCCGCTGTTCTTGTGAAGGGACAGGCAACCATTTCGCAGATTGGGTCGCACTGAGGCGGCACGCCCACACTGTGCATTCGAGCTGACTGCGTTGAGATGTCCTGACCACGCTATGGAACCCTAAACGCTGGCTTTCAACTTCTGGAAGTTAGCCAAGAGGCGCGTGCTATGGAGGCGACCAAGGCGTGGTCTCGACCGAGCACGAGCCTCTTACTCTGCCTGCACCGACAGAACAATCGCTATCGGCTATCCGGGGTCTGCCAAGAGGCGGTCAATGGCTTGCTTCCGCTTACCGGGTGGGAGCGCGGTGAGCCCCTCGAGGACTTGGGAGAGTTTGCCTTGCTGGGTCTCGCTTTGAACGCCCAGTGCCAAAATAGCGTCGGCCATCGCCGGCGTCGTCGCCAGCAGGTAGGCCGGCGGCACGTCCAACGCCTGCGCCAGCTCGAAGAGTGCTTCGAGGCTGATAGACATTGCCCCCGATTCATAGCGGGAGATTCGTGCCGATGCCGTGTCTTTGTCCAGCGCCATTCGCATCCCCACTTCCCGTTGGCTCAGGCCCCGCCATTCGCGGGCTTGACGTAAGCGCGCGGCCACGATCGCTCGCGGGGTTGTCGGCGTAGTCACAGGCTGAACGGATGCAGTGCAGGCATGCACCGATGATGACCCAAGCCCTACGTCACGGGTAGACTCTACGTACCACGTAAGTCCGTGGCAAGTCCATCCAAAGGAACGAGGGGCTGTATGAAGAACGGGGCAGTTCTGGCTGGCGCGCTCGCGCTTGCCGTATCGGCGGGCGCCAGCGCCCAATCCACGACCGCATCGGGCCTGCTTCGGCAGATCGGTGGGGCCCTTTCTGGGAAGTCCGGCTCGCAGGCCAAGGTGTCCCACCCCCTGTACGCCGAACCTGCCGGGATGTACTGGGACCTGGACGAGGACACCCTTGAGGGTGCTCAGCACCTTCGCGAAGGGCTGTCCTCCACCGGCGCGCAAGGGATCGACATGTGCGACATGGGCCTGCTGGCGATGGCCCATTCCACCTATCAGTTGAGGCCTGACAAACGGCAGTGGTGCTTGCGGCAGGCGTGGGTGGCCGCAAAGAGGACGACGGGCAGCAAAGAGGCGGAGCCGTCAGCGGCGGTGATCGAGCAGCGCTTCGGGCGTGCTTTCGACGCACGGCTGGAGCGGTTCAAA
Organism: Stenotrophomonas sp. 57; assembly: GCF_030291075.1. Lineage (NCBI taxonomy): Bacteria > Pseudomonadati > Pseudomonadota > Gammaproteobacteria > Lysobacterales > Lysobacteraceae > Stenotrophomonas > Stenotrophomonas sp. 57. Next base: position 1,282,901 of record NZ_CP127407.1, read on the forward strand.
GGGATTCGGCGGTATGCCGTTCGCCCGAACTTCAAAGCGCTGGGCGGGGTCAGCTACAACCCGGATAGGGGCGTCATGGAAGTGTTCGTGCCCATGCCGCAAATCTCGCTCGCTGGCTTGAGTGTCACGGGAAAGAACTTCGTCCCTTGGATCCGCAAGACGCCGACGGGCGTGTCCAGCCCACCGAACGCGGGGCGCTACCGGTTGCTGATCCGGATGGATCCCGCTGAAGCGGCCAACCTCGCGCGGCAAGGGCGCTCGTTCCACGACGACCGCGTGGTCTTCTCGGTCAACCGGGTTTGGATCGACGGCACGGAACCCAGGATGGACGTGACCGTTGAGAAGGTGAGCTTGGGCTATCGGAACGAAACGATCGAAGTGGACGTCACTAAGAACCAAGGAGAAGGTGCATGAAGCGTGGAATGGTGGCCGCTGCGGTAGCCGTTGTCGTCTTGGCCGCATGCAGCAAGGCGGACCAGGGACCGTCGATGGAGCAGGTGGCGAAGGGTTACGAGCAGTATTTGAACGCGAACCTGGTGGCCGAACTGGGGCAGCGCGTGGAAGTGCGTGGCTGGGGGGATTTGAACGCCGACTGCAATCCGAGCGGGCCCGAACGAACGACGTGCGTCACGGGCGGCACCCTGGATGTGATCGGTTTCCAAGGTGGGCGCCAACTGAAGGAGGCTCCTGCACCTGTGCCTGCCCGGGCAGACCTGGTGTTTGAAAAGCGGGCAGGGCAGTGGGTGCTCATCGACGCACAGAAGAAGCCCTGATCAATCCTTGCAACCCAACCTCGTTTTCGCTCATTTGGAGGTTCCATGAATGCCCATGTCCGCTCTCACTCGACCGCATCCCATATGCAGTGGGGCCTGCTCGCACCCGCAACGGTCCTCCTGGGCGGTGCTGGCCTGCTCGCCTTCGCAGGCGGTGCAGAAATTTCTGAAGAGCTGGGGCTTGCCTGGCAGGCTGTGGCGGCGTTCTCGGCTGGCGTTGGCGTGCTGGCGCTCCTCCTGCTGCTCTACGTGCTGAACTGGCGGGCGGCGCGCGTTCGGGCAGCCAGGGCGGTCAATCCCTTCTTGGAATCGAGGCGCGGGGGCTTCTGGAAGGGGGCACTGATGGGCACGCTGGTCGTGGTAGCCGCCCAGATCGGAAGCATCGGCGTGGGGATCTTCTACCCTGGCCTGATCGAGTCGGAACGCAACTTCTTCGTGTCTGTCCCGCCGCTGGCGTTGGCCGCCCTCTACACCGTCTTTCCGATTGCGCCACTGGTGGGCGGGTTGATCGGGCGCGTGTGGCGCGCCACCAGTCTGTAGGGCCGGCCGGGAGCTTCTGAGAACCGTCAAGGGGACAAATGCCCCCTTTCGGCGGTTCGCGAAAGATGCCGCGACTATGGCCACCTACGTCTCTCGACGCTCCATCAGCGCCGTCCGGTAGTTCTCGCAGGCGTCCCTCAAGCCCGATTGGGCCGCCGCGATCAACGCATAGGTGCTCATGACGGAAGCTTCGTTCCGCTCGATGATCAAGATCGGAAGTGCGTCCATTGCCTGTTTCTAGTCTTGCTCCGAGCCTCTGTGGTGCTTGTTGTTGCAATTGTGGTCCATCGTCTCGCCCGGGGAGCTCTTAGCCGGTAGTGCCCTGGGGGGGGGGGGCAGTGCCGCCCAGGGCTTCAGGCGCGTACGACTGCAGGGACGTCGCGTATTCCCGGAACTCGCCAGGCCAAGAGTACTGCCGCCGTGGCGATGGTCGCCAGGGTCAGGACGGCGGCGTCATGGCCGGCGTGCTGCACGATGAAGCCCGCCAAGGCGGGGCTGAGCGCGTCCGCCACACCAAAGACAATGGAGACCGCGCCCAGCGTGACATTGAAACGCCCGGTGACCTCGCTCAAGTGACCCACCATGGTGGGGACGAGCGCACCGAAAATCCCAGCGCCAATTCCATTGAGTAGCTGTACGCCCAGCAACCACGCCGACGCGTAGGAAACCCGACGATGGCAGCAACGGTCATGACCACGCCGATGCTGGCCGGCCGCCAGTGGTGTACCGAGAGCAGAAAGATGGCCAAGTAGTGCCCTGGGCCGCCGTGGACATCGACCAAGAAGAAGTTCAAGCCGTCCAGGGCGCGTTCGGCTCGCTGGCTTACGGTAGAGTGCGGAACGCGAGCGGTCACGCGGATAATGCCAAGGGTTTTGAGGGACGGCCAAGATCGGTCGCCGTCTCATGCGCGAGACGCTGTGATGGTGGTGTCGCGCCCCTTCCCAGACGAGTACGGGCATCGGGAGCCGCTGTCAGCGGAAGCCACTGCGACTCCTACTAGAAATGAGACGTCGGTCGGGCGAGAGCTTGGAGCGGACGGAGGATCGCGCCAACCACGGCGTGGCCAAATAGTGCTGACCACTCTCCGCTGAGGCATTTGGGGATGCCAAGCCTGATTGGACGATCCCATCCCCTGTCCTGCACACCCACCGTGAACAGCTGGTGCAACTCCGGGTCAGGGAAACGATGCAGTATTCCGGACCGCCGGCAGGTCGCCGCCTAATAGCGACCCGAAACGCCGCGCCGCCACTCTCATCGTTACCATCCATTGCGTGCTGTTTGCATTAAACCAGTTAACAATAAGTTTCGACTTGCCTGCCTTGATTATCAAACAACAATAAATCATTGTTGATGCTGTTCGTTTTAGTGTTCGTATTTGTTCCTGAGGGTGCTGGTTAGGCCCAATGATGCCAAGATATTACTCGTTCATGTGGATGCCTTTTCTGCGCATACTTCCGGTGGATGCATCGACGACCATAGTCTAGGTTGTGCGGGCTTGAGACTCCTGCGGTAAAATCGTCGGAGGATGCCCGTAGCGGGCTTGAACAGTGAAGTGAAGGCCCAGGACTGGGCGGGGGAGTTGCAGCGTGACAACTATTGTCGTGGAATACGTGGATGAGGCGACCGGACATCTTTTGGGGCGGGAAGAGCATGCCGATATCCATGGAGTGGCAGTTCCTCGGCTCAATGGGAAGGTGACGATCTGCTGCAAGTCATTTACAGGTCACGCCGCTACGCGCTGGCAAGTCATGTCGGTTGACTCGCACGCGGCCACGTCACCTGCACTTGTAAAGGTTGTTCTTCAGCGGCATAACGCATCGGTTAAGAATTTGGCTGAGACAACCTCGAAGGGAGGTGTGAAGCTCGCTACCTTGATGCACCCAGGAAAGCTTGTCGAAGTTGAATATGGGCATATCCCGCAGGTTGTAGGATCCGACGGCTCCTTGGCCAACAATACGTCCTTTTATGACATGCATCTGAAGGGAGAAATGCATAAACGGCGTTTGGCTGTGGTGTTGAGTGTGGGCAACGGGACGCTCCAGGTGGCTCCGGTAACATCCAAACAGGGAGCAGCTTCTGACCCAACCCGGGTCCGCATCAGTCCGGAGACCTTGGCCAGCTTGCCGTTCTATGCCAATAGCGGGCTGAACAGTTGGGCCCTTTGTGGGATGGTCACAAGTGTGGCTTTCGCCCGTGTGTTGCCGCCCAACCATGCCGGGCCGAGGGGGCAATCTCGCGACCATAGCTACCCCGCACGCGTCTCATCCGCCGAGCGTCGGGAAATCATGCTGGGCGTGTCTCACTCGGTCGGCATGAGGCCAGAAAAGCCAAACAAGGGTGAAGTGAAGCGGGAAAAGAAGTTGGAGAGTAAAATTGCATTGCTGGAGCAGCAGCTTCAGTTGGTCCTTGAGGTTGCCCGAGGGTGGGAGAGCGCCGTCAACCTCTCACTGGATGAAGAGGTTGAAGAGCTTCGAAAACTGAATGCTGAACAGGCGGCTTCCTTGAATGTTTGACAGGGCATTCTTGGATTGCTATAGTTCCTTCACTTGGTGAAGGACACGGTGCAGTGACGGCCTTCACGACGGCGTTAAATCGCCCACTGCGAAGTGAAACAAAAAAGAAAAAGGTCGCCTTCAGGCGGCCTTTTTTTTGTCCCAATGGCGTTCGATGTCTAATGACATTGGCTGGTGGATGGTAATTGAGCGGTCGTGCGGTTTGGACGCCACGCAACTCCATTGATGCTTGGATGCCACCGTGGAGGCGGATGGCTCGCAGGTAGACAGCAGAATCCCTGCTGGTATTCCTTCCCATGTCGGCTCTGGTCTTAGTAGCCCTCGGGGAAAGAGATGCTTCCTCTGGTTATTTGATTCCCAGCGGAATCAATCGTCCAGAGTTCGGCCTTATGGATATCCCTCTGGATTGAAAATGCCTGAGAGGGGTCATACCACCGATAACCCACGCCGTAAGTTGTGCCGTCGTGAGCAAGCTCATACTGGCCTAAGTTCCACCGTTTGTCAGCGATCACCTCGTGAAACCCGTAAAGGTTCAAAAACTGCTTCAGCTGCGCATCGCTGCTTATTTCGGAAAATTCTTCATAAAAGGCCATGTATTAACTCCTCGGTCTGTAGCCAGAAGCATGGTGCTTGGCTATAAGCTAGAGCATAGCCCAGTCCTCCGAGCAGCGTTGCTGGCGTTTCTCTCAGATACCGCCCGATTTGGCTATGGGCGCCCCGTTCATTTGGCATCACTCGTGCTCTTTGAGATGCGAAGCCGGCTCGTCCATTGTAGCGTGCCCGTCCGCCTTGCTAAGCACGCGAGCGCAGAATAAGCGCGTTCAGATCAGAGCCGACCCACGCCGGGATGAGTGCTCTTACCTTGGCGCGGGTTCTGCGCAGCGCTCGCTCACCACTTCGCCATTGATGAAACTGCCCACGGCAGCAACGAAGCAGCGTGGCGCGACCAGCGCCAGCAGATGTGCGCCCCGGTCCACCGTGTGGAACGTCACAGGCCCCGACCTGCGGAGCAACGCAGCGTGTTCCTGGGCACCGGCGTAGGCGGTGTTCGGATCCAGCGTTCCCTGCAGGATCAGTGTCCGTGGCAGGGTGTCCGGCGTCTTTCCGAACCAGGCATCACGCGGGTAACGCGGGACACTGCCACTGACGAGCAGGCCGGGAATGGGGCTGACGAACAGCGCATCTTTGGCCTCTTCGTTCACGGTCTCTAGGCTGAGCTCAGGGCGTGCATTGTTCTCCGAGGCGGCGATGAGCATCACCAGCGGCAGGGCCGGTTGGTTGTTTCCTCCCTGTCCCAGCTGCGCCAGCGCGGCATTCCAGTCCCTCACCGTGGCGGCCAGCGTGCGGGTATCGCCTTCGGAAAGGTCTTGCACAATCTTCGGCATCCGATCGCGCAGCGTAGGGAAGCTCAGCAGCGCTGCGAAGAACCGGCGCAGGTCGCCGCCCGGCACGTCGTTCTGCCAAGCGCCATCCTTCGCCGCCAGCAACGTCCGATACTGCTGGAGGCCTGGTGCATCCATGCTCTGCCGCCCGACCTGATCGACAAGGGCTGTGCGCCGACTGAGATCCCACGTCTCAGTGGATTCGGGCGGCACCAGCCCGTCGAGGATGAGCCCATCCAGATGAAGCTCATTGACTTGGAGCGAACGCAATGCCAGCTGGGTACCGTAGGAAACGCCATACAGCAACACCTGCCCGCTGCGATGTGCCTGTGACATCAGAATGCCAATGTCATGCGCAGCCTCGGTAATGGAAAAGGCCGACGTGCGCTGCAGGTTGGCGTACATGCTGCCGATGCAAGGGCCCCATTCGGCACCTGCCAACCCTGTGCCTTCTGGGCTTTCAGGTGCTTCCTGGACGGGGCAGATTCGCGAAGACCGACCCGTGCCGCGGTGGTCGGGAATCACAAGATCAAACCCGGGGAACGCACGCTGGTAGGTCGCGATCAGAGGATAGAGGGAGGCGCCTGACTCGCCCGGGCCGCCAGAGAGCAGCCAGACCTCGCCTCGCTTGGGCGCCTCCGCGCTGGCCGGTATGCGGCGCAGAAACAGCGCAATCTGCTCGCCTGATGGATCGGCATGGCGAAGTGGAACGTCCACCGTGGCGCAGTGTGATCCGCGCAGGATGGGTGACGCGCCGTCCTCGCAGGCACGCGTCTTGGTTGCAGATGCGCAAGCAATTGCTGGTAAGAACAGAAGCAACACCGCCCACAGCGCACTACGGCCCATCGGCCATCCTTTGGCTTGAATAAGCGCCTACTTTGGGGCTGGACGGGAGCTGGGGCGAATGCCGAAAGTCACCCGACGCTACTGTGGCTGCCTGCTTCTGGCCGAAAGCGGACGTTCGGGAAGGAAGGAGGCGCCGATCGCTTGTAATGTCGGTGCCCGCCGGCGGTTTCAACTTCGTTAAACATATGACACCGACACCCAAATCCGACGCCACGGGCGACGACTCGGCCCCATTTCGTCGGCCATCCCGGTAATTCATCGCTGGCTTCTGTGGCTTGGTCGCAAACGGATTGCCACGCCCCAGCGCGAATGGCAACGTGCAGCAGCGATCACCTCTACCTGGAGCCCCCCATGACCCCCGTTTCCCTGTACTCGCCCGATCCGGCTCGCGGCTGGTTGCCTTGGGCCTGGCTGGCTCCGATCCTGATGGTCTTTTTTAACGCGGTACCAGTGCTTGCGCTTGACGGGTGGATGCAGTCGCAGCATTGGTCGACTCCACACGGCGATCCGATCGGCCTCGCTGGTCTCTATGCGCTGCTGTGGATCGGCTTCGCGCCGACGCTGGTAGCCGTGCTCGCCTGGGTACGCTTCGTGGAAGGGCGCTCGCTGGCGAGTATCGGGCTGACTGGTCCGACGCCGCTGATAACCTTCCTCCGCGGACTGGCCGTTGGATGCGGCACGATCGCGCTGGTCGTGGTCGCTATTTGGATAACAGGCGGCATGCAGGCGGCGGGCTTGGGTCAAGCCTTGCGGTCGCCCGAGAGTTTGCTGCACATCGGTTTGCTGCTGCTGAGTTTCATTTTCCAAGCGAGCGTGGAGGAAATCATCTTCCGCGGCTGGATGCTGTCGGTGATGGCGCGCAAGACGAATGTCGCGGCGGCAGTGCTTCTCGTGTCGTTCGTTTTCTGCTTCCTGCATTTTAGTCCGCACCAGCCGCCCCTGGTCACGCTCAACACGTTCCTGTTCTCGCTGTTTGCCTGCGCGTGGGCGCTGCGGACCGGCAGTATCTGGGGCGTGATGGGGTGGCACACGGGGTGGAACTGGGTACTCGCGACCGGATTCGAACTGCCCGTCACCGGCATGAACGCGCACTTGCCAGCGCTGCTGGTGGCGCTGCGCCCGCAAGGCGCCGACGCGCTCACTGGTGGCGCGCAAGGGCCGGAAGGTAGTTACCTGTGCAGCGTATTCTTCGTAGCCGCGATCGCGTGGATCCAGTGGCGAAAGACGCGCGGAGCTCAGGGCTTCTCGCCGACCAGCAGGTAACGCCATTGCCGGGGCCGCGAGGTGCTGCGCACCCCGGCGTGCGCCATGTGTTGGCCACGGTGATGATGTGGATGCTGGCGCATAACATTCTGTCCACCTACGTGGCGTCATTTGCATGCAATGCCGGGCTGGCGGACCGGGTGGACGTGCTGCTGGTCTTCGGGGCGGCCGCACCGGAGGGTATTGGCGTGGCAGGTAAGCTGGTGGGACGTCACCTGCGCAGCACAGCGCTGGTATCGCTGGGAACCTTCTTCCTGGCGCTGCAGGTAATGGCGCGCTCGCGTGCATTGCCTTGCTGCGGTGAAGCGTACGGTCAGCTTGCTGCGTACTAGCAAGCGCCGTCTGTGATCAAAGATCTTGGGCCGCTTAGCATGGCAACGCGACCGATGCCCGCGCAGGGGCGTTAGCGTCGCAGCAATGTGCTCTTCCCTACTTGCTTAAGTGAAGAGCCTCCCTTATCAGTGGCAAGTACTTCATGACTTGCTCGCGGTCAGAGCTCTGCTCATCGGGAGTGAGCTCTGCGTATGGGGTCGCAATTTGGCGTTCCCATCTCAACACGAGCTCGGCAGGCAGAACGATGCTGCCATCGTCCCGGCGCTGGCCCTGCTTATGTAAGTAAGCCTGCCAATGGGCCCACCTCTCGTGTTCAATGGAAGCAAGCCGCTCCACCAGATCTTCCATGGCGCGGTCAAGATTTTGGTCGGCTACGTTATTCATATCCGACCTCTTGTCGCCAGTGCCCTATAGTGTTCTCCCAGAGCGGTTAGTCGGACTGACTTCGATTCCATCGCGGCGTGCCACATGTGCGGCGCTCCTTCCGGCACCAGCAGACCGACTCTGTTGTATTTCTGTAAGACTGAGAAAATGGCGGCGTTCTCTGGGTCAGGAGGGGGGATGCCGTTGGGATCCCTTTCCCAGTCGGCGGAACGCTCAGGCTCGAAGGAAGGGTCCAGTTGGAAGGTGGCCCCCTTGCTAGGGAACAGTTCCGAGATTCTCCGTAGGTCGGAAAGTGCAAGGGGCGGCTGGACTTTGCGCAGAGACACAAAGGTCTTTACATTTGTTTTAAAAACAGGGCGCTGTGCCCAAGGTCCCAACGATTGATCCACGTGGGCATAGACGCCGCCTGGCGTCACGTCACCAACTAGGTTGGAAGCCGCTCCTCCCAGCGCATCAACAAGGAGGGAAGTGAAGACGCCAGCGCCGTCTTCTTCTGTGGCGTATTGCTCAGCCGTAGAAGCAGTCAGGATCGTGACGCCATCGCTGATTTCCGCGACGCGCTGATTCAATGCTGCCCCGCCTGCGACCCCACTATGGCAGCTGTCCAAGATGATGACACGGTTGGCCATTTTGGACCGGTTGGCCATCGTCATGATTTCTGAAAGCGGCAGGCCATCGTGTCCGGTATGGATCTCCGACGAGCACAGGTAGCCGCCGGTTTCTTCGATGTGTCCGTGGCCTGCAAAATACAGCAACGCAACTTCCCCCTCCCCAGCAAACAGCTCTTCAATCGCAGAGCGCAGTTCCTCCCGGGTCACTGAGTCGCCAGGCCCAGTCGCCGTTAGATGCCGGACGCCAAAGTTGGGTGACCCGTCAGCATGCCGATCTAGCATCGCCTTGACCGCAAATGAGTCATTGACGCATCCATGAAGGTCAGAGACGTGAGCGTAAAAGTCCACGCCCACCACCAAGGCTCTCCGCGTCACAGCGTGTCGATCCAGTCTTCGAGGTTTGCCCAGGTCCAGGTCATGGTGCTGACGCCGGCAAGCGCGGTCCTATCGTCCTTGTAACCCCAGATCCCTTTTAGCGGCACGCCTTCCGCCTTAGCGCAGGTAATTTCCCACTTCTGTCCGCTAGAGGTCAGCGAGTTCGCCGACACGATCGCCAAGACGCCATCTGAACGAAGAATTCGAGTGCGGACCTTCTTTTTCCACTCTTCGTCGTAGGCATCTTTAACTGACATGTCGACGTATTCAAAGGGCGTCTTTGTGTTGAGCGACTGTCCTTTGAGCATGTCTCGAATTGCAACGTCTTCGATTGCGAAAGCGACAAAAACAACCTTTTTGGCCATGACGATTCATCCTGATCGAGATAGGTCTAAGATTTGTGACGCACATCACATGGGCATTCATACCACGGGTCGGCTACATGATCATGGTGCGGCGCACCAAGCTATCTACTAGGGAAGTTTGTTGGCATCCGCGTTGAGGCCGGCACTGCCCGACAACTCTTGACTGGGGTAGGGAAAGGTAAAAGGCAGCGGCGAGAGACCGTGACCGCAGTGCTTGTCCCGATCTTAGCTTTGCCCGATTCACGCAGGGACGCGCGAAGCAAAACCTCCGCTAGCTTGACGGTGCATGTTCCAAGCCAATCCCGTGTCGCCTCAACCTACCGTGGATAAACGAAAGATACATGTCCCTTCAAATTTCGATAGTTGGTCGCTATCGGGCGACAAATCCTGTCTCCTAGGTGGAGGTCTGTTGTCTGAAATGGCGCTATTTGTGGTCAAAAGCGGACATTTGCCTGCTAAGTGAGCCCATTTCTGCGAATTGGCCGCATAAATGGGGCGCATTAAGGTTGTTCTGCGTGGGGCCGATCACTCGCTCGCCGACGCTGTCGGCCAGGAGCTTGCTCCTCCCCCATGAGAGGTATGAATGTGAAGAATTTCTTGATGCGGTACAGGGTCGGCACCCGATTGGGTGCGGCCTTCGTGGTGTTGATCGCGGTTGCGATGTCGATCATGGCGTCTGGCCTTTGGGCGCTGTCTCGCGCCGAAACCGGCATGGACTCCATTGTCAAAGTGAGCATGGAGCGCATCCGGCTCTCCAAGGTGATGGCCAGTGCCAACATGCAGATCAGCAT